>JABJKO010000137.1 GCA_018660305.1 Rhodospirillaceae bacterium
CGACCGCCATGGGAGCAAAGCGCCGGTTGAACCCGACCTGGAAAAACCCATCGCTGCGGTTGCGGGCGTCAATGACCATATCCAGCTCGTCGCGATCCAGCGCCAGCGGCTTCTCCACCAGCACGCTCTTGCCCTTGGCAAGTGCCGCGGCGGTCAGTCTGGCGTGGCCGGAATGAGGTGTTGCGATGAGCACGGCGTTGATCTCGTCATTATCCAGCACCGCCTCTTCGTCGGCCGCCGAGAACTCGAACCCAAAACTCTCCTGGCTATGTTCGGCGGAGACGCCGCGCTGGGTCGCAATGGTATGGAGGCGGCAATCGGCCAGCCCTTTGAGCTTGGGCAGCAGAACCGTGCGGGCAAAGCTGCCGGCGCCGATCACCCCAAGCACACAGCCGCCGGATTTCCTGCCGCTGGAGACCGATATGGGCACCCGCAGGGTGGCGGGGGACGGCGCGTCAGGCTTGTCATAATTGAGAACGACACCAAGATGGGGCTCGGTATTTTCCGTCACCATGGCGTAGGCGTCTTCCGCCCTGGCGAAAGGATACCGGTGGGTAATAAGAGGTTCCACGGCCAGCCGATGATCCGACTGACGCGACATACGCCGCAGGGTTTCCTCCAGATTGCGGGTCTCGGTCCAGGGCACATAACCCACCGGATATTTCATGCCGCGGGCTTCGAAATCATCGTCATAGCGGCCCGGCCCATAGGACCGCGAGACCACCAGCGACAGCTCCTTTTTCATGAAGTCGCGATAGGAAAACTCGGTTCCGGTGATCCCCACCAGGCTGATCCGTGCCCGGTCGCGGGCAAGGGACGCCGCCAACTCGAACGGCGCGCTGCTCTCGGTGGCGGCGGCGATCAGCACCCCGTCGCAGCCGCGCCCATGGGTCAATTCCATCACCGCCTCGGTGGGATCGCCATCGCCCAGATTCCACGACAGCTCGGCCCGGCTGTAGTTGGTCAGTTCCAGCCGGGCGGCATTGTAATCGAACGCGAAGGCCCGGATGCCGGCAAGATTGAGAAACTGGACGGCCAACTGGCCCACCAGACCGGCGCCGATCACCGCCGCGCAATCGCCGAACTCCAGCCCCATATTGCGCACGCCATGGAGCGCGATGGCGCCCAGCGTGCCGAAGCAGGCTTCCTCGTCATTGGCATCGTCGGGGACCGGGGCGGCCAGATTGACCGGGACAACGTTGTAATCCGCATGGTTGGCGAGCCCGGCACCGGCGATGGCAACCCGCTGGCCGACCCGGAACAAACCTTCGGTGCCCTCGCCCAGCGCGACAATTTCCCCGCACGCCGAATAGCCCAGCGGCAGCGGCTCATCGAGCCGCGCCATCACCGCCTGGAAAGTGGCGGCCAGCCCGTCGCGCTTGGCCTTGTCGAAAACCTTGCGCACCAGATCCGGGCGCGCCGATGCCTTGGCCGCCAGGTTCTTCTTGGCGAACTGCACCACCATGCGTTCGGTGCCGGCGGATATCAGGGAGGCCCGGGTGCGGACCAGCAAATGGCCGGGCCGCGCCTTGGGATCCGGGACGTCCTTGAGCGCGAGCTTGCCTGATCGCGCGCTTTGTACGATTTGCTTCATAATCGGCCCCGCTATGCCCCCGCCGTCCGCTCAATCCCGGCGGTGCCGGCACGGATGAAAACCGCATCCTGCTGCCGGACCCGGCCGGTCCGGCGCGATGTCAGTGTTCCCAGCGCCCCTTCATACGCGAAACCGTGTTCCCGGAGAAAGCAGTAAATGCCGTGGAAATCGCTGGCGCCCTCGTAAGCCCGCTCGAACGGCGTCTCGACAATGAGCGCCATGACATCTGCCAGACGATCGCCCAGCCCCTGTAAAACCGCCAGTTCCGTCCCCTGCACATCGATTTTGACAAACAGCGGCCCGGCCACGCCTTGGAGCAAATCATCCAGCCGCGCCACCGTCACGGGTTCGGTCCGCAGCACACCATCGTCCGGGCGGTCGGCTCCGAAATCCTCCGAGGGCGACAGGAGGGAGCTGTTCTGGTGGTCCCTGGTAATATGGAGCGTCTCCTCACCGGGCGACGAACCGGCGGCACAGCAATGGATGCGCGCTCTGCTGTCGGCGGCAAAGCAAGATTGCAGCTCCTCATGGAGAGAGGTATTGGGTTCGATGGCGACGAGGGCAGCCGACGGCCAGAGGCGACGGGCAAGGATCAGGAACTGGCCCTTATTGGCGCCCACATCGACGATGGTCGCGGGCGCCAGCGCGGCGATCCAGGGCTTGAGATATTCGTATTTGGGCCACGCCCCGTTTTGCCTGGGAAAGCGCGTGAAGAACCGCAGCATGAGCAGGGCTTTTTCCAAAATGCGAAAGCCATGGGCAGGATCGGATGTGAGCGGCCAACTCATGACGCGGCCAAACTGTAGGTCGGCCCGGACATCTCGCCCTGGTGTGTGGGAGCGGAATCGAGCGCGCGGCACCAGAGCTCCAGGGCCATCACGGAGAATAGGGTCATGGCGCCGTCGACCCGTCCCGCCAGAAAATCACGGCGCAGGCGTGACACCCGCCGCGCGTCGAACAGATCGCGCCGGGACACCATGGACTCGGTTGTGAGATCTTCCATCAGATAGCGCCCCGGACCCTGCAGCCAGCCCCGCATGGGAACGCCGAACCCCTGTTTCGGACGCTTCAGCACGCCGTCGGGAAGCCGGTCGGCCTGGGACTCGCGGAGGATTTTCTTGGTCTGGCGGAAATCGATCTTGGCGGACAAAGGCTGACGCATGGCGAAATCAACCAGCCGCGGATCGCACAGGGGCACCCTGACTTCCACACCGGTCTGCATGGCCATCTTGTCGGTGTAGTTGAGATTGTGGTCGGGCAGGAAGCCGTTGATGTCCAGATCCAGCAGCCGCTCCACCGGATGCAGCCCCGCGGTGTCGGCGAAGGATTGGGTGAAAGGCGCCGGGATGGCCGAGCCGTTCAGCCCGCCCCGCAGGGAAGGTGACAGCAGCGCCAGACGGGCATCACCGGCAACGGCGGAAAAACTCATGGATTCGGCGAGCATGGTCTCTTCATCCATGGCCAGCAGCGCGCCGGTGCGCTGTGCGCGGCGGCCGAGAAGCGACCCCGCTGGCAGCAGGCGGCCGATCATGCCGGCCAGGGTACGGCCGCCGGGCACCCGTCCCAGGGAATCGTACAACAGCGCCGCCCGATGGCGGCTGTAGCCGGCGAAAAGATCATCGCCGCCGACACCGGACAGGAGAACCTTGATGCCGTTTTTCCGCGCCGCCTTCGCCAGATAAAGCGTCTGAAGCGCCGAAAAATCGGCGGTGGGCTCATCCAGGGACCAGATCATGTCTGGCAGAGATTGGATCAGATCGGCTTCCGTCGGCACCTCGATCAGCCGCACGCCGAGCGCCTCGGCCACGTCCTTTGCATAATGCTGATCATCGCCAAAATTATCGGTGCTGGACGAGGATTTTGTAACCGAGGCGCAGAAGGTCGTTATTTTCGCCGGGTCCGTGGCCCGGCACATGGAGGCGACGATGGCGCTGGAATCGAGCCCGCCCGACAGAAGCGCGCCTACCTCCACGTCGGCCACCATCTGCTCGGCGACAATCTCGTCGATCAAATTGCGCAGCGCCTCGGCGGTATCTCCCTCCTCGACCGGCGGAGCGGGCGGCAGCGGCGAGCGATAATAGCGCGCGCACCGGACACCGCTGGCGTCCAATGTGAGTGTGCAGCCGGGGCGCAGCTTTTTGACGGCGCGCAATATGGTCGCCTCGCCCGGCGTCCAGAGAAACCCCAGATGATCGGCGACCGCCACCGGGTCGATGGCTCGGGGCAGATCGGAACAAAGCGTCAGCGCTTTCAATTCCGAGGCAAACAGAAAGCCGTTTCCCAGCTTGGCATAGTAAAGCGGCTTCACGCCAAGATGATCGCGCGCCAGCACCAGCCGCCGTTCCGCCGAATCCCAGATGGCGAAGGCAAAAATCCCATGCAGCCGGTTGAGGCAATTGACGCCGTCACGGGCAAACAACGCCAGCAGAACTTCCGTGTCGCTCTGCGTGCGGAAGGTTTCACCGGCGGATTCCAGCTCGGCGCGGAGCTGACGGTAATTATAGATCTCGCCATTGAACGTCAGACTGTATCGCCCGTCCGCGGAGCGCATGGGCTGGGCGGCTTCCTCCGACAAATCGATGATGGACAGGCGCGTATGACCCAGCGCCAGCCCCACTTCCGGTTCGAAGTGACGGCCGGTATCGTCCGGGCCGCGGTGCCGCAAGGCGGTCACCATGGCGTCGGCCAGTGTCTCGGACCAGGGTCCGAGGAATCCGGCTATTCCACACATAGGATCGATTGTCCCCGTTCAGGCGCCAACACTACAGGAAAAAACTGTTTCGTTCCAATATCTTGGCGTGAGAGTTTTCCGTTAGCGTGAATTCGCTCCAGCCCGTTCCTACTATTCCAGATAGGCACGGTAACGCTGATAAAGTGGCGATCCCGGGTTTCCCAGCTCCCGCACCTTGAGGGAAATCTGATGTTCAAAAACCATTTTCAGAAAGCAATAGTGAAACCCGGCGCGGCCATCAAGCAGCCCGGCTTTCCACACATACATATAGAGAAAAACGAAGAACGGCCGAAACGGTAGCCAGCGCTGGGCGACATTCTTGAGCCAGCGCCGGCGCTGCGGCCCGCGCCGCCACAGCGCGCCCTGCAGCCGGTCGCCGCCGATTCCCCAGCGCGCCCGCAGGATCTCCACCGCCTCCAGCGAGGTATAATGATTGTGGCGCTCCATAAACCGCGCCATGCCCTTGTCGTCATCATGCAGCAGCGGGTTTTTCAGGTAGCCGGCGGGACCATCGAGCAGAATATGCTCATGCACCAGCCGGTCCTCGTAGCGACCGCGACCCGCTTTTAGCAGCCGCAAATTATAGTCGGGATAGACACCGCCATGGCGGATCCAGACACCGCCGAACATGGTCTGTCGGGCAATGTGATAACCGGCGATATCATCGGCACGCGCCACGGCCGACCGGATTTCATTGGCCAGCGCCTCGGTCACCCGCTCATCGGCGTCGAGCAACAGGATCCAGTCGTTTCTGAAACCGATATTGTCCAGCGCCCAGTTCTTGTGAGCGGCGAAATTGTCGAACGCCCGCTCCACCAGACCGACATCGTATTGCGCCGCCACATCCAGCGTGCCGTCCGTACTGCCGGAATCAAAGACAATGATTTCGTCCGCCCATGCCACCGATTCCAGACAGGCCGACAGATTACGCTCCTCGTTCCTGGTCGGGATCAGCACGGAAACGGGTGCCTTGGCGGCGTGTATCATTGATCAGTCATTTACATTGGCGAGCGGGTACGGGCCGCCGCGATTCGGCGCAAACCCTCATGTCCCCGCATGGAACTAAAGGAAAGTTCAATAAGTGTTAACCGGTTCTAAACTCATAATCGGCGCCTCGCTTAAACCACTGCTTAAACCACGGCATAAACCCGAGATCCACGGCGTCCCCAATGAAAGTCCTGCGGCTGATCGGCAGCCTCGACCCCCGCCATGGCGGCCCCCCCGTCTCATCGCTCAATAGCTGTATTGCGGTGCAGCGTGCCGGGGCGGAGACCACCTTTGCGTTCCCGGTGGAGGGCGAACCCTCAGGGGCCATGGCCGCCGCGCTTGGCAATTTGCGCGCGGCCGGTGTCGACATTATCACCTTTCCGGCCTCCACCGCATGGGGCGACCGCGGCCGCAGCTGGGGGTTCTGCCGTCCGCTGGCGCGCTGGGTCGCCCGTAACCGGCATCATTTCGACCTGATCCACTGCCATGGCGCCTGGCAAATGGTCTCCGTTCTGGCGGCGCGGGGCCCGAGGGCGGACCGCCAGCCGATCCTGCTCACACCCCATGAGAGCCTGACTGATTACGACATCGCTCAGACAAGCAGCCCCCTTACCAAGCCCTTAAAAAGCTGGTTGCGGCGGTATTTCATCCGCCGCTTCGATCTTTTCGTGGTGGCGTCCAACCTGGAGGCCCGCCACAGCCTGCCACCCGCCGTGGAGCAGTCAGACCGCGTCGCAGTCATTCCCCATCCGGTGATGGATGGGGCCGTCGCGGCGACACAGGCAGACACAACGGCGGAACAAATATCCGCCGCACCCGGCGGACTTCATGTGGGCTATCTCGGCCGGCTGCACCGAAAGAAAAACGTCGATCTTTTGCTGGACGCCATCAGCCGGATCGACCACCCGGTGTCGCTGACCATCGCGGGCACGGGCCCCGAGGAAAAACAGCTCAGAAAACTGGCCTTCGATCTGGGCCTCGGCGATCGGGTTACCTGGCTCGGCTTTATCGAAGGTCCCCGGAAAATCGACTTCTTCCGGACCATTGATGTCCTCGCCCTGCCCTCCGACTATGAGTGTTTTGGCATGGCGGCGGCGGAAGCGCTTGCGGTCGGCATCCCGGTGATCGCCTCGGCACAGACCGGCATCGCCGAAATTGTCCGCGACCAGGGCGGCGGCCATATCATCGAGCCCAACCGCAAGGACATAGAGGGCGCCATTCGGGCCCTGGCGGATGATCCCGGCCGGTTGGCCGGTCTCGCGGCGGGCGCCAGAAACGCCGCCCAATCCGCCCTTTCCTTTTCCGCCCATGGTGACGCGCTCTACCGGGAATATGAGAGGCTGGCCGCCCGCCGATGACCTCTGCCCTGCGACACCGGCCACCCGCCACAAAACTGAAGACCTGCCTTTTGGTCGCCGGCAGCCTGGCCCTTGGCATGATTTTGGCGGAGATGGCGGCGCAAACTTACGTTGGCGCCGTTGCCCTGAAAGGCAAACGCTTTCAACCGGACGCGGAGCTGGGATGGCGGCCACTGCCTAATCTCCACCTGGTCCGCAAGAATGCCGATGGCAAGCGCTATCTGGTGGAAACCGGCCCGCACGGCATTCGCGGCCCCGACGCCTTTCCCGCCGACCCGGCGATCCGCCGTCTGCTCATACTGGGCGATTCATATGGTTTCGGTGAGGGCGTGGATCTGGACGCCCGGTTCGACCGGCGCATGCTGCGGAAAAATCCCCGGGTCGCAGCCGTCAATGTGAGCGTCCCCGGCTACGGCACCGATCAGCAAGTGATCCGCGCCGCGCCCTATATCCCCCGGCTGCGCCGCGGCGATGGGGTTCTTCTGGTGCTGTTCGGCAACGATTTCAGCGATATTGCGCGGAGCCGCCATGGGGGACGGGACAAGCCCCGGTTCAGCCTGACCGACGGCCAACTCACCCGGCACCGGCCGGACACCGGCTGGTTTTCAGGACTGCGGGACAGGCTGTATTTGGGGGCCCTCCTCGGACGCCTGCTGGATTACGACCCGGGCTATGAAGCCCGGCTTAAGGATAGCGGCAGGCTGATGAAAGCCATAATCGCCCGACTGGCCGGCAAGGTCCGGGCGCGCGGCGCCACCCTGTGGATCGCCCATCATGGGCTCGATCTATTCGATTTTCCATTCCAGCCAACCGCGATTATTAGGGGTCTTTGTCAATCGGAGGCAATTTGTCTGGATCTCGATCCGGTACTGGCGGGGCGGAGCGAATTGTTCCAGCAGGACGGTCACTGGAATGCGGCCGGCCATGCACTCATTGGCGCCCACATGGAAAAAAAGCTCCGCGAATCTCTTTCATCCGGTAGGTTCTGACCAGGCGGCAGTGGATTTAATACGGGGGCAGGCGACAGAGGTGACAAAGCTGCTGATCTATCGCATGGGCAGTCTCGGCGACACCGCCGTCGCCTTGCCGGTATTCCACCTGCTGGCGCGGGTATACCGGGATGCGGAACGGCGCGTCTTAACCAACATGCCGGTCTCAAGCGACGCCGCACCGATCCAGGCAGTGCTGGGCGACAGCGGGCTGGTGCAGGGTTATTTCCCCTATCCGCTGGGAACGCGGAAACCCGCCCAGCTATTTGATTTATGCCGCGCCATCCGCGCCTGGGGTCCGAAGCGTGCAATTTTAATTAGCGCGCGGCGCGGCCTCGCCTTACGGCGGGACAAGATGTTTCTCCGCGCCTGCGGCATCTGGGAGATTCTCGGAGCGCCAACGCAGAGAGATCTTCAGAACCACCACCTATCCGACATCGAGGGCTTGTGGGAATCGGAGGCCAGCCGTCTGGCCCGCTGCGCCGTCCGTATCGGCGACATCGATCTGGCCGACAGAACCAACTGGTCGCTGAAACCAACACCCCGGGAAATCGAGGCTGTAGGCCGCCGGCTGGCCGACTGGCCGGGGGCGGGGGCCTTTGTCGCCTTCAGCGTCGGGACAAAGCTGGAGGCAAAAAGCTGGGGCGACCAGAAATGGACCGACCTGCTCAAAAACCTGTCCGCCAGCCAGCCGGGGCTGGGGCTCGCGCTGATCGGCGGTCCCAACGATATCCTGCGATCGGAGACAATCGCCCATGGCTGGCGCGGGCCTCTGATAAATTTTTGCGGCCGGTTGACGCCCCGCCAGAGCGCCCTGGTGATTGAGCGCGCCCAGCTCTTCATGGGACATGACAGTGGCCCCATGCATCTGGCGGCAAGTGTCGGAACCCCTGCTGTCGCGGTCTTCAGTAATCACGCCAAGCCAGGCCTCTGGTTTCCCCACGGCAGCCACCACCGGGTTTTCTATCCCGGACTTTCCTGGTCGGGCGGCACGCCACCGGTGATGCGCGACGCCAGGGGCGAGACCGACATCACCCTGATACCGCTGGCGCCGGTGCTCGATGCCTGCCGGTCCCTGCTGCGCCAAGACGCAAACCGCGCCATGGCCGCGACCTGACGATCCGGCCGCCATCGATGCCGCAAAAAACACGCCTCGCCTATCTTGTCAGCCATCCGATCCAGTATCAGGTCCCCCTGCTGCGCCTGATCGCGGCGGATCCGGATATCGATCTCACGGTTTTTTTCTGCAGCGATTTCTCGGTGCGTCCCCATCGCGATGACGGGTTCGGCCAGACCATCCAGTGGGATGTTCCGTTGCTCGACGGCTATGACCACATTTTCTTACCGGCCAGCGCCGGTGACACGCCGCCCAGCGTCTTTCGCCCCGTCAATTACGGGCTCGCAAAACATTTGAAAGACGGCGATTACGATGTTCTCTGGGTGCATGGCTATACGCGGTTTTATCATCTGATTTCGATGATTGGCGCGCGGCTGCAAGGACGAATCGTGCTGAACCGGGACGAGGCCTGGGACCTGAGCTCCCGCCGCGGTCCCCTCAAAAACGCCGTAAAGCGGATGTTTCTTGCGATTCTGCGACGTATTTGCCATGGCTGGCTGGTGATCGGTTCCGCCAACCGCGATTACTATCAGGCCAACGGCATGGCGCCTGAGACCCTGTTCTCGATGCCCTATGCGGTGGACAACGAGGTCTTCCGCGACCGCGCCCTCGCGGCCGCCAGCACCAGAGACGCGCTGCGCCGCGACCTCAATCTGGAGCCGGACCGGCCGGTCATTCTGTTTGCCTCCAAGTTCCAGCCCCGCAAGCGGCCCGATGATCTTCTGGCGGCCTTCGCCCGACTCTCTGACGATCCCGCCGCGCGGCGGCCTTATCTCGTTCTGGTGGGCGATGGCGAGGATCGGGCGGCCCTGGAACAACAAGTAAAAGAGCTGGGTATGGAGCCCTCGGTGCGGTTCGCCGGGTTTCAGAACCAGTCCGAAATTCCGCGCTACTACGATCTCTGCCAGGTGTTTGTGCTGCCGTCTCTGCTGGAGCCCTGGGGTCTGGTGATCAATGAGGTCATGAATGCCGGGCGCGCGGTCATCGTCAGCGACCAGGTGGGCGCCGCTGCCGACCTTGTCCGGGATGGCGACAACGGTTTCGTCTTCCCGGCCGGCGATATCGACGCGCTGTCCGATGGCCTGCTGCGGGTCCTGTCTGATGCCGATCTCTGCCAGCGCATGGGCGACCGGAGCCGGGAAATCATCAGTGACTGGGGCTTTCAGCAGGACCTCCTGGGCCTCAAGCAGGCGCTGGCTTACGCCGCGAAGGTCCGCGCGGGATGAGCGACCCGCGCCCTGCACCCCCGGGCCAGGAGGGCATTCATCGGCGCCTGATGGTGGGCTGGGCGAACAAGCTGGTGGGGCTCGGGATCAATTTCGGCGAACAGTTTCTGCTGGTCCCGGTGTTCCTGATCTTCTGGGGGCCGGAGCGTTATGGCGACTGGCTGGTTCTGTTCTCCGCGGCCGGCATGATCGCCCTCGTGGATTTCGGTTTGCAGACCTACTACGCCAATGCCGGCCAGATGGCGCTTTCGCGGGGCAATCACGAGGCATTTCACCGCCTGCTGCATCAGGCGAGCGCTTTGTACGCATTGCTGATCGGAATCGCCCTGTCGATTATTGCCATCGCGGCCTATGCGGGACGCTGGGGCAACATTCTCAATCTGCAAATCGTCGGTCCGGAGACCGCCTCCGCCATTTTCCTGCTGCTGCTGATGTTCTTCCTCGCCAGTCTTCCGATGGGCGTCGTGATGGCGATCTACCGGGCGCATGGCCATGTGGCCACGGGGATCGTGGTGGCCAATATATCCCGCCTGGTTCTGGTGGGCGCCGTTGCCGTGACCCTGTGGGCCGGGGGCGGGCTATACAGTTTGGCGGCAATCTATATTGCTGTCGTGGCCGGCAACTGGGCCGCCGTGACGGCGCATCAGAGACGCCGGTACCCGGCGCTGCGCCACGGCATCATGTGGCCGGACAGGACCGCCCGCCGGGAACTCCTCAAAATCGCTCCGCTCTATGCCGTCGTCCCCGCCGCCCTGATGCTGACGATCCATGGCACCATCGTGCTGATCTCGACACTGGCCGCGGCCGGACAGGCGGTGGTCGCCTTCGCCACCCTGCGGACCCTGACCGGCGTGGCGCGGCAGGCCATGGATCAGCTTCTCCAGGTCACCGGCGCGGAATTCTCCCGTCAGTTTGCCCAGGACGACACAAGCGCGCTGGCCGCCCTGTATGATTTTGTCAGCCGTCTGGCGGGCGGTGTGTGCGGCGCCCTGGCCGGGCTGATCGCCATTATTGCCCCGGCCTTTCTGGCCATCTGGACTCTCGGCAAGGTACCGTTCGATCCCGCCATCTTCTGGCCTCTGCTGGCCACCGCCGGTCTCGCGGGGCCGTCCATCGCCGGCTATGCGGTGCTGCATCACGTCAACCAGCCGCGGGGAATGGCGGGCGCTTATGGGGCAAGCGGCGCCCTGACGCTGATCCTGTGTCTGCTCCTGATTCCCAGGATGGGGGCCGCCGGCGCCGCCTGGGCCGTACTGATCGCCGAGGTCGCGGTGCTGTCGCTTGTCATCCCCAACCATGCCGCCAAAATCGTCGGCGGGTCGTTCATGACGCGCTTTGCCAAGACCCAGCTTTGCGCCCTGAGCGCCTTTACGATCAGCGCCGCCGGCGCCTGGGCAGCCCAGACACTGATCGGCAGCGGGACTCTCGTCCGGCTCATCCTGGTTGGATTTCTCTGGTGCGCCCTTGTGACAATCCCGCTGGTCTTTTTATTGTTCGATGGAGCCAAACGTCGCTGGATCGCCGACCGGCTGCGCGACCGCCTTCGCTCCTAATCCGCCGGCGCGATGTCGTGGCCTGCCGCGCTCGCCAGATCCGAATACAGCCTGTACGCGGCGTCGCCGTAGGTATCCCACCCGCCAAGTCCTTTGACTCGGGCAGCGGCCTTCTCCGACATCTCCGCCAGACGCCGCGGGTCGTCATGAAGCCCGACCAGATTTTGCGCCAGGGCATCCGTGTCACCCGACGGAAAGAGAAGACCTTCCTCGCCATCGGTAAAAAAATCAGCCGCACCGGTATGGGAGCTGGCGATGACCGGACAGCCGCAGGCCAGCGCTTCCGCCATCACCATGCCGAAGCCTTCTTCGATGGAGGGCAGAACGAACACGCTGGCGCGGGACATCTGTACGGCGACCTCGGCGCGGGACAGTGCTCCGGTAATCTCCACATTGGCCACCGGATAGCGTTTTAGAAGCGCCTCGGTCTCCGGCAGTTTTGTGCCCACCAGCACCAGTGTCGCTTTTGCCAGCCCGGCACGGCCGACGGCCTCCAGCAAATGATGCAAGCCCTTGCGCACGGAAAGCCAGCCGACAAACAGGATGCGGAAACTCTCATCGCGCGGAGCGGTCCTTTGAAAGGCGCCGACGTTCACGCCAAACGGTATGCAGTGAATTTTTTCCTCGGGCACGCCGCGCTCCACAAAGCTGCGCCGCGCGAAATTCGACGGCACCAGCACCGCGTCGGCGGCGTCATATTCGGCGCATTCCTGATCCATGAGGCGCTGATCGATCCCGGGATAGGGTAGTTCCAGAGCCTCATAAGCCTCTCGCAACAGGCGGTCCTGATAGACGATGTGGGACGACAGGCGGTCGCACACATAGACCGCACCGCGCGCCCTGGCCACCAGGCCGGCCTGAAGCCCGACGCTGGAAAGCGCACTATAGACATGGCACTCGGGCAGGGTCCGCGCCACATGGCGATCGAGGGCCTGCTTGGCGTGCCAGCCGGCGCGCTCCGCCCATCGCGGCGGCACCAGCCCATAGCGGTGCAGCGCCTCGAGCGGCGTCTGAAACCACGGATAAGTCCGGATCGATCGTGGCGGCAGCGCGTATTGGCGGACGAACGGCCTGGCAAAGCCGGTATAGATGGCCGCCAGCGCCCGGCGGCGTTCGAGCTGCAGGGCGGCTTCAAAATAGTGAAACCGGCTCATGGTGGTGAGGGTGACCTGCAGCCGTTCTGACATGCGCAAGGTCTAGCGCGTTTTCCGTCTACACGGAACCTGCCCGCCCCACCAGCCGCGGTCCCGTCACGAGGTGCAAAAATATCCGGTAGGCGATGAGTGCCACGAAGAGCGCCGCGATAAGGCGCATCATATTGAGCTTATGAGCGAAAAACGCCGTCTCGGTTCCCAGCGCGGCGAGAAAAACATAGACCATCACATAGACCGAGAAAAAATTGAGCCGGATAAACAGCGCCATCGACGCCAGACAGACTCCGATAATTGCAGCCAGGGCGGCGTACAAGACCGGTCCCACCCAGCGAAAATCAATATAGGCCGCCGTGACGATGGATGTGGCCCGATCACGGGCACCGATACTGTAACGCTGGCCGACGGAGGCCTCGTCGGATTTCAACGATCTCAACACCCGGTCCTTGTCCGGCATCAGAAAACGCGGAATGGATATGATGGCTTCGCCGAGGAGAACCCGGCCATAATACTGATTGACGATCCTGGCATTGACCATGAGATCGACCAGATAACCCAGCACAAAGACGCGATCGACGATTTCTTTCTCCTGCGTCTTGGCAACATTGTCCCAGCGCGACTCCATCAGCTCCGACGCGCTTTCAAGCCGGGTAAAGATATCGCGGTCCTGCTGCGCGGCAGCCGGTTGCGAATACCCCTCGATCCGCAGCGCGAGAAACACCACCCAGAGAAGATAGACCACCGGCAGCGACCCCAGCCCCAGCATGATGATCTGGTTGGCACGCAGACCGCGGCCCCTTGCCCACACAAAGCAGGCCACGAAAATCAAGGCCTGAAACAGAATCACCCGGCGCCCATGAGCAAAATTAAACACCAGCTCGATGGGCAGCAGCGCCAGCGCCGAAAGGAAAAATAGCGGCCGGCGGCGCAGCTGGCTGTGCCCCAGGATCCACCCTCAGATCCCCACCATCGGCCACGACAAAGCGACAATGAGCCCTGTGAAGACGGGAAGCTCCGTCTCGTCGATCAAGGCGGCGCCCTGCAGGGATATGGCGCCACTGGCTAGAAACGTCGCGACAAACCCGGCGATCAGAATAAAAACAACAGGCAGCCATCCCGGCCAGTTTGCGCCCAAATCCTCATCGAACAGGCGCCGCCAGAAAGGGACTTCGAGACGCCCGAACAAAAACAGACACCCGCAAAAGAGAACGATATAGACGCTCGCATCGAACAGCGTCCCCAACTGCACCATGGTGATGCTGCTGATGATGCCGCCTTCCGCCAGGGACAGGGTGATAGCCGACCCGCCGAAATACGAGATCAGCAGGCTTCCGGCGTGAATATCACACAGAGACCAGTATTGCCGCCGCCGGACAATGACCAGCCAGAGGTGAATGATACCCGCCAGAAACAGCAGAAAATGGCCGGCAGCGACCGTTCCGAGACTATTGATCGCAACGGCGCCTGCAACCGTGAACAAGCCGACAAACAGGCAGACAAGCTGGACGATCAGAATTGAATGCATCGTCCCCCGCTTAGCCAAATTCAGGCCGGTGTGTCGCTCAGGAGGCGATCAAAATACGCGATGGTCCGCTCGAGCCCTTCATCCAGCTGAACTTTCGGTTTCCAATCGAGCTTCTCACGGGCCAGCGATATGTCGGGCTGCCGCTGGATGGGATCGTCCTGAGGCAAGGGTTCCCGGATGATTTCCGAGCGCGACCCGGTGGCGGCGATCACCTTTTCGGCAAGCTCCAATATGGTGAACTCACCGGGATTGCCCAGATTCATGGGACCGGAAAAATCGTCCTCCAGATTCATAAACTGAACAAACGCGTCGACCAAATCATCCACATAGCAGAACGACCGGGTCTGGGAGCCATCGCCATAAATGGTGACCGGGTCGCCGCGCAGCGCCTGGACGATGAAGTTGGACACCACCCGCCCGTCATTGGGGTGCATGCGCGGCCCATAGGTGTTGAATATCCTGGCCACCCTTATGGACAGCCCATGCTGCCGCCGATAATCGAAAAACAGGGTCTCGGCACAGCGCTTGCCCTCGTCATAGCAGGCACGCGGCCCGATGGGGTTGGTGTGGCCCCAATAGCTCTCCGGCTGCGGATGAATTTTAGGGTCGCCATAGACCTCGCTGGTGGAGGCCTGAAAAATCTTGGCACGGACCCGCTTGGCGAGCCCAAGCATGTTGATGGCCCCGTGCACGCTGGTCTTGGTGGTCTGCACGGGATCGAACTGGTAATGGACCGGCGAGGCGGGGCAGGCGAGATTATAAATCTCGTCGACCTCCACATAGAGCGGAAACGTTACGTCGTGCCGCATGATCTCGAACCGCGGCTTACCTATCAGAGCGGCGATATTGTCCTTGGACCCGGTAAAATAATTGTCGACACACAGCACATCCGCATTCTCCGACAGCAGCCGTTCACACAAATGCGACCCGATAAAGCCGGCGCCGCCCGTTACGAGAATCCTTTTTGCCGCCGCCATATTTGTCTCCTGAATGCGCGTGGGAAATTTGTGGGCACCGTATCATCTATGTTCTGGCATTAGAACTATTGGAGAAGTGTAAAGCTTTTACCGGCGGGGACAGACCGGCCGGCAGACCCGTCATCGGCCGGCAAAGTCCGCGCAGCCTGAGACCGAGATTGTGAAGCGCCACGGCAGGCTCGGCACAGATCGTGAATTCGCGCCACAGCAAAGTGGTCAGCGGTTGTTCATGGGGGAAAAGACGGCGGAAATCCTCGACAACACGTCGAAACGCCCCGCCTCCCAACCCGCCGGGCCGCTTTTGCAGGCAGGCCGGAACACCCTCCATGGAAACTCCGAGCTCCCTGAGCAGCGCAAGGAAAAACCTCAAGGGGCGATAAAATGCCCCCGCCTTCGCCAGGCCGATGATCGTGTTCCAATCGAGGGTAGCCGCGTCCCGGAGAAGGAGAATCGCATCCACGGTTTTGCGGATGCTGAACACATCAAACTTGTCCTTGGCGGTATTGGTGACGCACAGGACAAAGGCATGTTCCCGGCACGGGACGGAAACGGCAAACCCTTCCAGATGGATGGTCCGCGCCGCGGCAAAAACCAGCTCGGTGGTCAGAGACCGGTGGGCCGGATAGCAATCGGGATGAACATGGATGTCTATGTCGCACACCCCGTCCGCCGATACCAAGGGCATGAAGCTGGCATCGGAGATCATCCCCCAGGGATTGACCGGCGAGGAACGGAACCGGAAACCGTGCTCCATGAGAAACGAGATGGTGCCTTGCAGATCGGCCTGTCTGACGAGAATATCGAGATCGCCCTGAATGCGCAGATATGCTTCGGGATAGAGCGTATGGGCGTTGGCGAAGCCTTTGAGAAACACCGTCTCGATGCCGGTCTCCACCAGAGCCTGCGCCCAGCGGCGCTGCTGCGCCAGGCTGAACGCGGTTGCCAGACCGCTGTGTTTGACCAATGTCTTGTCGAGCAATGGGTCGCCGTTGCGGTCCGCGACCGGCGCCAGGAGATGATTGGCGAGAACCGGTGACACCAGTTCGGCGAACTGCCCGGCCGCCGCGCACAGCGCGTTAGAACCGGATGGCAGCGCCGCATCATGGGGTCGGGCGACCAGCGGCCAGATATTGACCGGCTCCCTGTCGTCCTCGTCCCGTGGCGTGAGAGACTCCATCGCTCAGGTCTGCAGAATACGCTGATTGGACCCCTCGAGAACCAGACAGGTCAGAATGTTGCTGAAATAGGCGCCGGTATCGATTCCAATCCGGTTAGGCAGAAATTCCGGTTGCGACACGATGGTGTGGCCATGCACCACACAATGGCCATGATCGGCCTTGGAATAGAGAAATTCATCGCGGATCCAGAGCAGATCCTGGCTGACCTGTTGTTCGATGGGGGTGCCCGGCTGAATACCGGCATGGACAAACAGATAATCGCCTTCCACATGGTAGGGTTCCAGATCGCGCAGGAAGGCGAGGTGCCGCTCCGGCACCTTGTCGCGCAACGACCGCTGCATTTCGATAAACCGCTGATCCAGGCTGGTGCTGTTCCCCATGCGGACGCCATAGCTGAACAGGGTCGCATCACCGCCATTATGGAGCCACATGGCGCCGACCGCCGCATTGTCGAGGAAGCCAAGCATCATTTCCTCGTGGTTTCCGCTGAGAAACACCGCCTCGAACCCCTCCAGAGGCTCGTCCAGCAGGAGATCGACCACCTGGCGCGATGATTCGCCCCGATCAACATAGTCCCCGAGATGGATCACGACCTTACGGCCGGGCGGCGCTTTCGCGGCATCCTCGATAATGCACTCGCGAATGCGTTGCAGCAGATCGATGCGCCCATGAATATCACCGACCACATAAAGGCGGCTGCCTTCCGGTACGGCGGCGGCGGAACCCGTCCCGTCCTTCTTTCGGACACCGAACAGCTTCCTCAGCATGACCTGATCTTGCGGCGCATCAATGGCTTGCCGCCGCCCCCAGGGCGGCGCCTCCCGTGGCCCGAAGATCACGATTATCGACCAGATTCATCAGCGCCGATACAACCTTCCGCGGATACGCGCTGCCGGCTTCATCCATCAGCCTGCCGACCGCATCCGCTTCATCGCTGCCACCGCGCCACGCGCGTGCGCTGGTCAGGGCGACAAAGGCATTCGCCACCGAGACGATCTGCGCCGTCACCAGAATATGGTCGCCCACCAGTCCCAGCGGGCCGCCGGATCCATCCCAGCGTTCCTGGATCTGCCGCAATGTTTCGACAACCGGGCCATCAAATTCGACACCGTCGAGCAGATCGACACCACATTGCAGGCTGTCCCGCACCAGACGCATCTCACCCTCGTCGAGATCGCCTTCGCGGGTCAGCAATTCGGCGGGGATCAGCGTCTTGCCCAAATTCATCAACTGTCCGGCGGTTTCCGCGGCATTGATATCATCCTCATCGAGCCCCATCTCCTCGGCCACGGCGCGGGCAATGGAAGAGACCCGGCGCGAATGATCGGCAGCATGGGGATCCCGCCGATCCAGAATGGAGATCAGCGTCTGCACCAGATGCTTCAGGGTCCGCTCGCGGCGCTCCCGTTCGGCAACCGCCAGGGTAATGTCTTCTTCCACCACCATGATTCCGGGGGGTGTGTCAGACCCTGGTTCGATGGGGATATGTTCCGACTGGGTCACCCGGAGGTCGCCATTGGATCCGGTATAATGGATCTGCATGCGGCGCTCGCCATGTTGCCTGACTTCGCTGTTCAGCACTTCGTAGCGGCTGGCATCGGCCGGACCCAGTACGCTGGCAAGGGATTTTCCCATGAGATCGGCTTCGCCGATACCGGCCCGGCTCTGCGCCACACGATTGGCGAATTTGTAACGGTTTTCGCCATCAACCACGAACATGGACGCCGGCTGATTGTCGGTGATCAGCTTGAGAAACCGGCTTTGCGCCTCATAGCGGCGGGATAAATCGTCGCTTTCCGCCGCCGCCCGCGCGGCCCGCACCGATGTCCCGTGACGCCACGCCGCGATAATGGCGGCAACGATGGCGGCGATACCAAACAACAGGATCAGCAGCAGCCGGTTGGCCCGGTCGTCGCTGGGCCCAAGCGCCTCTGCACGATCGATTTTGTAAAGCAGAGTCCACGGCGCGCGGCTGATCTTTCGCGCCGTGACCAGAACGTCGTTGCCCTGATAGTCCCGGCGTAGCCCGAACCCGCCGGGGGTTGCCATGGCAAAGGACGCGGCCAGGCGCGGTGTATCCGCGGACAGCAGACGGGTCAGCGGCTCATCACCCTGCCGGGTCGGCGAAATATAGTCGATGCCGGCGGCGGCGCGCCGGACCAGGATGGCTTCGGTGGTGGACCAGACCGCGCCCGGCTGCTTGAGAAGAGGATAAAGCTCCGGCCCGGCCTGCTTGACGCCGAATACCCAGCCGATCTGATTGGCGGCGGCCTGCTCCGCCTGCACGGCGAAGATAGGCTGGGCGAAAGCAAGCGCCGGAGCGCCGGTACTGTCGCGGTGGAGATCCAGCATCTGGGCCTGTCCCGGTGTCGCCTGGGCAAGAAAGACCTCGAACCGTCCCTCAACGGGCGGCATGCCTTCGGTCGCCACCAGAATCCTGCCATCCATTGCCACCAGGGCAATTCCGGCGATGCCTATACGGCGCACATTGGCCGCGACATTGGGGCCGACGGGTTCCTGGGAAAAACCCATCCGGTGTGCGAGGACGGTGAGTAGGTTTCGCAGATAGTCGGTCCGGGCAAGATCCTGATTGGCTTTTCCCGGCGACGCCTTGCGTGCGGTCAGTTCTGTCAGATAGAGCTGCAGGGACGTGTTTCCCGCGATCTGCGCGAGGCCATCGAATTGCTGCGCCAGCCAGGTTTCCACCTCGCGGGCGCGGCTATCGGCAATAATGCCGAGCCTTACCTGCCAGGTATGCAGCGTACGTTCCCGTTCGGTATTGGAGAACCGGACCGCGCTCACGACCGACAGGGCAACCAGGGCGACGACCACAAGCCCTGCGGCGAGCCCTTTGCGGCGCACGGCCGCCCTTTGAGTCGACGGAGTCGACGCCGATGGCTGTCCAGCAACGGAACCAGAACGCGACAAATTCCCCCTCCACGAATCGGGCAAAATAACCGCGAAAACCGCGGTAAGCCTTATCCGGACCTTGTCGCAAGTGAGTTAGCGCTTTGTTAACGGCACGGCTTCTACCATCCAGCTGGGGAGGTGAAACGCCGCTCGTATGGCTGAAAACAATGCTGCGATCCGATCATTCACGCCATCGCCACGTCAGGGCGATGGTCCGACGCTGCCGGGCACCCGTTGGATGGCGGTTTTTAGCGATTTTCTGCCTGTTGACCCTCCCATTTGGACAATCGGCCATGGCGGCCAATGCCGCCATCGGCGCTTCGGCCTCGAAGATCGGCCTGTTTGGGTCCCGTGAGGTTCGATCCAGCACACTGTCGCTCTTTCCAAAATGGCGGGGGGCCCTGTCACGTCATTTTGACGACGGACGGCTGGCCGATGCGCCCTGTACCGCGACGACCTTCAACAGATGCCATCTGCGTGAATGGAAAAGCTTCCTGGCCAGTTTGCGCGGGGCCAGTCGCCTGGCGCAGATCGAGGCGGTCAATCGCTACCTCAACCAGCGCCGCTATATCCTGGATCCCCGCAATTACGGCGTTCCCGATTACTGGGCCACGCCGAACCAGTTCCTGGCACGGAACGGCGATTGCGAGGATTACGCCATCGCCAAGTATTTTTCCCTCCGTGCCCTCGGTCTCGGCGCGGACGCCATGCGCATCGTCGTCCTGCAGGATCTCAACCTTCAGACCGCCCACGCCATCCTCGTGGTCTATGTGGACGGCAAGGCCCTGGTCCTCGACAATCAGGCCACAACAGTGGTCGATTCCCGCACCATCCACCATTACCGGGCCATCTACTCCATCAACGAACAGCATTGGTGGCTCCACCGCCTGTAGAACCGTTGCCACCGCCCGACCCGGGCCGCAACCCATAGAAACGGCCCCATGAAGCTCCCGCGACTTAGCCTCGGCATAGATGACCAGCGCGTCATCATTGGCGCGCTGCGTGTTGTCGACGTCCTGATCGTGGTGGGGACGGGGCTGGGCGCCTATGTCCTGCGCCACGGCGCGCAGAACATCGCGGATCACTATCTGGTGGCCATCGCCATCGGCAGTCTGCTCGCGGCAAATTATCTACAGCTCGGCAAGCTATATAAGTTCGGGGGGTTGCAGCATTTCGCGCTGCAGTTCGGCGCGCTGACCGCAAGCTGGATGGCGGTCATCGTGACGCTGTTGCTGATGGCCTATTTCGGCAAGGTGTCCGACGAATTCTCCCGCATCTGGGCGACCTACTGGTTTAGCGCGGCCTATGTGTCGCTGGTCATCGTGCGCACCGCCGTTTCGCTTCTGTTGCATCGCTGGCGTCTTCAGGGGCGGCTGACCTACAACGTGGTCGTGGTGGGCGCCGGCAATGTGGGCGCCCGGCTTGTCCGGCATCTGGACCGTCAGCAAGGGTCGGGCATTCGAATCCTCGGGCTGTTCGATGACCGAAAGACCCGCATCCCCCATACCATCGGCGATCACAGGATTATCGGAACGGTCGACGATCTTCTTCTTTTTGTCCGCAAGCACCGGGTAGACCAGATCGTGATTGCCATTTCCTGGTCGGCGGAAAGCCGCCTGGCCGAGATGCTGCAGCGGCTCCAGACGGTCGCGGTCGATGTCACCCTGTGTCCGGGCGCCGCGGCGTTCGAACTGCCCAATATGGGGTATGACGATGTCGGCGGCGTGCCCATGCTGACCGTCCTGAAACCCCCGCTGACGGGGTGGAACCGCATCGTCAAGGGAATCGAAGACCGCGTTCTCGCCTTCACCATCCTGATGGCGCTGTGGCCCATGCTGATCGCCATCGGCACGGCGATCAAACTGACCAGTCCCGGCCCCCTATTCTTTAGCCAGCGGCGCTACGGATTCAATAACAACGAAATTACGGTTCTCAAGTTTCGCAGCATGCGGTGGGATCCCAATGACCGTGCGGATCAATCGGACCAGACCAAGCGCAATGATCCGCGCGTCACCCCCATCGGTGCCTTCCTGAGACAGACCAGTCTCGATGAACTGCCTCAGCTCATCAACGTCCTGATGGGGGATATGTCTCTTGTCGGGCCACGGCCTCACGCGGTCGCCCATAACGAGGAATATGCCGGAACCATCGATAAATACCTGGTCCGTCACAAGGTAAAGCCCGGCATAACGGGATGGGCACAGGTCAACGGGCTGAGGGGCGAGACCCGTACGCCGGACCTGATGCGCCGGCGCGTCCAGTACGACCTCGACTATATCGAGAACTGGTCCCTGCTGTTCGACGTCAAGATCCTCGCCCTGACGGTGTTTACGGGCTTTGTCCACGAGAACGCATACTGATGCTTGGCATCCGGCTAGGCGAACCGGCTTTCGGCCGGCCGGCCGATTCTGCCGCAGCCACGCATCCATCCGACAGCTTGGCCGCCAAAATCGTCTTCTGGGGCATGCTCGTTCTTCTGGCCTGGGCCCCTCTGCCCTTCGCCTCCAACCGCCCCTGGTCATGGAGTCTGCTCAGCCTGGTGATCGGTGCGTTGCTGATCGTCTGGTCCCTTGCCGCGTTGCGGCAGCCCGCCCTGATGCGTCTCTCATGGCGCCGATGCACGGGTGCAATGATTCTGTTCCTGCTCGCCGCCCTATGGGCATTTTTCCAGACACTCGCCGTGGCGCCGGAAGCGCTGCACGCCCCCCTTTGGCAGCAGGCATCCCGGCTGCTCGACCGGCCACTGACGGGCTCCCTCAGTGCGGACCCGGCCGCCGGCAGGGACGGTCTCATGCGGCTTGCGGCCTATGGCGGCATGTTCTGGCTGGCAGCCCAGTTCGGCCGCGAGCCGGCCTATGCGCGGCGGATCCTCTGCTGTGTCGCTGTCGTCGGGACCCTCTACGCCCTTTATGGCATCTTCGTCTATTCGACCGGCAACAAATGGATCCTCTGGTATGAGCGCTGGGCTTATGGCGGCGATCTGACAAGCACCTTCGTCTCGCGGTCCGCTTTCGGCGCCTTCGCCGGCATGGCGCTTCTGTCGGCGCTGGCCCTGCTGCTGCGGCCGGGCAATCAGAATGCGGGAAGCCGGCAGAGCTGGCGCGGCGCGATAACCACCTATCTGGATTCCTTGCCGCCGGCGTTCTATGGGCTGGTCATGGCGTGTTTGATCCTGGCGACCGCGCTGATGCTCAGCCATTCGAGAGGCGCCGTCGCGGTCACCGCAATGGGGCTGGCCGTCATGCTGGCCGGCCTTGTGCTGCGCACGCGAAATCGGCGGCGATATTGGCTCTTCGCCCTGTGCATCATTGTCGCGACCGGCGCGGCCATAACGGAGTTCAGTGGCCGGATTACGCTGGGGCGTGCCCTTCAGCTGGCCGATCACGGCACCGGCCGGGAAGCGATCCATGATCTGACCCAACGGGGGATCGATGACGCACCGGTCACCGGCCGCGGGCTCGGCAGCTTTCCACAGCTCTATTTTCAATATCGCGACCTGACCATCCCGTGGGGTTCGCCCCGCTATGACAAGGCACACAGCACCTATCTCGAACTCATTCTGGAATTGGGGTATGTGGGCTTTGGCCTGCTCATGGCAGCCCTTTGCCTGATCATTCTCAGGCTGTTCACCGGTGTCCTGAGGAGACGGCGGAACGCAGTCTATCCGGCCTGGGGGCTGGGCATGACCGCCCTTGTCGCCACCCATGCCATACTCGATTTCAGCATCCAGATACCCGCTATCGCAATGACCTACGCGGCCATTCTGGGAGTCGCCTTCGCGCAAAGCTGGCCAACCGACCAGCCTGGTTCCGTCTGAATAAAGCCTTAGAGCCCTATACAGGTAAATTGAACCATTTGATTGTATGGGGCTCTAGCGGGCGGGCAGGCGAAGATAGGAGGAAAGAAACCGGCCGTGCAGGGATGCATCATCCTCCAGCGCCCGTCGAATCCATGGCAGGGCAAAGTTTCGCCGCCCCCACTCCGCAAGACCGGCAGAATCATGCAACGCCCAAAGGCGCACGTCCGCCGCCAGACGATTCCTGGTGGCCTCCGACAGCGCCGCCCGGGCGGCATAACCGATACGAACCCGCTGGGTCAGCAGATCTGGTTCCCTGGCACCAAGAGTCATGGACATGCGGAGCAGCGGATCGATGGCCGGCGCGCCGGAATCCAGCATCTGATGGGTCTGCGCCAGCCGGGTCCAGGCGAAGGGACGGGCCGGGGACAGGGACAGGCCGGCCGAAATCGCCGATTTACTCTGCTGGAGCAGCGCCCGACGGGCGGCCTCCGTCAGGTCCGGCCGGCGCGCCAGCGCCAGCCTGAACGTGCCAATGTCGATCCAGCCATCCGCCATATCCAGCCAGCTCAATGCTTCTTTATGGCTGGCGATGGACCGGTGGAGCCGCTCAGGGCCCACTGTTTTTCCGCGCGAAAGATCGGACAGGACCGCCTTGCCTGGCGCCATTTTGCTATGGGCGACGGTGCGCGGCACCGCGAGAACCAGCAAGGCGAAGCCGAGACCTAAAATTGCCAATATGACGAGGAGATCACCGCCGATCAGGGCTGTCTTCTGCCGTTTCGTCATCTATTCGGTGAAATATTTCGGGTTGTCGTAGTAATAAGTGTTGGTGGTGCCATAGCCGTACCGGCTTTGCTTTTTCATATCCACCTGAGACAGGACAACACCGCCCACATTGGCACCGGCGTCAACAACCTGCTTTACCGCCGCCCCGACGAAATCGCGCCGCGTCTTTTCCCAACGCACCACGAACAGAACACGATCGACCGTCCGCACCAGCACCAGCGCGTCGGAAACCGCCAGGAGCGGCGGCGTATCGAGAAGGATCATGTCGTAGGAGTCACCCAGCGTTTCAAGCAGGGCATACATTTTCTTCGAGCCCAGCAGGTCGGTGGGATGGGGTACGCGCCCTCCCGCCGGGATAAAGTGAAGCCCGGTCGATTGTTCGATCCCGATCACTTCGCCGAGGTCGGCCTGGCCGCTGAGATAGTTGCTCAGCCCGACCTCGTTGGAAACGCCGAGGGTCTTGTGAACCGACGCGCGGCGGAGATCGCAATCGAGAATAATAGCCCGCTGCCCGGTGCGCGCCGCGAGGCTGGTGAGCGACAGCGACAGCGAGGTCTTGCCCTCGCCGGACACGGACGACGTCACCAGAATCGTTTTGGGTGACTTATCGACACCGGACAGCATCAATGCGGTCCGGATGCTGCGAACGGCCTCGCCAAAAATTGAGTTCGGTTTCCTGGCCGCCACGTCATGCGGTTTCTGATCGCGGTCGACCCGTGACAATAGCGGCAGCGTCCCGACCGCCGGCAGCCCGAGCGCATCTTCGATCTGCTGGGTGCTGCGAAACCCGCTATCGAGAAAATCCAGAATGATCGCAAGGGCGATCCCAAGGGCGGCAGAGAAAAACAGCGCTACCGCGATCATCATGCCCTTGCGCGGATAGAACGGCAGTCCCGGAACGGTAGCCCTCGATATAATTTTCGCATCGGCCTGTTTGGCCTGGTCGCTGACCACGTCGGTTTCCTTGAACCGCGCGATGATCGTCTCATAAAGCTGCTTGTTGGCGTCCGCTTCGGTCTGCAGCGCGCGGAGCGTCACGGCGGCGGCATTCTGCTTGTCGCCTTCTTTATCCAGATTGGCCAGCTCGCTTTTCAGATTGTTCTCCCGGACACGGGCAATTTCCAGCTCGTTCTTCAGATTGGTGACGATCTTGGTCACCTCGAGCGCAATATTGGATTGCAGGTCCTTCAACTCGTTCTGTTTCAGCGCCAGCCTCGGATGACCGCCGCGCAGCTGCGTGTTGAGTTCCGCCAGTTGGCGCTGGATCTGGGTTTCCTGTTCCCGCAACCGCTGGATCAGGGGCGCATCCAGCACCGCCGCCGCCGTTCCGATGCCGCCTTCGGATTTGAGAAGCGTCTGCACCTGGCGATAACGTGCGTCTGCTTCGGCGCGGGCGGCCCGGGCCGCAATCAGACTGGAGTTGATTTTGGCGATCTGTTCCTGGAGCAGGCTGGACCCCTGAAGATTGACGATGCCCGACTGGCGGCGGAACGCTTCGAGGCGTTTTTCGGATGCAATCACCCGCTGGCGCATGGAAGCCGCTCTTTCCGCCAGCCACTGGGTCGCTTTTTCCGTCACCGAGCCAGCGCTTTGTATTTGATCCCGGATATAAACTTCGGCCGTTGCGTTGGCGGCGATCGCCGCCATATCGGGATCGGACGATGCATATTCAATGGTCACCAGCAACGCGCGCTGCGAGGGCGTGACCGACAGACCCGCCTGAAAACTGTCAATCAGCTCTTCGCGGAGCGCGGCATGCTTTTCTTCCGGCGTGTAACCGGCCCAGCGGTCATCGGCGGATTCTTCAGCGCCCGTACTGTCGGCCGTGGACCCGGTCCAATAGGCAAAGAGGTTGCTTATGGTCTCCCACAGGCCGGCTTCGCGCGGCGCCAGATCCAGGTTGAATAAAGGATCCTCATAGAGATCGAGACGATCGACGACCTTGCCGGCGATATCACGGGATTCGATCACCGCGGCTTTCGTTTCGATAGTGAAATAATCCACGGGCGCCGTCTGGGTAAAGCCCTCGATATTGGTGATCTTGGTTTTCGGTGTCTCAAGCAAAAGCGTCGAAGACGCCGAATAGAGCGGCGTAAGCTGACTGACATAAAGAAAGGCCAGACAAAGCCCGACCACCATAAGTCCGCCGATCATGATCTTGCGCCGCCAAAGGGCGGCCAGTATCCGCCGCGGATCGAAAATCTGCTCCTCGACCAGGGACGTCTGACTGGCGGCGGAGGGATCGCGTCCAATTTGGAAGGGCGAGGCTGTGGCCATTACTCGGTCATGTTCCGCTACGATGACACAAACGGCCGATTTAGCTGACGCCCCGGAATACAGGACGGGAAAAATAATGCCGGCTGTTCGACCAATTACCCGCCCGCCGAAAGACCGGCCGGAAATTGGCTATTTTCCTGGATTTTGAACCAGATAGCTTAAGAAGAGATTGACCAGAAACCGGCGGAGAATTGGTGGGCAGCGCCATGGCAGAAGGGGTCAGAAGAGGCGTCGTTGCACTTCGATGATATCACCGGGCAGGACCGTTTCATCCAAGCGCTTATCCAGCTTGGCAACCCCCTTCAGGACGTCGCGAACCAGCAAAACCGGGACTTCTCGGGCGCGCCGCGTAAACCCGCCCGCAATGGCGATCGCCCGGCGCACCGTCAGGCCAACCACATAGGGGTAACTGCCCCCCCGATTCACTTCGCCGTATATGTAAAACGGCCGGTATTTCAGCACCTCGACGGAAACCCTGGGATTGACGATGAATTTTGCGTCCAGCGTTTCACGCAGAAAGGTCTGGAATTCGGGAACCGTCCGGCCGCGGGCGGCAATCCGCCCGATCAGCGGATGGGCGACGTTGCCCAGACTGTCCACTTCGAATTCGCCGGATTCCTTGGGATGGCCAAAAACCGTGACTTTCAGCCGGTCTCCCGGCCCCAGCCGGTAGGCATCCAGGCTCTGGGCCTCAAGAATTCCCGTCGCGGATAGCAGCAGGACAACAGCGAGGAAAATCGGCGCAACCGCAAAGGCAATGTCCCTGGAGACTGATTTCATATGGCTGGTCATGGGATTCCGGCGCATTCCGACACTCGTGATGATCATTCGGTAGAAGCCTACCTGGAAAGCGCCAAAAAAATGTGAAGTCCGGCGCCGCTCCACAATGTCAATTCGGCGGTAGGAGGCTTTTGCATAAAGTCAGATTTGCGAGCCGATCTTCACGAAACCTCTGGTTACCTTGAAATCATCCGTATCCTGGCTGGAGTTCAGCCGCTCATGCGCGATGTCGAATTCGGCGAACAGGAATTCGTTGAACAGATGCTTGACCCGGAAACCGGCCAGCGTGCGCTCATCGGCGCGCGGGCTTCCGTCATAATCCTCATCGGCATAGTCAAATTTCAGGGAAAAGACGGTGTTGTAGAGAAACTCGAAATCCAGCCGCGATTTGAATTGCGTATTCAAGACGCCGGAAAAATCCAGATCGGCGGTTTCGGTCACCGTACGCGACACATCGAGGGTCAATGTCCACAGATCAGTGAAATTCCAGATCATTTTCGCCGATGCTGTGGGTCCCTGGATGGTCGAAAAGCGGGCCTCATCGAACTCATGTCGTAAATAGCCGACGCCAAGCTCGATAAAGGTGACACCGGATGCATCCCACCGCACACCGCTCAGGATTTCGATCCCTGAGCTGTCTTGCCGAAAGCCGGCGCTATCCAGATCGCGATCATAGTCCCGCTGGACATATTTGGGCTGGACGAAAATCGAGGTGCCGGGGTCGATTTCAAGGGACGCCCGGGCGGTCAGCGTGTGCTCGGTCTGATCCAGATCGTCCTGATCGATCAAATCTGTGCTTACGAAATCCGTAAAAACCGATTGGGCGTTCCCCGTGAGTGTCAGCGCCGCCATGGCCCATTCGGCGCTGGCCCGGATTTTGCCCTCGTCGATGATCGTCGCACCGCTGGTATCGCCCGGATCGATGATCTCGCCCCGCTGCTGGTGTCGCTGTGCGTACTGGGCGGAACCGCTGAATTTGACGTTGTCGTAAATGTCGGCGGTTCCCGATACCCGCCCGAGATAATCCTCATAATTCTCGGTCGCTGTCCGCGCGTAACGGGCGACGTTTGCCGATCCGAACAGCTCCAGCGAATGACGTGTCCAGTCCGATCGAATGCTCAGGGAGGGAGAAACGATAAAAATTTTATCGGAGGTTTCTTCTTTGCTGCGAAACAAATTGCTGTCGAAAACCGTATCGAAATCGAGCTTGGGAAAAACCACAAGGCTGGCAAGGGCGGAGCGTTTGCCGCTTCGGGCCGTCTTGTCGACCACACCGGCGCCTGAAAGGAGCAGGTCGAGTTCCAATCCCGCCGGCCCGAATTCCGGTCGCGCGCGCCGCAGCACGGAATCCTGTTCGGCCGAAGGACCTTGCGGATAAAGGGGCGCCGGAACATAGCGCGGCCCCGCCGGGCTCGGACCGGCAGGCACAGGCGCCAACGGCTGTAGCGGCTGCGGCGAGGTCGGATCAGTGGGCCTGGGGCCGGAGTTGACGGCTCCCCCCTTGGTCTGGCTCAGCGCCGGCATCCCAACCGCAACCCACAGTCCAAAGACCGATGCTACGATAGTTCGTTGGATTCGTTTAGAAAATCCCATCCAAGCGGGTTTTAATCACCTTCGCTCGGCGACGCAACGGTTTGCTGGAAGGCGGTTTCGCTGAAAATTCTCAGTTCGGGGTTACCACGTCGTCGCCCGGGATCGCCAGTCCGGCGGCCGGCGCAATTCCCTGAACGATTTCCGCGGCAACCAACAGGATTTCAGTTTCCAGCGCGAGCCGCAGTTCGAGCGGAATGATAAGACTGCGCGCGCTATCGCTGAGCACCAGATCGCTCGGCTCTTTCAGACGCTCGACGATCAGCCCGGTCAGGTAAGATTGGGTCTTGTTGAAGCCGGCCAGTTCAATGGAGATTTTGCCGCCGATCGACGTCCCTTCGACCACAATGGCGCCGCCCTGCTGAGCCGGCAAAAGAGCCGCCACTTCAGCCCTCACATCACCGACCGGATAACCCCTCACATTGCTGACACCCCCACGCGCCGACCGAACATTGTCGCGCGCGAGCAAGGCATGAGACAACCAGGTCGATGGGCCATGACGCATGACAATGAGCGGAATCCCGTTTATGCGAATCTCCCGTCCGAACGGATTTCTGACCAGGCTGGGGACACCGAAATTCTGTGTCATGAGAATGATCCGGTACTCGCCGTCCGGAAGATCGAGATTGATTTTTCGAAGACCGGCGATGCCATCGGTCAGGAGAGCATTTTCGTCGGACCGGCGCAGAGCCGCAATACCGGTCCCCGAGAGGCGATGGTCATCCGGTGCGATGCGCCGGAATCCCGGCATGGCGTTGCCTTCGACAGGCCCGAAATCCCAGGCCAAAACCGCCTTGTCAGGCCGATAGCCTTGTTCGATGGCGAGATGCATGACCGTTGCATAGGAAAGCGACCGTGCCGCGACATGGGTTACCGTATCCACCGCGGCCAGAAGATCCAAGGGGCGCATTGTGCGGCGATTCCGGCCCAGAGCGCGGATTAGAGCCGTCGCGCGGCGGACAACGATTTCCGGCCCCGCGCCGTCTCCCCTGAGATAGTGATCGATGGCCGGCATACCGCGCTTTCCGGCCAGGGCGCGGTCCAGGATCGCACGCGGTGGCGCACTCTCCTTTGCCATGCCGGCAGGCGGGTTGGCGGCCTGGGCCGGTGTAGATCCCGCCGGGAAAAGGCTGGTGAACGCAGCAAGAAAAGCGCCCACTACAGGACCAAATTGACGGAATTTCAGGGGTGCCATGGGAGACCCAACCAACGCCATTTATGCGTGACAAGAGGTCAGCCAGGATAGAGGGGCAAGGTCTTCAATGTGTTAAGAGATGATTGATTTCCGGGGCTCAGGTGTGAACCTGCTACGGAAGTTCGACCGCCAGCCCCCGTTCGAGAAGGTCGCTGAGCACGGCGCCAAGGTCGGCTTCAATGGTGGTTCGATCAGTGTCCGGAAATGCCGCCGCATAAACTGTTGCCGCCTCCGGCAGGCTATGGGGTTCAGCGATCAACCGCCAAAGACCGGAGCCCAGTGGATCCAGATAGAAAACCTCTTCGGTCTCGGGCTCCACCAGAAAGATTTCGCCGTCGATTTCGGTCTCGGTGACCGCCGGATTGCGTTGGTATCGACTCCCTTCTGCCATGGCCATTCAGCTCTTCTTCTCACGCAGCGCAGTGGCAAGAACAGCCGCGGCTTCGCGGCTGCTTGAAAAGGTCAATCTGTGGCCCGCGGCGCTGGTGGCCAGTCGGGTGATCGCCGGAACCAGCGACACCGCCTCCATATGAGGGGAATAACAACTCGACAAAAGGGCCTTTGCGATCTCGGGCCGGGACGCCGGCGACAGCAAGGACGGGCCCGCTTCTGTCCGCTCCAGGATAACCAGAGCGGAAATCGGCGCCCGCTCGGGAAAGACCGCCGCCTCGCCCTCCCAAAGCTTCAGATAGGCGGCGCTATCGTCGCGGATTTCGGTAAAGGACTCGATATATTCCGCGAATCTCTCGCCGCAATCCTCCGGTAGCGGCAATCTGACCTTGGGCGTTAACCCGAGACACTCCGCGGCCGGCGCCGTCTGCTCCGACAGGCTGACCGCCAGCCGGTCGTCGCCAAACAGGCGATAGCCTGAGGCGGCAAGATGAAGGGCTACGCTGCTTTTGCCGGCCAGTGTCTCGCCAAGCAGAACAACCAGGCCAAGCCCTACCTGGGCGCTGCTGGCATGAAAGCAGACCATATGAGCCTGACGGGCCACATAGGCGGCCACAAGGGCGCCGGCCAGGCCGTTGGCGGCATTGAATTCGTCATCGAAGCGCTGCTCATCCGCGCCGGGGCCGCGCCGCACAATCAGGATACTGTCATCGTCCTGTTGCAGGACATCTATGTCGGCTATTTCATCGGCGGCGACGGCCACTCTTTTTAACGGCCAGCCGGTCAGGAACAGCGGCAGATGCGCGAGAAGACACTCTGCGTGGCGTACTGTAATAGCCGTCCCTTCGGGCCCAAAGAACCACAGGGCATTATCCGCGGGCCCTCCGCCCTTATTACCCGGAGCGAATTCGCTGGAGTCCGTCGTCTCGCTCATCCTGCCGCTTTATCCGACCGGAGTTGAAGAGAGCAGAGCGGGGAAATCATTCCCGATCCGCATTGATTTCACGGGGGGCCCGCTTCGCCAGAATCCGTTGCAAGGTTCGGCGGTGCATATTCAACCGGCGGGCGGTCTCGGAGACGTTCCGATCGCACTGTTCGTAAACCCGCTGAATATGTTCCCACCGGACCCGGTCCGCCGACATGGGTTTCTCCGGCGGCGGCGGCAAGACATCGCCCTGCGCCATCAGCGCGGCCTCGATCTGGTCGGCATCGGCCGGTTTCGCCAGATAATCGACGGCGCCGGCCTTTACCGCCGCAACGGCGGACGCAATATTGCCATAGCCTGTCAGAATAACGATGCGGGAGTCGGGACGCGCCTTGCGCAGAACGGGAACGATATCGAGACCGCTTCCATCGAGCAGACGAAGATCAAGGGTCGCATAGGCTGGCGGATATTCTTCGACCGCCGCGACGCCGGCGTCGAGACTGGCCACCGCGCGCACGGCAAAACCGCGCCGTTCCATGGCCTTTGCCAATCGATCGCGAAACGGCTGGTCGTCGTCCACAATCAGCAGTGAACGGTCATCATTCCCTTGCGGTGGGGGGGTGGTCTGCGAATTCTCTGTCATGGGAGGTGTCTCATCACGGCGCTATCCTGTCGAAATCCGGCTCCAGTATGGCGCGCTCCCAGTGGATCGCAACCCTGGCGCCACCGCCGGGCTGATTACCGATTTCCACGCGGGCGCCCGTGCGGGACAACAGCGTCTTGGCAATAAAAATTCCGAGCCCCATGTGATCGCCGACATCCGTACCAGAATCGAGTCTCATGGATAAATAGGGTTCTCCAATCCGGTCAAGCATCAACGGGGAAAATCCGGGACCATCGTCGATGATGGTGACGTCGATTTCCGTATCCGACCAGCAAGTCGACATCACCACTTTGGTTTTCGCAAACTGAACCGCATTCTGTATCAGGCTGCCAAGGCCGTGAATGATCTCAGGCGCGGCCGCAATAAGGGGTTGGGGACTTTCCGATGACGATGGCTGCGGCGCCGCGTCGTATTGCATGGATATGGCGTCATGGAGATGCCGCGAGGCACTGGATTCCACAACGGCATTAATCGGTACGCGGGAAAACGGAGCGTTGTCGCCGGCCGGGTTACGCGCAAGTTCGGCAAGAATGTCGCGACAGCGGGCGGTTTCGCTCCGCAGCAGACTCACATCCTCCGATAAAGGACTGTCACCGGGCAGGTCGCGGGCAATTTCACTGGCGGCCAGAGCGATGGTGCCCAACGGACTGCCCAGCTCATGGGCAGCAGCGGCGGCAAGAGCCCCCATGGCGGAGAGCTGTTGCTCCCGGGCGAGGGCGAGCTGGGTTGCGCTGAGGGCTTCGGAGAGACGCCGCGCTTCCTCCGCGACACGCCAGGTATAGGCGGCAAAGAAAAGAATACCGATGGCAAGGGCGGCCCAAACGCCCAGAATGTAGGTCAGCGGAAGATGCGGCGGCGGACCGCGCCACGGCAGCGGCAGGGGCCACCCGGCCAGCACTGTAATGCACGCCAGTGCCAGGCCGCAGAGTATGGCGGTGCTGGTCAGAGAGAACACCGTTGCGGCAACCGCGACCGGCGCGAGGAGTAAAAACGCGAAGGGATTCTGCAGACCGCCGGTCAGAAACAGCAGGACCGCAAGCTGCACCACATCAAATGCCAGATAACCGGCAACTTCAACTTCGCGCAGCCGGTCGAATTGCCTGCGGGCCACAATCGATACGTTGAACAGGGCCGATGCGGCCACTACCGCCAGCGCGGGCAGAATGGGGAGATCGAAGCCGAGACCGAAATGCACCACCAGCAGGGCGGTCGCCTGACCGATAATGGCCGCCCACCGGATCAAAGTAAGGGTTCGCAGCTGTATCCGTTCGGGACCCCCGAAAACCAGCTGAGAAATATACTTTCCGTCCATGGCCTCTATCGCCGCTTCCTGGAACGCGCCAAAACCAAATCGGCGCGATGACCTGTTATAGCTCAATTTGGCCGGCACTGCCGATTGAACCATCGACCGCAATTGAGTCTGGTTCTAGGAGGCCATTCGCGCCATATAGACGCTCATGGATGACACAGCAATCCGCGTCCGAAACCTCAGCAAATCCTTTGGCGATATCGTTGCCGTCGACAATGTCGACTTCGACGTTCAGCGGGGATCAATCACCGCCCTGCTGGGCGGGAACGGTGCGGGGAAAACCACGACCATTGGCATGATTCTGGGTCTGCTCCTGCCGACCAGCGGATCCATCGAGGTCCTGGGCGAGGATATGGTGCGGTCCCGTTACCGGGTCCTGCCGCGCATGAATTTCGGCTCGCCCTATGTGGATCTGCCGAAACGCCTGACCGTCAGGGAAAATTTGATGGTTTTTGCCGGGCTCTACGGCATGATCGACGCCAAAGGGCGGGTCAAACAGCTTGTGGAAGAGCTGTCTCTTGAAGAGTTTGTCGACCGGCCTACCGGCCAGCTCTCGTCGGGGCAGGCGACCCGCGTCGCACTCGCCAAGGCCTTGATCAACGCCCCCGAGCTTCTTCTGCTCGATGAGCCGACCGCATCGCTCGACCCCGACACCGCCGATTGGGTACGCGGCTATCTGGAGGCCTACCGAGAATCCACGGGCGCCACCATCCTGCTGGCGTCACACAATATGGCCGAGATCGAGCGGCTTGGATCTGATGTCATCATGATGAAAGCGGGGCAAGTGGTCGATCGTGGAAAGCCCTCGGACCTCATCCAGCGCTATGGGCGCCAGACCCTCGAGGAGGTTTTTCTGGATATCGCCCGCGCGCGCAACCAACGCGACAGCCACAGCGTGGAATAACAAGAGGCCAGACATTGACTGATCAGCCCGACAGCCCTCCTGCACTTGTTCACAGACCGGCCGTGCCCCTTGCCGAACAGCATAGGGACCGTGGCTTTGCGCCGCGGCGCATCGGCGCCATGGCGCTGCGGTATCTCTATCTCCTGCGCAGTTCATGGACCCGCATTATTGAACTGGCCTACTGGCCCATCATGCAGATGATCATGTGGGGGTTCATGACTGAATTCCTGCTGCGAAGCGATTCGGCCGTGCTCAGGGCCTCCGGGGTCCTCATCGCCGCCGTTCTGCTATGGGACGTCATGTTCCGGAGCAATATCGGCGTCGCCGTATCGTTCCTGGAGGAAATGTGGTCGCGCAACCTCGCGCAGCTCTTCGCCAGCCCGCTGCGGCCCTACGAATGGGCCCTGTCCCTGTTGACTATCAGCCTGGTGCGCACCCTGATCGGTGTCCTGCCGGCCGCTTTGCTTGCCATTCCGCTCTACAGCTATTCGATCTTCGATATGGGACTGCCGCTGATCGCGTTTTTTGCCAATCTGATGATCTTTGGCGGCGCCATCGGACTGGCCGTTTCCGGGCTGATTCTGAGATATGGGCTGGGGGCGGAGAGCCTGGCCTGGGTGGGGATTTTTGCCGTCGCCCCGATCAGCGGTATCTATTATCCCATCGACACCCTGCCGGAGTGGCTTCAGACCATCGCATGGCTGCTGCCATCGGCGTCCGTGTTCGAAGGCATGCGTGCGGTTCTGACCGATGGCCTCTTCCGTACCGACTTGTTTATCTCAGCCATATTGTTGAATTTGGTCTATCTCACCGCCGCCCTTGCCATCTTTCTCCACATCTTTCGCGTAGCCCGCGTGCGGGGTCTTCTACTGAAGGTTGGGGAATAATTTCGATTCCGGAATAATTTCCTGTTTATGGCGGAACAGCACGGATTTCTTCCCGGTGCGGTGATTTCACCTGCCGCGCGATCGCAATGAAATTGAACCCTTAACCTTAAGACCGCCCCATAGGTGTCGGTAGATTTTACAGTTTTGCCCGAACCCGGCCTGCGCGACCTTATAACCTATTGATAATCCTCATTTTAACCCGCTTGGCACGGTTCTTGCATCCTTCATGCATGAACGAGCGTGCCCCATCGCGCGAAATACCGGAAGCAAAACGAGAAAAGAAAAATGAACACATTACATCGAGTTAGACAGGCCGATATTCTTGCCGCCCTTGATAACAAATCGGACGCAGATGCCCATTCGATCATCTTCAGCCTTGCCGTTAATGGCGACTGGACAGGGGAAGGACAAATCGAACTTGCCGCACCCAGCGGATCAAGTACCGGCCCGTTCCACGACATCATCTCTTTCTCGTTCAGGGCAAATTCTTCTTTTGGCTCCGCAAGTTTTGGCGCCATTGACCTTGCCTTTGCCTATTGGAACGTTGGTCCCACCGGATCGATGGCCAGTTTCTCCATCCTGACCAATCAGGTCGACGGATTTTCACTGTCTGTCCAGTTGGGGCAGGATGCCGCCAAGCTTGAGGGTAGAAAGTTCGCTACTCTCGAAGTAGGTACTTTGACCCATTCCGTGCTTCAGGACGGCGATCCCATCGCTCTGGGTCAACCGCGCGCCAATGGCGGCTGGCTGCGTTCGGTCTAGAGGAAAAGGCCCAGGCAGGCCGGAGGTCAGGCTACGTCAGCGGGCGTGGCCCACGATCCCCATTGCAAGGCCAAGGCCAATCAACAGGCAGGCAACGGCGACTAAAAAGACGGCCCGATCGACATCGCCGACCGTGGCTCTGGCGCGACCGTCGCCAATCCATTTTCCCGGTATCGCGGCGTCATCAAACGGCCGCGGCCCCCCCAGCGCGACGCCCAATGCGCCCGCCATGGCACCGTCGCCACGGTATCCTGCCTTACCCACCCGTTCGCCAAGGTCGCGGACCCATTCCCGCATGGCGGCGACCGGCGCCGCTTTCGGGACAAACAAAGCACTCAGAATTAAAAGAGGCCCGGCCAGCAGCGCCGGGATCAGGTTCAGGACGTCGTCGAGCCTTGCCGAAACGAAGCCGAACGCGGCATGGCGGGGCGACGGGCGCCCGATCACATGGGCTATAGCGCTGTTGGCCCGGTAAACGCAGAGCCCGGGCAGGCCGAGCAGCAGATACCAGAAGATTGTCCCGATAAGTCGTTCCGTCAATTGTGCCGTGCCACCCTCTATGGCGGCCCGCGACAAGGCGTACCCATCCAGGGTGGCCGTGTCATAACGCACCAACGGCGCCACGAGGGCGCGACCGGCCTCGTTATCATCCGCCGCCACCGAGCGCGCCACACGGCGCATCCTGCCAAGGCCCTCACACTGATGCAGAAGCAGGAGAACGCACAGGGCCTCCACGATCCAGCCATAGGTCAGTTGCTTCGCGACATGCGCCAATGCGCCACCCGCCGCCCACGCAAGGGCGACGACAACCGCCACAACGAACAATCCCCGCATGCGCCTGGCACCCAGCCCGCGGGTTTCCCGGTTGAGCCGGGCATCGAACCATTTTGTCAGGCTTCGAACAAAATTCAGGGGCAGACCGAACAAGACCCTGATGCCCGGCAACCCGCCGATCAGACCATCCGCAAACAAGACGACCAATAAAAGGACGAGAGGCGCCGCACTACCCCAATCGGACTCCGGCCCGGTCATGACCCGATCAGCCGACCGGGCGATTGCGTCAAAGCAGATCCCGTCATTCGCGCACGCCGGCGCTGCGCAGGGCGCGCAGAACCGCTTGACGGCGGTTCCATTCCGCCCACATCAATGCCGACCGGCCAGTATAGTCGCGCCGTTTATGATCGGCGCCCTTGGCGAGCAGAAGCTGAACACAATCCAGGAGACCGAGGCTCGCAGCCGCCATGAGCGGCGTAATACCCTGGCGGTTTTCAGAATTCTTGTCGGCCCCGGCGCTGATCAGAATCTCCATGACGTCGATCTCTCCCTGCTTTGTCGCATAGAAGAGGGCGCTGTTGCCGAGCTTGTCGCGATGATTGATGCTCACCTTATGTTTGATGAGAAGCTCAACGATTTCCACGTTTCCCAGAAGCGCGGCATAGATCAAAGGCCGTCGGCGATCGAAATCCTCAAGCTCGGCATTGCCGTCGCGGGCCAGAAGCGATTCCACTTCCTGGGGATTGTTGGTTTTGATGGCATCAAAAAGCGGATCGCTGCCGAAAAGCTCGATTTCGGCGGCCGCCGGATAGCAGGCCAGTAACGATACCAGCAGAATTATTGCTTTTAAGCCGATCTTCCTCATCACAGCCAGTTCATTCCATCATCATAGAGATCAGGACTCATAGCCAATAAATATAGGGGCTGGCCACCGGCAACCTAAACTATTTCGGTAACCTAGCGTCCTATAGAGCTTAATTGAACCATTTGACCGGGATTATTTAGCTCTATAGGGCGCTAGCGTATTTTTCGTTTACACGGTCAAGCCGTCCATCAATAGCTGGAACAATGGCGGGGGCACGGCTATATCTTGGTAACGGGACCATAACAGCCCTCCGCACGGATTTTTCCTCCAACCGCCACAGAGCCATGACCAACCCCATATTGCGCATCACCCTTTTTTCAATCCTCGGCCTGGTCGTCGCTGGTTTGTTCGCCTGGCAATATGGCTTTCTGTCACCGGACGGCAAGCGGCCGGCCGGGTCGGGAATCGCCTCTATCGGTGGGCCTTTCACCCTTACCGATCACACTGGCCAGCGGCGCACCGAAAAGGATTTCGAGGGCAAATTGACGCTGATTTATTTCGGCTATACCTATTGCCCGGACGTGTGCCCTACCGCCCTACAGGTGATGAGCGTGGCGGTCGAGAATCTGGGGGACAAGGCTCAGGGGATTAATCCGGTCTTCATTACCATCGATCCGGAGCGCGATACGGTTTCCCATCTCAACGACTATGTGAAGAACTTTCACAAGGACATGATCGGTCTGACGGGATCGGCGGAGGAAATAAAAAAGGCGGCCAAGGTATATCGCGTCTATTTTCGCAAGGCGGAAACCGCTGAGAATGCCGGCAAGGACTATCTGATGGATCATTCCTCGGTGGTCTATCTGATGGACCGGCAGGGACGCTACATCACCCATTTTACGCATCAGTCCCAATCCACGGATATCGAAGCGGCCCTTCGCAAACATTTGTAACAGGCGCATGAATTCGGAATCGCCAGGCTCTGACACGCCGTTCTGGAAGCGAAAAACTCTCGACGAGATGACCCGCCCGGAATGGGAATCCCTGTGCGACGGCTGCGCCCGCTGTTGCCTGATCAAGCTGGAAGATGCCGATACGGGCGACATTGCCTATACGGATATCGCCTGCCGCCTGCTTGATCTGGGGACCTGCAGGTGCAGCGACTATTTGCACCGGAAATCAAAGGTCCCCGACTGCGTCAAACTGACACCCGACAGGATCGAGGACTTGCGCTGGATGCCGTCCACCTGCGCCTACCGGTTGATCGCCGAAGGCAAGGATCTCGCCTGGTGGCACCCGCTGGTCTCCGGCGATCCGGACACAATCCATCAGGCGGGCGTTTCGGTGCGTAACCGGGTAGTCCCGGAAGAGCGCGGCGACGACCCCGAGGACCGCATCGTCGTCTGGCCGGAGTAAAGCCCTTAGCTGGATACTGCTCTAGGCGTTCTTGCGTCTGATATTGACCAGCGCGACACCGGTCAGGATCAGGGTGATGGCGCCCCAGACCCACCAGCTCAGTGTCTCACCAAGGATCAGATAGCCAAACAGAACGCCAAAGCCGACGGCCATGGAGCTCGACTGGCTCATGTAAGTCGGCCCGCTGATCCGGACCAGCTCAAACACCGCATAAAAATTCAGACCCGCCAGGGTGATATGCAGAAACATGGCAAGCTCTCCCTTGGAGAAGGGTGCCCAGGGAATCTGGAATTCGCCAAAAGCGAGCGAGATCGGCAGCGCCATGGCGGCGCTTGCCAAAAGAGTTCCGGCGGCAAGACCCAAAGATGTACTGCCCTCCGGACGATGCTTTTCGGACAGGATCACATAGGCGGCACCATGCATCAGGGGGACGCAAAAGCCGATCAGGACCCAGGTGGCCAGCGCCGGATCGGGCAGGCTGGTCTTTGGCAACACGATCATCAACGCGCCGCCGACACCCAGCAGAACGCCGGCAACCCGCAGGGATTCAAGCTTTTCCACCCGAAACAGCAGGCTCAGCGTGTAGGTAAAGATGGGCATGAACGCCATGATCACCGCCATCAACCCAATGGGCAGCTTACCCTGGGCGGTATAGAGGATCATGTTGGCGATGGTGAAGCGCGGCAGGGCCGCCTTGATGTTATAGGCGATGTGAACGCGCGACAGGCGCGGTAATTCCCCCCGCACGGAACCGATGCATAGAACGATCAGCCCGGCGCCCAGCGAAAACCAGAAGACATAGGCCATGGGTGCCACGCCCCCGGTGACCGCGGTCTTGATCAGGACAAAAAAGAACCCCCAGAGCGCTCCGATATTAAACAACAGGGCAAGGGGGAGCAGAGGGTTACGCGGTACCGTCTGTGTTTCCATGGGCGCAAGCTATACAGGAGCGGTGGAAGGGGCGATACCGGATCCCGGCAAATCCAATTCCTAATTGCTCCGTAACCGCCTCGGCGGCGCGCCTTTGAGGGCCTCGGTCATAAAGCCTTTCCACAGCCGGGCGGGGAAGCTGCCGCCGGTGACTTTTTTCATGGGGCTCGAATTGTCGTTGCCCAGCCATACGCCGGTGACCAGCTCGGCGGTAAACCCGATAAACCAGGCGTCACGGAAATCCTGGCTGGTGCCGGTCTTGCCGGCGGCCGGGCGTCGGAGCCGGGCGCCGCGGCCGGTACCCGAGGTGACCACATCGGACAGCATGCTCTGCAGGGCCGCCACTTCGCGCGGCTGCACCAGCCGCCCGGCG
>JABJKO010000111.1 GCA_018660305.1 Rhodospirillaceae bacterium
AGGGCCTGTACGTCGGAACTGGAGGGCAGGGTCGGGCGCACCGATGGTCCGGCAACCGGATCGTTGTTCTATGTGGATCTCGACAATTTTAAACCGGTCAACGATATCCTCGGGCATCAGAAGGGTGACGAGGCGCTGATCGCGGTTTCGGAAATGCTTGTAAAGACAACCAGGCCCGGTGACCTTGTTGCCCGGCTTGGGGGCGATGAATTTGCATTGTGGCTGGATCGCACGGACGAGGATGCGGCTGCCCTGCGGGCCACCGATCTGCTGGACGGATCAAGCTGCCTCAAACCTTATTCCGGTGACCCCGCCCGACCGCTCGGCATATCAATCGGTATCGCGGTTTATGATCCCGCTGCGTCGGAAGATCTTGAAAGTCTGATGGGGCGGGCCGACACGGCCATGTATCAGGTCAAGCACAATGGCAAGGCCGGCTACATCATCGCGCCTGGCGCAGGCGATCACGGCAACTCGGAAATACAGGCGATTACCGCATGAGTGGACTATTCGCAAGATTGGCGGGCCGCGGGTCAAGTGGCGCTAAACTCGACTACGACAAGGCGAAGGAGCTGGCATCGGCCCAATCTCCTGAAGCACGGCGGGAACTGGCTGGCCGCGCCGATGCTCAGCCCGAGATCCTGTATTTTCTGGCCGAGGATTCGGATGTGGATGTCCGTCGGACCGTCGCCGGGAATCAGGCGACGCCACCCCATGCCGGCGTACGGCTCGCCACAGATGACGACATCGAAGTCCGGTGCACTCTGGCGCAACAGATCGGACGCCTCGCACCGGAACTGGACGATGCGGCGCGCGAGAAAGTCGGCGCCATCGTGAATGAGGTTCTGGATATTCTGGCCCAGGATCAGGTGGCCCGAGTCCGCGCCGTCCTGTCCGAGACGCTCAAGGAAACCGAAAATGTGCCGGCGGATCTCATCCGTCGCCTGGCGAACGATGCGGCCATAGAGGTCGCAAGCCCTGTTCTGGAGTTCTCTCCGGTTCTCGATGACGAATTTCTCAGGGAGATCATTCAGAATTCTCCCGCGTCCGAAATCCTGTCTTCCATCTCGCGGCGCAACGCGCTTGATCCGTCTGTTTCGGATGCCGTCGTCGGGACGCGGGACGAGCAGGCAATTGCCGCGCTTCTGTCCAACAAAAGCGCGCAGATCAGGGAGGAAACGCTGGATCAGCTGGTCGATCAGGCCGAGCGGGTGCCGCAATGGCATCAGCCTCTGGTTGATCGCCCGGCTCTATCCTCCGGCGCCATTACCCGGCTAGCGGATTTCGTTACCGATTCCATGCTCGCGGACCTCGAAAAACGTCACGATATCGACTCGGATCTGGCGGAGGCCCTGGCGACGGCGATGAAAAGCCGTTTGCGTGATAAGTCGCTGGTGGATTTGGACGCAGATCCCGATGAGATATCCGATAGGGACGATCGTGAGGAGGCACCGGAGGACCGGGCTCTCCGCCTCCATAAAAGTGGGAAGTTGACGGAAGACAGCGTGACGGACGCCCTCGATATCGGGGACCGGCCGTTTGTGATTCAGGCGCTCGCGCTCCTGGGAGAGATATCCGCCGATGCCGTCAGTAAGGCAGTTTCCATGAGCAGTTCAAAAGGCATAACGGCGCTGGCCTGGAATGCCGGGCTGGGTATGCGGACCGCCGTTCAGCTGCAGCTGCGTCTGGCCCGTGTCCCGCCGGCTAAAATCCTGCAGGCGCGCAATGGTGTCGATTATCCGTTGAGCGAAGACGAAATGAATTGGCAAATCGATTTTTTTGGCGGCTGACCCAACAATTTGTCCGCAGTGAGGAACGCCGATGGACAGCGTGCCACCGACATCTTCCGAAGGCGAGGCAGCCGACAATATGGTCCGCCTTGCCATCAGTGATCTCGTAAAATCCTATCGTCTGGGTGACGAGAGCATCGACGTGCTTCGCGGGCTGACCCTCGACATTGCGGCGGGGGAACTGGTCGCCATCATGGGGCCAAGCGGCGCCGGAAAAACCACACTGCTTAACTGTATTTCCGGTATTGATCGGCCCGATGGTGGTTCTGTGGCCATCAGCGGCAGGGAAATCGATTACCAGTCGCAATCGGCGCGTACCCAACTCCGGCGCCATGATCTGGGCATGGTGTTTCAGTTCTTCAATTTGGTGCCGACGCTGACGGTACGGGAAAACATCACGCTGCCCTTTATGATTTCGCGCAATGTTGGTCCGGGGACGGACACGCGCGTCGATGAGCTTCTGAAGAAAACCGGTCTGACGGGCCGCGCCGATCATCTGCCGCACCAGCTTTCCGGCGGTGAGATGCAACTAACCTCCATCGCCCGCGCGCTGGTTCACCGGCCGACGGCCCTCCTTGCCGATGAACCGACTGGCAACGTCAATCCCAAAATCGGCCGGTCCATCATGGAGACCCTCCGGCAGGCCGCCAAATCGGAAGATACGGCGGTGCTTATGGTCACCCATAGCGCCGAGCACGCGGCCTGGGCGGACCGGGTGTGTTTTCTCAAGGACGGCCGGGTCGCTGACGAAATCCGGCACCTCGGGGCGGCTGATGACGTCCGACCCATTCTTGACGCACTGCTGGCGTTGGGCATCTGATGGCTACCGGATTATCGCGGGCGGTTGGCTTGGCGCTGCTTCTCGCCTGCCGCAGCCTCCGGCATCATCGCGTGGTCGGGATGGCGACCGTTCTCGGTGTCGCCATCGGCATGTCGGTGGTATGTGCCATCCTCATTGTCGATAACAATACGCGCGCTATCGCGCCGCAGCAGGCCGAGACCACGGGGTCGACATTGCGGCAGGCGGGTGAGGCGGGCTCGGATGTTTCCATCGTGCCGATGCGCGCTGTGCGATCGCCATACGGGCCGCGTATCAACCACATTTCGTTCGACCGCAAGGGACAGAAAACCCGTTCGGAGAGTCGGCTTGTCCCGACGCAAAAGGGCGGGGCGGCGAATTCCACCACGGGCAACGAAGATTATGCGGCGATGCGGCTTGCGGTGCGTCTCGCATCGCTCCTGTCCTTTCTGGTGGGCGCCGTCATCGTTTTCTACACCATGCGGTTTTCCGTGGCGGTGCGGGCGCGGGAATTCTGCCTTCTGCTGTGTCTTGGCCAAAGCCGGGCCGGGGTTTCCCTCTCCCTTGTCGCCGAGGCTCTGATCCTTGGTCTGATCGGGACCGGGTTGGGGTTGGGGCTGGCCGTGCCGGTGGGGCAGGCCCTGCTGGCGCTGGGCATTTCCACCACCGGTCAGATGCCGGTTGGGACCGCCCTTATTCCGTGGGGCGAGCTGTCGGCGATGGCGGGCATCAGCATCGTCATCGCGCTGATGGGCGTGGCGGGCCCTGTCCGCGAGATCTATCGGATGGACATTGCCCAAATTCTTCAGCCGCGTTTCCTGTCCGGCGACAATGCCATTGGCACACCCGGCGCGGGGAGCTTCGCCTGGCTGCTGCCCCCGGCCATTGCGGCGGCCTATGTCCTTGTGCGCCCGTTTCTGATTTCCTGGCTATCGGTGGTCCATTTTTTCCTGTTCGAGGCCGCGTTCGTGACCCTGCTCGCCGCGGCAACGCTGTGGTGGGCGACGCCTCTGCTCAAATGGGGAATTCGATTTTTCGAAACAGTCCTGAAGCCCGTCCTGCCCCTTGAGACGCTTCTCACCGGCAAGCGGATGCGTCTCGGGTCGCGGCAGATCACGTTCGCCGTGACAGGCATCGTTCTGGTCTTCGGCATGTTGACGGCGTTGCACGACATAACCCGCTCGCTCAAGGACGAGATCGCGGGTTGGGCCAGCGCCGCCATGGTTCCCTACATGTTTTACGAACGGACAAGCCGGCCGTTCGATGCGGCGGGGTTCGCCCATAAGCTCGAGGCGCACGGGCTGGTCTTCGTGCGCATGTCCGAAAAGCTGGGGGGCGCGCTGCCCATGCGGCTGGTTCATAGCGACGACGTGAACCGGCATCGTGAGCAGGCCGGCCGGCCGCTCCTGCTACCCGGCACGGTGATCGCCTCCAAGACCCTCGCGGCGCGCTATGATCTCGAGGCTGGCGATACGCTTATCCTCTCCGGTGATGGTGGGGAGAAACATCGGTTTGAGATTATTGAGATCGCCGACGATCTTGGTTTCTATGCCGAGGATGGCCGCTATGTGGATATCAAATCCTATCTGGTGTTCAGCGAGGGAAATGCGCTGTTCGCCGACAATCTGGAAAGCACGCTGGGCCAGTACGGTACCGCCCGTTTTGCGGATGGCGCTTTGCCCTTGTGGTGTCCGTTGAGCCATGACGCGCTGTATCCCTACTATCTGCGGACCCATTTCGGGCTGCTGCGCGGCTATCACCAGAGCGTGGAGATCGATCGTGATTTCCGGATCTTCGATTTTATCCTGGCCATGACCGTGCTGCTCGCCGCCCTCGGGGTGGCCAATACGCTTCTCATTCAGGTCCATGGCAGAGGCCGCGAGTTTTCCGTTTTGCGGACCATCGGGATGGATCGCTGGCAGATCACCAAGATGCTGCTGGCCGAGGGGCTGATCATCGGTTTTGTCGGAGCGTTGCTCGCGGCGGTCGCTGGCAACGCGCTGGGGGCCATCAGCGTATCGTTCCTCGATCACTTTACGCTGTTCGATTACCGGTTCCGGCTTTCCCTGTCCGATACCCTATTGTTCTCGGCGCTCTGCATAGCCACCTGTTCGGCGGCCGCCCTTTATCCCGCCTTCGTCGCGGCGCGCACGTCCTCCGCCGAATCCCTGCATTACGAATAGAGATTTATGGCGCGCAGGCCGGTACGCGGCGGTGATGGGTGGCCTGCTCGTAGGCATAGGCGAAGCGCAGCATGGACCCATCGTCATAGGGCCGCCCCAGGAAGGTAATCCCCGCCGGCAGATCGTCGCTGGTAAAGCCCGCCGGGACCACCACCGATGGCACGAATACCAGGAAGGTGTTGATGCTCGGCGCGCCTCTCTGGTCGTAATAGGGCGGGTTGAGGCCGTCCTTGATCAGCGTCGGCTGATGTTCCACCGCCTTGTGAACGATGGCATCGAGCCTGTGATCCGCCATGACCTTGAGGAAACGGGTCATGAGGGCGTCACGGGCGACGATGTATTGTTCATAGGCGCCATCCGCCTGCTCGGCGTTCCAGCGTTCCTGCACCCCGCGGCATGTTTCCGCAAAGAGGGGCGAGGCCATGATCTCCTCCCGCGTGGCGAAAGGTGATCCGGCGCTGCCGGCGGCGTAATCGCGGAACGACTGATCTTCTTCCTCACTGTTGCGGGCCCGTTTGGCCAAGAGTGCCTTGAGATCGGGGATCTCGACCGGATCGACGATCTCCGCGCCGGCGGTCTGAAGATCGGCGACTGCCCGGTCGAAGACTTCGCTGACTTTGTGGAAATCGTCGCTATCCGGCTCGGCGCGAAAGCCCATGGATTCGCGCAAAATCCCAATGCGCGCACCCTTGAGAGCGCCGGCATCCAGCAGATCCGCATAGCTCTCCGGCGCCCGGCCCACCCCATGGGCGGTGATCGGGTCACTGGGGTCGTAGCCGACCATGCCGTCCAGCAGCTTGGCCATATCGGTGACCGTCCGTGACATGGGGCCCAGCGAGCCATTGATCATGGGCCATCCCGCATAGACACCGCCGCGGCTGACCAGCCCCGCCGTCGGGCGCATACCGGTAACGCCGTTCCAGATCGACGGTCGCCGGATCGAGGCGAAACCTTCCTGTCCGATACAGGCGGTGGCGAAATTCGCCGATACGCTGGCGCCGGACCCGCCCGATGACCCGCCGGCTGTCCGCTCCAGATCGTATACGTTCTTGGTGGAGCCAAATAACGAGCCATGGGTGTCGCCCGCGCCCATTTCGCCCAGCGTCGCCTTGCCGATGAAAATCGCGCCGGCCTCCTTAAGCTGGGCCGCGACAAAGCAATCGCGGTCGGGCATGTGGCCCTTGAACAGTACCGATCCCATGGTGGTCGGCATGTCCTTGACGTCGCCCTGATCCTTCATGATCAGGGGAATGCCGTGCAACGGGCCCGTGAGCCCGGATTTCTGGAACGCCTCATCCAGCCTGTCCGCTTCCTCCAGCGCCCTGGGGTTGGTCGAGATGACCGAATTGATGGCCGGGCCGTTCTTGTCATAGGCCTCGATCCGGTCGAAATACATCTGGACCAGTTGTCGCGCGGTCAGCGTGCCATCCTGATAGGCGGCGTGAATATCGGTGATGGTTGTGTCGACGATGTCGAAAATGTTGGATGCGGCCATGGTCCTCGCTCCCCGTTGCGTTCTGCAGGTAACCGCGAGGTGTATTTTGTCATAGGGGCGCGTTTCGCATCGCGCCTTCTGCCCCGCCGGTCGAATTTGGGAGCCATTCTAGAATGGCCGGGCAGCGGATGGCTATAGGTGTATAGGGCTCTAGTGTGCCCGTGCTTCGGGCGTTGGCTCGAATCCCGCCGTCAGGGCCTTTTTCATCATGGGGCCGAACCCGGAGCGTTCTGCCTGCGGCATGAAATGCGGCATCAGACCGGTTCGCTTAAAGGCGCCCTGCAGCGCACCGTCTTCCCAACGATCGGCGGCGCTGAAGGTGTAGAGTTCCTGCGTGGCGAGGATGCCTTCGGACATGCCGACGATTTCGGTGATCGATGTCACCCGTCTTTCGCCGTCGGGCAGCCGTTCAACGTGAACCACAAGATCCAGAGCGGAGGCGATTTGCGACCGTATGGAATGGCTGCTCATGCCGAGCTGGGCCATCTCCACCATGTTTTCGAGCCGCATCAGCGCGTCCCGCGGACTATTGGCGTGGATGGTGCCGAACGAGCCGTTATGCCCGGTATTCATGGCCTGTAGCATATCGACCGCTTCATTGCCCCTGACTTCGCCGACAATGATCCGGTCCGGCCGCATGCGGAGCGCATTGCGCAGCAGATCCCTGATGGCGACCGCCCCCTCTCCCTGCACGTTGGCCATTCTGGTTTCCAGGGTGACCACGTGGGGTTGCTGTAACTGCAGTTCCGCCGCATCCTCGATGGTGATGATCCGTTCCTCAGGGCCGATCTGGCTGGACATGGCATTGAGCAGTGTCGTCTTTCCCGAACCGGTGCCGCCGGAGATGAGGACGCTGAGCCGCGAGCGGACGGCAACACTCATGAATTTTGCCATTTCCCGTGACATGCTCCTTGCCGCGGCCAGGTCGCCCAGCCCGAATTTTTTGGCGGTGAATTTGCGGATCGAGATCGTGGTTCCCTTCAGGGAAAGAGGCGGCAGGATGATATTGACCCGGCTGCCGTCGTCGAGCCGTGCGTCGCACATGGGGGTGGTTTCATCCACCCGCCGGCCGACCCGGCTCGCGATGCGGACCGCGATATTGCGGACGTGTGCTTCGTCCTGAAATTTAACCGAGGAGCGTTCCAGAATGCCTTTGCGCTCGACAAAGATCATATCGGGCTGATTGACCAGGATTTCGGAAATGGTCGGGTCGTTGATCAGGGGCTGCAGCGGCCCGTAGCCCAGCATATCGTCGATCAGGCTGTCCAGCAGTTCGCGCCGTTCCACCCCCGACAGGCCGATCCGCTTTTCGGCCATGATCGAAACGAGTATGGGTGCGAGGTGGAGCTCCAGCTCCTCCCGCGTCAGCGTCGCCGCTTCGTTGGTATCGATGTAGTCGAACAGTACGGGCCGGATCTGCTGCCGTGCCGATTCCACAACCACCGATATGGCCTTTGAGGTGGCCTTGGGAAAGCGCGCTACAGCGGAAGGGGTTTGTTGATCCGGCGCATCGGAGAAAAAGATATCGGCGGGCGTGGCCTCATCCGTGCTTTCGGGAGACTCAACAGTCTCCGAGGGATTTTCGGAAATGACCACATGGTCGGGATTGCTTCCCGAGTTTCCAGGCCGATGAAACTGGAATTCTTTTTTGGGGGTAGGGCGGTGCCGATGCTGGGCGGACCGTCGGCTGGTGGCGACCCGATCCGTGATGGATTCGACGGATCGCTGGTGTATTTGAACGACCATAACTACTCTCTACTACGCGATACTCTACAATACAGTCGGCACTATAGACCGATTAAAGATTAAAAACAATTAGACTAAAGTTTAGTATGAATAGAAAGAAGCCTTATTTATTAACCATATAAGCCCCAGATTTGTGCCAGCGAGCCCTTAATACTTGATCTCTCTGTTAACCATAACGGAAATATTTTTTTGCACCATCCGTCCGCGTAGCGGGTTTGGCGCCAAATTCCGGTGCAGAAATCGCCTGGATTGGGTGGCTTCAGACGTCCCGGCGCCTTCGGGTGGCGTGCCGGATCAGGGTTCCGACGCCGTGCTCGGTGAATATCTCCAGAATCAGGGCATGGGGCACCCGCCCATCAAGGATGACGGCGGCGTCGACCCCTTTCTTGACGGCATCCAGACAGGTTTCGACCTTGGGAATCATACCCCCCTGGATGGTCTTGTCCTTGATCCGGGCATTGACCTGAGCGGCGGTCATCTCGGCGATCAAAGCGCCCATTTTATCGAGCACGCCCGGCACATCGGTGAGCATCAGGAGACGTTCCGCCTTCACCGCCGCCGCGATGGCACCGGCCGCCGTATCGGCATTTATATTATAGGTCACGCCATCAGGGCCGACACCGAGCGGTGCGATGACCGGGATAATGTCCGACCGGCTAAGCTCCGTCAGGACGTTGGCGTTGATATGGGCCGGCTCTCCGACAAACCCCAGATCCACCACCTTCTCGATATTGGAATCGGGGTCGCGGGATTTGCGGGTGAGCTTGCGGGCCTGGATGAGGTTGCCGTCCTTGCCGGACAGGCCGACAGCCGTGCCGCCCGCCTTGCTGATGGCGGCGACGATCTGTTTGTTGATGCTGCCGGCCAGCACCATCTCGACGATCTCCACCGTCGCCGCATCGGTGATGCGCAGCCCGTCGACGAAGGAGCTTTTTATCTTCAGCCGCTCCAGCATGTCGCCAATCTGAGGCCCGCCGCCATGGACGACGATGGGATTGATGCCGACCTGTTTGAACAGGACGATGTCACGGGCAAAAAGCTCGGCTAGGGAGGCATCGCCCATGGCATGGCCGCCATATTTGACGACCATGGTCTTGCCCGCATAGCGCCGCATATAGGGCAGCGCCTCGGAAAGCGTATGGGCCTTCTCGAGCCAGATGGCCCGCTCGTCCCCGGACAGGGCTTTTTTCGATTTCGCGTCGGTGTTTTTAGTGTTCATGGCGGCGCACTTTATCCGAATTGACCCGGGCTCGCCAGCGTCGCCAGCTCGGCACGGAGCCGGTCAATTCCATCGCCTGAGCGGGCGCTTGTGGCGATGATCTCGGGATAGGCGGCGGGGTGCTTCGGAAACAGCGCTTCGATCTTGGCGATTTCGGCTTTGAGCGCTCCTGCGGATACTTTATCGGCCTTGGTCAACACGAACTGGTAGACCACGGCGGCCGTGTCGAGCTCGGCCATGAGGGCCTGATCCGTTACCTTAAGGCCGTGCCGGGCATCGATGAGAACGCAGATACGCCGCAAATTGGGCCGGCCGAGAAGATAGTCATGGATCAGTGCCGTCCAGGTGCCGATTTTCTGTTTCGACGCCTTGGCATAGCCGTAGCCCGGCAGATCCACCAGCATCAGGGCCTCGCCGAGCTGAAAAAAATTGATCTGCTGGGTTCGGCCCGGCGTACGCGAGGTGCGGGCCAGGGAATTGTGGCGTGTGATGGCGTTGATCAGGGTGGATTTTCCCACATTGGAGCGGCCGGCAAAGGCGATTTCGGTCAGGCTCGGTTCGGGCAGCCTTTCCATCGTGTCGGCGCCGGCGACAAACACGCATTCGCGCTCGAACAGCTTGCGGCCGTGTTCCAGTGCCTCGGCGTCCAATGAAGCGTCCGCGTTCTGCATAATGAGCTTCCGGTATCTATGCCGGGTTCAGTCGGCCTTGCCTTTGCCTTTGCCCTTCGCCTTGGCCGTCGAGCCGGCCTTGACGGTGCCCGCCGCCGTGCCGATGGCCTGGCCGGAAGCGCTGACCCCCATGCGGCGCATTATGACCCATTGCTGGGTGATCGACAGCACGTTGTTCCACGCCCAGTAGATGACCAGTCCCGCCGGAAAGCGGGCCAGCATGAAGGTGAAGACGATGGGCAGCATCATGAAGATCTTGGCCTGCATGGGATCGGCCGGCGCCGGGTTCAGCTTCTGCTGCAGGAACATGGTAATGCCCATCAGCAGCGGCCAGGCGCCGATCAACAGGAATTCCGGCGGTCCCCAGGGGATCAGGCCGAACAGATTGAACATGGAGGTGGGGTCGGGCGCCGACAGATCCTGAATCCAGCCATAGAACGGCGCCTGCCGCATCTCGATGCTGACAAACAGGACCTTGTACAAGGCGAAGAAGACCGGGATCTGGACCAGCATGGGCAGACAACCCGCCGCCGGATTGACCTTTTCTTCCTTGTAAAGCCGCATCATGGCTTCGTTCTGCTTGGCCTTGTCGTCACCATAACGATCCTTCAACGCCACCATCTTGGGCTGTAACAGCTTGAGGCGGCTCATGGCCTTGTAGGATTTGTTGGCGAGCGGGAAGAAGAGGAGCTTGATGATGACGGTGAGCAGCAGAATGGCCAGCCCGAAATTACCCAGGAGACGGTAAAAATATTCGAGGGCATAGAATATCGGCTTGGTGAGGAAATAGAACCAGCCAAAATCGATGGCCAGATCAAACCGCGCGATCTGCAATTTTTCGAGGTAGTCGTCGAGGAGATTGACTTCCTTGGCCCCCGCGAACAACCGGTTGGTGACCGCGACGGTGCCGCGTGGTGAGAGGATTTGACCGGCCCCGAGGTAGTCGACCTGGTATTTGTCGATTTTCTTGGCGTCCAGCGTATGGCGGAAAGCGGTCTGAAGCTGGGCCTTCTGATCGGGAAGCAGCGCCACCAGCCAGTATTTGTCGGTGATGCCGAGCCACCCCCCTTTGGTGGGCTGTTCGATTTTTCCGGAATCCTGAAGATCGTCGTAATCGAGTTCTTTGAGTTGGCCGTCGAAGACTCCGAGCAGGCCCTCGTGCAATATGAAGAAGCCAAGGGTTTCCGGCGTCTCGCTCCGCGATATCAGCCCGTAGGGAAACAGGGTCACCGCCTTATCGCTGTTGTTCTGTACCTGTTGCGTAACGGTGAAAACGTAATTGTCATCAAGCGCCACCGTGCGCGAAAAAATCAGCCCCTGGCCGTTATTCCAACTCAGCGTGACCGGTCTCTTGGGTGACAGGGTGGTGTTATTGGCGGTCCAGAGCGTGTTGTCATTGGGAAGCACAATGGATCTGTCACTGGATGACCAGCCGAACTGGGCAAAATATGATTTTGCGCCCTGTGCGGGGGATAGCAGGGTGATGTTGGGGCTCTCCGGATCCAGGGTCTCGCGGTAATCGGCAAGGATCAGATCATCGATCTGTCCCCCTTTGAGCTGGATTGAGCCGCGCAGACGCGGTGAATTCAGCGTCAGGCGCGGTGCCTGCCGCAGCACGGCACTGCGTTGCGATGCCGTCGACACCTGAGGGGCACCCACCACCGGCGCCGTTGGGGCCTGCGCGGCGCCAGGGGCGGGGGGTGCCACGCCAGCGGCGCCAGGCGCCTGCGGTATAGTTGCCAACGGGGCCGGGACGATGGCCGACGGGTTCGCGGCCTGCTCCGCCTTTTTCAGTTCGGCGGTCTGACGGGCCTGGTCTATCCGGGGCTTCTCGAAGAAAAAGTTCCACCCAAACAGGATGGCTGCCGAAATGACGAACGCAAGAATGAGGTTGCGCTGATCCATGGGTGTTTTCCGGTTAGTTCTGGCGCGCGTCAGGCATGAGTGTGGTCGGTGCAGTCCGACCTGTCATGCGACGCGGGAACGGGGTCAAATCCAGCGCCGCCCCACGGGTGACAGCGCAATATGCGGCGCAGCCCCAGCCAGGAGCCGCGCAACGCGCCGTGGCTTTCGATGGCCTCCAGCGCGTATGAAGAACAGGTGGGCAAATAGCGGCAACTTCCTGCGAAAAGGGGCGAGATGACCCATTGATAGGCCCTGATCATGCCCCGCAAAGGGACCCGCACCACAGCCGACAGCATATTTCTTATCGTCATCATATCCGACCACCGGTAACCGGTGTTTCTTCCTTCCAGGCACCGAGTTTCCTCAGGGCCGCTTCGAGGTCGCCCAGCAGGTCCGGAAACGGCCGACCGATGGTCCCGGCACGCCCGATTACCACGAAATCATGTCCCGGAGCAGCGTGCGCCGGGATAATTGTTTCGGCCGCTGCCCGCAATCGTCTGCGCGTCCGATTTCGGACCACCGCGTTGCCGACCTTGCGGGTTACGGTAAATCCAACGCGAATTTCACCCTCTTCAAGGGGGGCAGCGTCAGATATTGGCTCTCCGGCGTGGCGATTCAACGCCTGGAGGACAAGACCCGGGGCCGCCCATTTGCGCCCTGTGCGGGCGACATGAAGAAATTCGCGCCGCCGCTTAAGTCTCTGCGGCGCTGGCGCCATATCTCAGGCAGACAGCCGCTTGCGACCTTTGGCGCGCCGGCTCGCGAGGACGCGACGGCCGCCGACCGTCGCTTTGCGCGCCCGAAAGCCGTGGCGGCGCTTGCGAACGAGTACGCTGGGTTGATAGGTGCGTTTCACGACTAAACTCCGCTCGATTGTACGGATTGAAAAAGGAGGTGGCTGTATAGTGATTTAGGGCCGCGAAGTCAATTGGGGCGTTGCATTCTTCCTTCCGGACCTTTGCCTCACGTTTTGTTGCACCGCTGTTGATTGGAGCATGGCGGTTCTGCCGACTAGATCAGTAGCGAAGAGCTATGGTAGATCGTTGGACGGAGATAAGAAATTGTCGCGTGCAATCGAAGAACGTGCGGCGATCCGGGGTCGGTTTGGAAGCGCTTCTGCCATAGAGGATTTTCTGGGAACGGGCCTATGAAGTCGAGTGCGCAGTCAATCGGAGCAGACGGTGTGAGTGACCAACCTGTTGAAACGCCACATTCAAAAAGCGCGTTCTCCCCGGGGCGTTTGGCACCCATCGTCATTCTCGTGGCCGGTCTGATCGCATTTTTTGCCCTTGATCTCGATAAATACGTGACCCTTTCGGCGCTCAAGGAAAACCGTCAGGTTCTGGCCGACTGGGTCCGGGAAACCGGATGGCTGGCGTTTTTGGTCTATATGCTGGTCTATACCGCTGTTACCGCGTTCTCCATCCCTGGCGGGGCGATCATGACCATCGGCGGCGGCTTTCTGTTCGGCCCCTGGCTAGGGGGGGCGCTGACGGTTGTCGGCGCGACCATCGGCGCCACCATCCTGTTTCTCGCCGCGCGCTATGCCCTGGCCGATCTTTTGCGGCGAAGGGCCGGTGGGGCCATCAAGAAGATGGAGGACGGTTTTCGCGAAAACGCATTGAGCTACATGCTGTTCCTGCGGCTCATTCCCGCTTTTCCGTTTTTCCTGGTCAATCTGGTGCCGGCTTTCCTGGGGGTTCGCCTGGGCACCTATGTTGTCGGGACCCTGTTCGGGATCATCCCCGGATCGCTCGTCTACGCCTCCCTGGGCGATGGTTTCAGCGCAATCGTCGAACAGGGCGGCGACATCAATCTCGGGATAATCTTCGAGCCGCGGTTTCTGCTGCCCATTGTCGGGCTGGGCGTCCTCGCCCTCATCCCGGTGGTCTATAAAAAGCTGAAAAGCCGATCTGCCTGAACCAGCACATAATTTGGATAGCCCAATGACTGAAAAGGTCAAAACCGATCTCTGTGTCATCGGCGCGGGCTCGGGCGGGCTTTCGGTCGCCGCCGGCGCCGCCCAGATGGGGGCCCGGGTGGTCCTGCTCGAACGGGCGAAGATGGGCGGTGACTGTCTGAACTATGGTTGTGTGCCGTCCAAATCCCTGCTGGCCGCCGGGCACGCCGCCCAGGTCATACGGACCGCAAACCGGTTTGGCGTCGGTGCCACTGATCCGGTCATCGATCACGGTGCCGTGCGTGACCATGTCCAGGGCGTCATTGCGGGGATCGCGCCACACGATTCCCAGGAACGGTTCGAGGGGTTCGGCGTCCGGGTCATTCGCGAGGCCGGGCGCTTTACCGGGCCCCGTACCGTGGTGGCCGGTGATGCGGAGATCACGGCCAAGCGCATCGTGATCGCCACCGGATCGTCCCCGGCGGTGCCCCCCATACCGGGTCTCGATGCCATCCCCTACTTCACAAACGAGACCATTTTCGACAATGCCGAGCCGATCCCCCATCTGCTGGTGATCGGCGGCGGGCCCATCGGGCTGGAAATGGCCCAGGCCCATGCACGGCTCGGGGCCAAGGTCACGGTTCTCGAAGGGCTGAAAGCGCTGGGGAATGATGATCCGGAACTGGCCGCCATCGTCATGCAGCGGCTCGCGGAAGAAAATATCGGGATCCATGAAGGCGCCATGGTCAAAGGTTTTTCCGGCAGTGCCGGCGAGATCACCGTCGCCGCCGAAATTGATGGTAGGCCTGTCCAGTTCCAGGGATCCCACGTCCTGATGGCGGTCGGCCGGACACCCAACCTGGACGGGCTGGATCTGGAGGCCGCCGGTATCGAGACCGGCCGTGGGGGCATCGTGGTCGATGCGCGGCTGCGGACCACCAACAAGAAGGTGTTTGCCATCGGCGATGCGGCGCAGGGGTACAAATTCACCCATATTGCCGGTTATCACGCCGGGATCGTCATCCGGAACGTACTGTTCCGCCTGCCCGCCAAGGTGGATTACCGGGCGGTTCCCTGGGTGACCTTTACGGCGCCGGAACTGGCCCAGGTCGGGCTGACCGAGACGGCGGCGCGGCAGGAACATGGTGAGATCACCGTGCTGCATGCCTCATTCGCTGAAAATGACCGGGCGCAGGCGGAGGCCGAGACCATTGGCCAGTTGAAAATCATGACCACCAGGAAGGGCGTCATCGTCGGCGCCAGCATGGTCGGTGAAAAGGCCGGCGAACTTATTCAAAGCTGGTGTCTTCCCATCGCCAAGAGGATGAAGATCAAGGATGTGGCGGGGCTCATCCTGCCCTATCCCACCTTGGGTGAAATCAACAAACGAGCCGCCGGATCCTTCTATACGCCGTCGCTTTTCAGCGACAGGACCCGCCGGATTGTCCGCTTCCTGCTCTCCTTTGGTTAATCCCAGGTTTTGCGACCGTCACACGCATTGGTAACGACAAGTTGAGGACCCTGAAGTGGGTTTTCGATGGAGGCCGCGTGGCCCCATGATTATGTAGGGGGTGCGGACATGGATCGTTGGGTGATGTCGGGAAGTGGTTTACCGGTGTCGCTACCACCCAGCCCGTGAGGCTTATTTCATCAGACCACGATCTAAGGAGACGAAAATTATGAATATGAAGAAGACAACCGTTACGGCTCTCAGTGTCGCTGCCCTTGCCGCCGCGACCACTGCCCTCCCGGCCGCCGCCGCCGACTATTCCAAGTCGGCCGGTGTTCAGCTCGCTGCTTGCGGCCCCTGTGGCGCCAAGAAGCGTGGCTGCGGTCCCTGCAATCCCTGCAAGCCCAGAGCGCGTGGCTGCAACCCCTGCAATCCTTGCGCCGCGGCGAAGCGTGGCTGCGGTCCCTGCAATCCCTGCAAGCCCAGAGCGCGTGGCTGCAACCCCTGCAGACCGTGCGGAGCCAAAAAGCGCTAAGATCCTTATCTAGGTTCTGAATTAGACGCCGCCAGGATTCTTCCTGGCGGCGTTTATCGTTATTGATTGTCACCAAACTTTTTACCGTCCACCAAATTCCTCCTGTATAATTGCGCCATGGCGCCAAAAACGGCAATCGGGCGACGGAAATGGTTCGGGCTGTCGGCCCGCCTGCTTCTGCTCACCATCTTTTTTGTGATGTTGAGCGAAGTGTTCATTTACGCCCCATCCATCGGCCGTTTCCGTGTCTCCTATCTCCAGGAACGGGTTGCCGCCGCCCACCTTGCCAGCCTCGCGCTCGAAGTGCCGCCGGACAACATGGTCAGTGCGCAGCTCCGTCAGGAGCTTCTCGATCATGCCGGAGCCCATGGCATTGTCATCAAACGGCCGGCCAGCAAATCGCTGGTACTCAGCACCGATATGCCGCCGAAGATCCATGCGACCTATGACCTGGCCAAAGGGACGTTTTTTGGGTTGATCGGCGACGCCTTCATGACCCTGGCGGAAGATGGCTCGAGGGTCCTGAGAATTATCGGCAGGTCGCCACAGAATCCCAATGTCGAAATAGAAGTGGTGGTCAGCGAAGAGCCTCTGCGGATGGCCATGATCGATTATTCCGCCCGCATCCTGGCGCTCTCCATTCTCATTTCATTGATGACGGCGGTGGCGGTCTATTTCAGCCTGCAATGGCTGTTCGTCCGCCCCGTGCAGAGTTTGACCGCCAGCATGGTGTCCTTCCGCGAGGACCCCGAAGACGGCAGGCGTCTGGTGGTCCCCGGGACACGGTCCGACGAGTTGGGCGTGGCGCAGCGGGAACTGGCCGATATGCAGCGGGGTCTGCGGGATGCCCTGATGCAGAAAACCCGGCTCGCGGCCCTCGGGACGGCGGTGACCAAGATAAACCATGATCTGCGCAATATTCTGGCGACCGCCCAGCTTGTGTCGGATCATCTGGACAGCACCGATGATCCCAATGTGAAGCGCATTGCACCGACCTTGATGGGGGCCATCGATCGTGCCGTGACGCTGTGTTCCAAGACCCTGCGTTTCGCTCAGGAGGATTCGTCGGCGCTGGAGATGATGTGGTTTCCCCTGCGGCCGCTTGTGGAAGAGGTGGCGGTGAGTGCGGGCGGTGAACCGGAAAGCCTTCAGCGGTTTGACAATTCGGTCGAGCAGGACATCCGGCTGCATGCCGATCGCGATCAGATCTTCCGGGTGCTCAACAACCTGGTCCGCAATGCCTATGAGGCCGGCGCCCATCACGTACTGGTGACGGCCCAGGCGGACCACAACCAGACCGTCATCGAGATCGTCGATGATGGCCCCGGTCTGCCCGATCGTATTAGGGCAAATCTGTTCCAGCCCTTCACCGGATCGACCCGGGTCGGCGGCTCGGGTCTCGGCCTTTCCATCGCCCGCGATCTCATGCGTGGTCACGGTGGCGACGTGGAGCTCAAACGGACGGGCGACGACGGAACGGTTTTCCGACTGGTGCTGCCCCTTGAAGTGAGTGTTCGGGACAGAGCGGCGGCGGCGGTCAGTGGATAGGGTTGGCGGTTTTACTTTCGCTACAAGAGATCGTTATATAGATATAGAGAGATCCACCGTACTTGGCGGGTGGGTTGGCAGACTTGGAATTACAGACTTGGATTTACAGGCTTGGATTTGAGGGAAGATCACAATGAATCACGTAGGTAACTGGGTCATGGGCGGGGTCACGGCCCTGTTGGCAGTCGGCGGATTGTTCGTCGCGGCGACGGCGGCGGAAGGTGTGCCCTATTATGGCGGGCTGCTGTTTTTCGTCTTCGCCGTTCTGCTGGTTTTCATGTTTATCAAGGTCAGTACCGATCACTGATCGGAGGCACTTATGTCCGCCGCCACGCAAAAACTGAGGGACCTTCTGGCGCAGCCCGGCGCTCATGTGACGCCGGCCTGTTTCGACGCCCTGTCGGCGCGGATGATCGAGCGGGCCGGATTCAAGGTAAGCTTCATGAGCGGCTTCGCGGTGTCCGCGGCGCGGCTCGGCATGCCCGATACCGGTCTGATTTCCTACGCTGAGATGGTCGAGCAGGGGCGCGATATCTGCAACGCCACGTCGATCCCGGTGATAGGCGATGGCGATACCGGTTATGGCAACGCGCTGAATGTCAAACGCACTATCCAGGGATACGCTCAGGCCGGATTTGCCTGCGCCATGATCGAAGATCAGGTGGCGCCCAAGCGCTGTGGTCACACGCGCGGCAAGATGGTGGTCGACCGCAATGAAGCCGTGGGCCGCATTCAGGCGGCGGTGGATGCGCGGGACGAGGGCGCCGATATCCTGATCATGGCGCGCACCGACGCCCGGGCCACCGACGGGTTCGAAGAAGCCATGTGGCGCATCAAGGCGTTTTCCGATATTGGAGCCGATATCCTGTTTCTCGAAGCGCCCGAAAACGAAGACGAAATGCGCGCCTTCTGCGACGGCGTGCCCGGGCCCAAGATGGCCAATCTGGTGGAGCAGGGCGACACGCCGCTGCTGCCGCCGGAAGTGCTGGGTGAGATGGGTTTCAAGATCGTGCTTTACCCCCTGACCATGCTCAATTCCGCCATGACCGCCATGGAGCAGGGGCTTCAGGCCCTCAAGGAAGGCCGGACGCCAGAGGGCCTCTCCGACTTCGCCCATCTGCGCGATATCGTCGGCTTCCCCGACTATTACGAAGCGGAAAAGAAATACGCCGCCGGAGAGTAGGATACCGG
>JABJKO010000040.1 GCA_018660305.1 Rhodospirillaceae bacterium
ACCGCCCGCGCCGGCCCGACGAGCTCGATAGCGCACAGGGCGGCGGCGTGGTGTACAGCCAGGCCTCCCATCAGATCGATGTGACCCGTTTTCTCGCCGGCGGGATGATAGAGACTATCTATGCGACCACCGGCAATTACGACCCCGCCCGGCCCACCGAGGGCGCCTATAGCGCCATGCTGAAATTTGCCAGCGGCGTGGTAGCCAATCTGACCTTCTCGGGCTACGGCCATTTTGATTCCGATGAGTTCTGCGGCTGGCGTGGGGAAACCGGCGGGCTCAAGGATCCAGCCAATTACGGCGCGGCGCGGCGCGCACTGAGCGAGCTCGGCGGCGGTGATGCCGAGGCTACCCTCAAGGCCGACCGTGCCTATGGCGGGCGCGCTTCCGCGCCCCTGCCCGCCGGGCCACCCGAGGGACTATCGCACGAGCATTTCGGCTTGTTCGTCCTGAGCTGCGCCCGATGCGATATCCGCCCCCTGCCGGACGGCGTGCGGGTCTATGCGGACGATCAGATTATCAACCACTCGCTGGCCCCACCCACCGTGCCACGGGCCGAAGTAATCGATGAACTCTGCGCCGCCATCCTCGACGACGTCCCACCGCTGCATACCGGCGCGTGGGGACGGGCCACCTTCGAAGCCTGCGAGGCCGTCATCCAGTCCGCCACCGAAGCCCGCGAAATCCGGCTCAGCCACCAGGTGGCAACCGGCGGGCCTGTCTGAAAGCCGGCCTCGATAGACGCACCCCCGGTTAGCGCATAGACTCTCAACGACAACGCATACAGACAGGACACCAACGCATGCCCCCCAGAGCCTGATCCCGTTATGGAAACCGGCTTCCTGGGTGTCCCTGATGTGGACGGTGTTATCTTCCTTGGGCTGACGCTGATATCCCTGTGTGCCGCCTTCGTCACCGCGGTGAGCGGGTCGGCTGGAGGGCTGTTGCTGCTCGGCACCCTGGCGCTGGTGTTTCCGCCCACCGTGCTGATCCCGGTACACACAGTCGTGATGCTCGGCGACAGTGTCAGCCGGGCAGCCATCCTGTGGCGCCACGTTTTATGGGCGGCGCAGCTTCCCTTCTTCATCGGCGCGGCACTTGGCGCCCTCGTCGGTGGCCAGATCTTCGTCACCCTTCCGACGGCCACACTGCAGGTCATTCTTGGGATTTTCATCATTGTCTTCACATGGATGCCTAAAATAGCAAGCACGGGCTCGCTTCGCGGTCGCTTCAGTCTGATCGGTTTCACCGCCACGTTCGTTGGCATGTTTGTGAGCGCTGTGGGCGCGCTGGTGGGGCCGTTCGTCGGCGCCGCCTGTCCCGACCGGCGCCAATTGATAAGTACTTTCTCGGCTTTAATGGGCCTCGTTCATCTCTGCAAGCTGGTGGCCTTCGGGCTCCTGGGGGTCACGCTGGCGCCTTATCTGCCCCTGATGGCTGCCATGGTCGCCACGGCCGTTATCGGCAATCTGATCGGCAGCCGCGTGCTCAACCGCATTCCCGAAAATGCCTTCCGCCTGATATTCCGGTTGGTGCTTACCGCGCTGGCTCTGCGTATCCTGTGGCTTGCCGCCAGAAATGCGGGAATTCTTTAGAAATTTTTCACGATTTCCGTTGCGTCGATCAGTTTAGTAATAATCCAGCATCTGGGAAATTTCGAACTCCACATCAAGCGCCTTTTCAGCCTGGCGAATTGTCCGCCACACCTCTTGCCAGGCGTCAAACTCTTTTTGTTGTCTCACCCTGGCCGCGAGCATTTCCGGAGACATGGGTTTTCGTGAACGCTTCGCAGCCACGAACGTCATTCCTTCTTTTATGCCAAGTTCCGTGAGTGCCTTCCGTAGCTGACCAAATTGACTTTTTTGCGCTCGAAAATCACCCGCGGCACCTGCCATAAAGACTTTTTTACTGTCACCGTTGTTTGAGATTACGAGTGCGGTACGACCGTCTTTCAGGGCTTCATACTCAACACCCTCCATAGCGCGCAGTTGCTCCACCACCGCCTTGAGCCATCGGTTTTGTGCCGCACTATCGGACATATGGTGATCCTGTTTCTTATCCGAATTTGAAAGATGTCAGTTCGGTCTTCACGTCGAAAATTTGGGTTCGTCTGTCAAGGCGATCCAATATTCTTTATCCTCATTATAGGGGCTTCGCTCCACGAACACGTCCCCTAATATCCAGAAACGGCGAACCACCGCGCATCAGCTCAGCTCTTGCCGCCGGCGGCGATCTTGTTGTTGGTCGACTCACGGAACCGCTCCAGCGTGTTGTCCATCATCTCGATACAGGCCGGATCGAAATCGCGGGCCGGTCGGGGATCGGGCAGCCAGTTTCCCAGGGCATCTTCCCCTCGCAGCAGCATGGCCGTCGCCCCGTCGAACCGTTTCTCGCGCACATGGGGCGGGCAGTAATGGATGGAAAACCCGATACGGGCATGGTCCGACAAATTGGGGCTGGATCCATGCACCACGCTCTCGTGATGCAATGAGAACTGGCCGGGCTTCAGGATGGCTTTGACCGCCAGGTTTTCGTCGGTATCGACCACCGTCTGGCCGTTACTGGACATATTGTTGGGATCGGGAATGAGTTCGTGGACCGCGACGGTCTTATGACTGCCGGGGATGAACTGGATACAGCCGGACTCGGTGTCAGATGCATTGAACGACACCCAGGCCGTCAGGGTCTCCGCCGGCCGCGTGCCATAGAAAAAACTGTCCGTGTGCCAGGAGATAAAACGCTCATCGCCGGGTTTTTTGATAAAGAACGTCGCCCCCCAGCACAGGATGGTGGGGCCGATGATGTCTTCGATCACATCCAGAAGACGCGGCTGGCTGATCAGATCGCACAGCCAGGGAAACGGCAGGTGCGCCTTGATGCGGAAGCGTTGCGAGACATCGCCCCCGACTTCTGTTTCCAGCGCCTCGAAACGGCCGAACAGCGTGGCCGCGGCGGCTTCGCCTAGCAGATCAAGGGGCGCCAGGAACCCCTGATCGTGATACTGCGCAACCTCGTCGCCGCTGAGCACTTTGGGCATGGTCAAGCCGGTCCCTGTCTTGTTTTGCAAAGCATGGCCAGAAAATTCCCGGCAGGCAAGTTACCCGACTTAACCGCGGGAAGTTTATTCAGGTTAAGTCCAGGAAACGTCATCTCCCCTAGGCTGGCAGCTTCATTTGTCGGAGATCCACTGGATTGGGCCTTAGTGTCACCATCATGAGGGAGAGCCATGCGCAACCTAGCCATCGTCATCGCGGCACTTTCAGCCATGACCACTTCCGCAATGGGTCAGTCCGGCCCGGGGGACGCCAGCCAGGGCCACGAAATGGCGCGCACCGTATGCGCCGAGTGCCATCGCGTCGAAAAGGGACAAAAAACCCGCAAACTGTCGCCGATAAAAGCGTTTCAGGAAATCGCCAATAATCCGGCGAGAACCGCCCTGAGCTTGCGGGTCTTTTTGAGAACGCCTCACCGAAACATGCCGAATTTGGTGCTGACCGAGGCCGAGACCGACAACATCATTGCCTATATTCACAGCCTGCAATGACGGGCGATTGCGAACGCAATTTTCCCCAACATCAGCAATCCCGTCGGATAACGCGAATATCGCGGAGTTTTGATTGGGGTTTTGCAAGAGCCGCCCATACTTCTTGGTGGTAATCACCGGAGGCGCTGATAGATAGGATGACGGCCCGCAACGTCCTTGTAATCGAAGACAACCACGAGATCGCCGGACTGTTATCGCTGCACCTGAAAGATATGGGATGCCGCGTGCAGTTGGAACAGGACGGGCAGCAGGGCCTGTCCCATGCCCGGTCGAATCCGCCGGATCTCATCGTTCTGGACCTGATGCTGCCGGGGATGGATGGGATCGAGATCTGCCGCCAGCTTCGCCAGGATGACAGCCATACGCCCATTCTCATGCTCACGGCGCGGTCCTCGGAAACCGACCGGGTCGCCGGCCTCGATACCGGGGCCGATGATTATATGATCAAGCCTTTCAGCATTCCGGAATTTCTCGCCCGGGTGAAGGCCATGTTCCGCCGTCAGGAGAATTTCTCGCAGCCAGCCGGAAGCATGTCGACATCCGTTCGTGCCGGCAGGCTCCATTTGGACATGGAAAAACGTTTCGTCAGCGTCGGCGGCAATGCCATCGATCTCACGGCCCGGGAATTCGACCTTCTGGTTCAGTTCGCCACCCATCCGGGACGGGTCTATACGCGTTCCCAACTGCTCGATCTGGTGTGGGGTCACAACAATTCCAGCTTCGAACACACCGTCAATTCCCACATCAACCGGCTTCGCGCCAAGATCGAAACCGATCCGGCGAAACCCGATTACGTGCTCACGGTCTGGGGTGTCGGCTACAAGTTCAGCGACCGGTTCGACCGTTGAAGAAATTGCTGCCGAGAACCCTTTATGGACAGCTTGTCCTGGCGCTTCTCGCCCTGTTCGCCATAACCGGCATCGCCTATGTAACGCTGACCATCGTGACCACCCGTCTCCATCTTCAGGAGGTGACCCAGAAACTCCACCGCTCCATCGCCGCCAACATCGTCAAGGAGCAATGGCTCATGCGCGGCGACATGATCAATAAGGCGGCGTTAAAAGAAATCTTTAACCGGCTGATGGGCGTGAATCCGAGCATCGAGGTCTATTTGCTGGATGGCAGCGGCCGCATCCTCTCCTATTCGGCGCCGGCGGAAAAAATCAAGCGGAATCGCGTTTCCCTGGCGCCTATCGGAACCTTTCTCGCCAATACGGGAGAGACTCCCATCCGCGGCGACGATCCGCGCAGCGTGAACGGGGAAAAAGTCTTCTCGGTGGCGCCGATTTATGATTCCGGAGCCATGGCGGGGTTTCTCTATATCGTCCTCGGTGGCGAGGAGTTCGATTCCGTGGTCGCTCTTTTCCAGCGTAGTCAGGTCCTGCGTCTCAGCGCCGGCATTACCATCGCGGCGTTGCTGCTCACCATCGTGATCGGCGCCCTGTCGTTCAATTGGCTGACTCGCAGATTACGGCTTCTATCCAGCCATATGAGCACCTTCAGACGGTCCGGATTTACCGATCCCCCCACCCTTCCCAAATGGCGTAGCGACAGCACGGGCGATGAAATAGACCAGCTCGGGCGGGCGTTCGGGGAGATGTCAGACCGTATCACCGAGCAGATCGACCAGCTCAAACAGGCGGATGCGGACCGCCGCGATATGGTGGCTTCCATCTCTCATGATTTGAGAACACCGCTGGCGTCTCTGGTTGGCTATCTGGAAACCCTCGCGCTCAAGGACGACACCCTGACCGATGAGGAAAAGCAGACCTACCTTGCCCTGGCGGTGGGTCATGGCGAGCGGCTGTCGCGTCTGATCGCCGATCTGTTCGAGCTGGCAACGCTGGAGGCCACCGACGCCAGCATCAAGCCGGAACCCTTTCTGATCAACGAACTGGCCAACGACATAGCTCAGAGATTCAGGCTCAAGGCGGAAAGCAAACACCTCAAGCTGATTACCGATATTCCCCAACAGGCGCCTTTCGTCACCGGAGGCATCGCTCTGATCGAACGTGTCCTCGAAAACCTGATCGACAACGCCCTCAAATACACGCCGGAAAACGGCGCTGTAACCCTGGCGCTGTCGGTCGACGACGGCAGGATCACCACCCGGGTTTTCGATACCGGCCCGGGCATAAATGCGGACGATCTGCCGCGCATTTTCGACCGCTTCTTCCAAATCAATCCGGCGCGCGGCCACTCGGCAAACGGGGCCGGGCTGGGTCTCGCCATCGCGCAGCGAATTCTGCAGCTGCATGACGGCGCCATTGCCGTGGAAAGCCGGCCGGGCCACGGCACGAGTTTCAGTTTTCTGCTCACCACGACCACCCCCTGACACCCCATCCCCTCAAGTAATCGTGAACATCTCCGCCGCCGCGGGCGGGCTGCCGTGACACTTTCGTGATTTTTGCTTCTTAGGGTCCGCGAGTGACTTGATGGGAGGGGCCGCGCGGCCAATCGAGTCCAGGGCTTTCAATCCCCACTTTCAACCGATGCGCGGAGGGAGAAATTCATATGAAACACACGATATTGAAGGCGCTGGCCGTAAGCGCTCTTGTCGCCGGCGGAATCGCGGCGACCAGTCAAATTGCTCTGGCCGGCAGCAAGACCTACCGGGTCACCGTTGCCAATGCCACCGGCGGTCAGCCCCTGGCACCCGGATTGCTCATCACCCATAACAGCAGTTTTTCACTGTTCCAGGTCAACGCAGCCCCCTCTCTGGGACTGGCGACCATGGCAGAGACCGGGGATCCGAGTGTGCTGGCCGGTGAAGTCAGCGGAGCGCCTGGTGTCTCCGCGGCAGAAGTTCTTGTCGGCTCCGGTGCGGGGGCGCCTGTTGCTCTACCCGGCGAGACCAACAGCCGTCTCATCACGGCATCGGGCAACGCCAAGTATTTCAGCGCCGCGGGGATGCTGGCGGCAACCAATGACGCGGTCTACGCCGTGCGCGGCGTTCGCTTGCCGAAGCACGGCAAGATCACGGTACACGCGGCCGCCTATGACGCCGGCAGCGAGGCCAACAACGAGATTGGCACCGATATCCCTGCCGTTGGCGGCAATGTCGGGGACCCTGGCGTGGACAACGGTGACGGAGAGGGTTTCATCCACATCCATCGCGGAGTCCATGGTGGCGTCGACCTTGACCCCGCGACCCACGACTGGCGCAACCCGGTAGTGGAAATCACCATCGAGCGTGTAAGCGGTCACAATTGATCTGACGGATTTCGTTTCTCCGCTCTCTCTGACGGAGCGCGGTGACCGTAAGATCCGGTATGACGCCACGTCCCACCCTGCCCATGGCAATGCCCGGCAGTTGGGGACGTGGCGTTTTCCGTATCAAGGACGCTCAGCCTCTATCCAACTTGAAGGCGAGGGCCGCGCTTATGCAGAGGGCGGCCGCAGCCGTCAATGACGGCAGCAGGAAGCTGCCGGTCAGGTCGAAACCATACCCCGCCACCACCGGCCCGACGATCTGGCCGAGGGCAAACGCAGCGCTCATGATCGCCAGCGCGCGGCGGGAATCGTTGACCCACAGGGTGCGCGCGGCAACGAGACCGAGTGCGGTGATGCCCATAAAAGTGCCGCCAAAAAATACCGCCGCCACGAACAACCCCGGCAGGGATACCCAAAGCACGCTCGCAACAACGCTGAGAGCCTCAACGACACAGGCGATGGCGAATACAGTCGTCACGCCATAGCGCCGCGCCAAATTCGTCCAGACCGCAACGGAGGGAATGGCTGCGAGACCCACCACGAGCCAGATATAGGTTTCCAAACTACTGGTCCCTAAAGAGCCCCGTATGATCGCTACGAAAAATATCGCCGTAATTACATAACCGAATCCGAACAGACCGTAGGCGGCCACCAGCGGCCAGATCCGTGGCCGCGCCGACGGGTTCACCGTGCTTGTTTGCGCCGCCCGGTCCAGGTCCACGCCCGGCACAAGGATCGCCACCGCGACCACTGCGGCGAGTGCGACCATGCCGCCGCCAAACCACATCCCCTCCCAGCCGCCACCGAGAGAGACCATTCCCCAGGCGACAAGGGCGGAAACCACGATACCCCCACCGACCCCCGCGAAATGCACAGTAGACAGGTCACTGCGCTTGGCGGAAGCCAACCGCTCCAGGACGAGCACCGACGCCAGGACCAGGACAAAGGCGCTGGCCGCGCCGCCGGCAAAGCGCAACAGGAGAAAATCTCCCAGCCGGTCGGTCAGCCCCATGGCACCGGTGGTGACGGCGCTCACCGCGAGCGACCACAGCAGCCAGCCACGGGCGCTGCCGGGCAGGCGGGGCGACGCGGCCACGAGCGCACCGGCGAGGTATCCGAGATAATTCGCCGACGCAATCAGACCGGCTTCGCCTTTTGACAGAAGCAAGTCGTCGACCATGGGCGGCAGGATCGGGGTATAGATAAAACGCCCGACGCCCACGGCAGCCGCCATGGCAAAAAATCCGCCGAGCGCCAGCGGAAACGGTTGGATTGGCACTTTATGCAACGGAGAAGTCACTCCCCGCTACACGAAGCCCTTGACGAACGTGGTCATTGGGCTGGCCGTCTGCATGATCAGGCCGCGATTCCGCTACCCTACGCACCCTGTCGAACGGCATATTTTCGTTACCGACCTCCGCTGCCCTTTCCCCTGTCAACTGATGGGGAATTAAACTCCAGATACGCCTTGTGAATGGAATCATTAAATGAATCTACGCCTTTGACTTCACCAAAAAAGCTTTGATCCCTTGCAACCGGAAGGGCGTCTCGGAATCCTGATTTCAAAAATAACCACTGCCATTGCTCTAGATCTGTAGCGGTAAGCCACAATTTAAAATCGTATCCGTCAAACGGCACGGCAGACGAATTTAAAGGCCTTATCACATCGACACGATCAAATAACATAGCGTTTCTTATGACTTCCGCCATACCGAGAAATCCAAGTTCCAACACATCTGCAACGTAAGGAACGTGGCCGCGTGACCTACCCCAAGCTTTGCGAACACCGTACCGTTCAATTACTTGACGCTGCGGAATGGCTACGAGGACCGACCCGCCGATTCTTCGCTTGGGGTCAGCGGCGACTTCACTAATTTTAGTTGCAATGTCCGACTGAGCGGCTGCAAAGGCCTCTTCACGTGTCTGGTAGAATTTGTGGTCGTATATGAATTTTCCACAACCAGACAAAGCGGTAAGAATTACAGCGATCAGCAATAACCTATACATCGAACATTACCCGGTTTGTTGTGGGACCGTTACGAAGCTCGGGTAGAACAAGCTATCTCCAACACTCCACGCGAACAGTAAAATCGCGCGCTCGTTCGACTAAATCTTCTGTCTTCAATGTTTTGGACGACTTCCTCGTAACATAATCAACATTATGGGCATTCAAAAAATGCTCCAACGGGCGCAATTTGATGGCAAAATTTACATTTTGCGGAATGTCACCGGTATACCGAGCCAACAGGATGGCATTCAATTTGGAATACACGATACCGATCACGTTGCCGCTTTCATCGAAAAGTGGCCCGCCACTATTCCCTTTTTGTACACCTGCCGAAATTTGGAGAGATCCACTATCGTCATTCAGCCCGCTAAGCGCTGAGACGTTTCCGGTTGTAACAACGCCATCGCTCGAAAGTGTACCGGTAAGCGGGTAGCCAAATACCGTAACAGATTCGCCGAGCCGTACTGACCGGCCGGATCTCAACGTGGCGATATCCAACGGGAACTGCGTGGTTGCCAGCAAAGCCAGGTCCGCTTTTTTATCTGAACCGATGAGATCTGCCTTTTTGCCTCCGGAATGCGCTGTCCAAACTTTGTACTCATCACAAGCCCGAATTACGTGGTAATTCGTTATGATGTGTCCGTTGCGCGAGACATAGAAGCCGGTGCCCGCCGACCTGATTTTGGGCGCGAGGTTATTCCTTCGCGGAATAATTGGTACCGGGCGCGTTCTGCTCTCGCTTACAGCCAGTCTTGGCGGCAGTCGGAGCTGATTCTCAATTTCAAGCTTTAATCTTAGTACGTAGGAATTGTACCGGTGATGGATAACAATTTTTCGATTACCGGATTCTTTGACGGCCTGTGCCCGTAAATTTCGAGACGTTTGATATTTGATGCCGAATGCGCGCTTGTCATACTCGACTTTTACTGATGCTACGTGGTTACCCCAACGTTTCGTAGCGATAATTTCGATTTCGCCGAGCTTATCAACTTGCCAGTTCTGATTCCGTAGTGCCCTCAGAATACCGTTTTCGATTGTGGCAAGCTTTGGTGCTTCGCCAACTGCAGAAGGGTAGGAAATCTTTTCGGGCTCATATAGCGGTCTCTGTTGGCATGCCCCTAAGCTACCCATCAACATTGCCGCAAAAGCGACCATCAGCCAGTTCAGGATCCGTGTAGACACATTTTTTCCGTGTACTGGTCTCTCAAAGTAGACTTTCTCTTGTATTCCCCAACCTGAACAGTGTCAAAATTGGCTCCCTATCAACTGGATACGGTTTTGCCTACTGCTGACGACGCCTACGCACATCCTTTGACAAAACTGGTCATCTGGCCGGCGGCCTGCATCATGAGTCCGAGATCGTTGCTGGCCAGCACCATCCGCACCCCCATGCCGATATAGCGCTCCAGATCCGGTTCATTGTAGGCGCCGCCCATCCCGGCCCATTTCCCCTGTTTCTCACAAGCCGCGATGACCGTTTCGTACGCCGCGACAATCCGCTCATGCCCCGCCTGACCGGGGATACCCATCTCGGTGGTGAGATCGCCGGTGCCGATCAGCAGCACATCCACACCGTCAACGGCGGCGATCTCGTCGGCATTCTCCACCGCTTCCGGTGTCTCGATCATCACCGTGATGAGTTGCGATGCGTTAATGGCGGCGATGCTGTCGCCCACATCAACCTTGTCAAAGTCGAAGATCGCGTTAGGCCCGGCGACCGAACGATGGCCGATGGGCGGGTATTTCAACCGGTCCACCACTTCCCGCGCCTGCTCGGCAGTATCCACATGAGGCATGACGATGCCCATTGCCCCGCCATCGAGCACCCGGGTCGCAATCCAGTGCTCCATCCACGGCACCCGCACCAGCGGTGATATGCCGGCATCGAGGGCGGCAACGGAGATATTCACCGCGGTCTCAATGGAGATGGGGCTGTGTTCGAGATCGATAAACAGCCAGTCATAACCGGCGGTCTTCATGGCCTTGGCAATATCCACGGTGCGCGATATGCGCAAACCGACACCGACCGACACCTCACCCGCTTCCAGCCGCGCCCGTGCGGGATTGATGATCTGTTTCATGATGTCCCCTGTAATGCGATTTGTTCACGTCATTAAGGGGGCGGAACGGATGAAAGTCAAAATGGTGAAATGACCCGGGGACCCGGTTTTTAGCCCTGCCGGTTAGATTGCAACCGCCCCAATTCCGCCAATTGGTTGCCATCAGCGCCATTTCGGGGCACGCTCTATGAAAAGGGAGGAAACAGCCATGGCGGATGATCAACAATCGGGTTACGGGCGCAACGCCATGGTGCCGGAGGAGGATGCCACCCTCACCCATGTGAGTTTTGGCACCCCCATGGGCGAGCTGATGCGGCGCTACTGGCAACCGGTCTGCATGTCATCGGAACTCGCCGATTTGCCAAAACATCTCAAGATCCTGGGCGAAGAGCTGGTGGCCTATCGCGACAAATCAGGCAAGGTGGGGGTCCTCGGCGCCCATTGCTGCCACCGCGGCACGTCGCTGGAATATGGCCGGATCGAGGAAAACGGGCTGCGCTGCTGCTATCACGGCTGGTATTTCAACGAAGAAGGCAAGTGCCTCGACCAGCCGGGCGAACCCGACGACAGCCCCTATAAAGACGAAGTCCGCCAGCCCTGGTATCCGGCGGAAGAATACCGGGGGCTGGTATTTGCCTATATGGGGCCGCTGGACAAGAAACCGCTTCTGCCACGCTACGACGTTCTTGAGGACGATGCGGAATACCTCGCCTATCGCAATTACAGCCGGGGGGTGGTGGCGGAATGCAACTGGCTGCAGCTTCAGGAAAACGCGGCCGATCCGGTCCATACCTATATCCTCCATGGCTGGAATCCAGGCCTCTTCGAATTCTCCGAGGTAATGGCCGTTAAACCGGAATTCGACTACGTCCATTCGCCGGTCCATGTGTCCTATGTGCGGACCACGGATCTGGATAGCGGCAACCGGCTGATCCGCACCTCGACCATCTTTGTGCCGACGGCCCGCTCGGTACCGCCCACCGAAGTCACCGGAACCGACCCCAACCGGGAAACCGAGCGCGCCCGCATGGTCGGCTGGTGGGTGCCGGTTGATAATGAGAACACCGTCGGGTTCCATATCGAGCGTATCGATCCGAATAAGAAAATCTTCCAGCCGCCCCATGAGGCAATCGTGCGCGACTATGAGGCGAAACAACGGGCGCCCGATGACTGGGAGGCTCAGACCAGCCAACGTCCCATCGCGCGGCACGATCTGGAGCATCTCGCCACATCGGACCGCGGCGTCGTTTTGTTCCGGCGGCATTTGCGCGAGGCCATCGCCGCCATGGAACGCGGCGAGGACCCGCCGGGAATCGCCCGCGACCCCGCCGATAAAACAATCGTCGTCCCGTCGGGTAATGAAGTGATCGCCGCCGGTGAAACGGTAGACGCGACGTAGCGTATTACCGTCTTAAGCAGAATCATTGGGGCGGAGGGGACGCTGCTGCCGGATTACGAAAGGCCTTCCAGGAGGCCCGCATCCCGGGCGGCGAGCCAGACCAGCCGCAGTGACAGCAGGGTCACGCAGATTTTAAATATCAGACGGAAATGGCCTTCCTTCATGCGGTGAAGGACCTTGGCGCCGACCCAGTTGGCGAGCGTCGCCGCCGCGATCATGGCCAGCATTAACGGCAGATAGTCGACCAAGGCCACACCCAGGAACCCGAAGGCGATGAGTTTCATGCTGTGAACGATGACCATTATGGTCGAGAAGGTCGCCACATGGATACGCCGGTCGGGCGACACGCCGGCGACGAAGGGGGCGATCAACGTGCCCGTGGCGCTAACGAAAATGCCCAGAAACGTTGCCGCAAAGCCGAGGAGGGAAAACCGCCCCCCCTGGGCGCCAACCCGGGTAAAGGCCGGCATCCAGGTGAGCACGATCACGAAGACACCGAGGAATCCTTGCAGGATGGCGGTCGGTAACGACACAAAGATCTGTGCGCCGGTCGCCGCCCCGATGGCCGCGCCTATGATAAACGGCACCAGCGTGCCTTTCAGAACATAGCGCCACAGGATGACCACCCGGCTGACGTTGCCGCCCATCTGCACCACGGTGTGGATGGGAATAGCCGCCGTGATGGGAAATACCGAGGCCAGCCCCACCATCATCATCAGACCGCCGGCCGCCGCGGTCACCACACCGACGAAGGCGGTAAAAAACGCAAATGCGACAAACGAAAAGAAGATGATGGCGTCGGTATCCGGCACGCCGAGAAAATTTGCATCCATACGGTGTTCTAAATCTCCGGACCAACGCCGGCGGCAGCGGCCCTTTCCCTGCAGCTATGGTTGTCGCGACCATCTTGTACCCTCTAAAAGGAATCGCCGTCATCCAGTGGTGGACAGGGCTGGCCCCCGCTGCCACCCTGCGCCGCCACCAACAAGGGCCGGGTTTTTTTGCGCGACGCACTTTTCGGGTTTATCGCCGCTCACTTTCCCACCGAGCGGATAAGCGACAGCAAACTGCTGGCCGCTATCTGGCGTGTGTTCTATTTCGCTCTCGCGCCGCGCGCGCCATTTGTCATGCGCACAAAACTTTATCGCCTGATCGCCCATCCCCGGAAGGGCACCCTGACGCGGGCGGTGATCCGGCGCGGCCATTGGGAACCGGAAGAAACCGAGGCCTTTATCCGATGCTTGAAGCCGGTGGCCTTTGTCGTCGATGTGGGGGCGAATTTCGGGCATTACGCCATGGTGGCCGGAAGTGCCGTCGGACCAGACGGACGGGTTATCGGGTTCGAGCCCCATGGCGCCACCTTTACCCTGCTTTCCGAGAATTGTGCGCTCCAACCCTATGCGAACATCACGCCGGTCCGGGCGGGCGTGGCGGCGAAAAACGGTGAAATGGCGCTTACCGGCGACAGCGCCAACCCCGGCGGCCACAGCTTTGTCGCGGCGAATGTCTACGGCACCGGCGCCACGGAACGGGTGCCGGTCTACACGCTGGACAGCTATATTGCCGATCATGGCGAGGGCAGAAAACTCGATTTGATCAAGATCGACGTACAAGGACTTGAAGGACAGGTCATCCGCGGCGCCACCACCACCATCGAGCGCGACCGTCCGGTCATTTTTGTGGAAGTCTCACCGGTGCCCATGAAGAATGCCGGGGAGGATTATCGGGATTTATTGCGCTTCTTCGAGCAACGGGATTATGCCGTCCATTTGATCCCCGAGACCCGGGGGCGCTTGAGCGGGTGAGCTATGCGGAAGCGGAAAGGCGCCTCTCCAATCCTGCGATCGAGTATCTCGATTGCGTGTTCAAACCGAATGTACTCTAGGAGATTTGTTGCCTGGCGGCGCGTTTGTCCATAGCATCGTTACCCAATAGGGACAGAAAGGTCGGTCATGGCGAAAGCAAACGCGGTGAAATCACGAAAGCGCACCACACCAGTGCGTATCGAGCGGCTGGGCGCCAATATCGGGGCGGAGGCCAGCGGTGTCGATCTCACCCGGCCAATTCCCAAGGCTGATTTCAAAATCATCCGCGATGCCTTCGTGGAACATGAAGTCCTGATCTTTCGCAATCAGAACCTGACCCAGGACCAATATATCGATTTCGTCTCCCAGTTCGGTGAAATCACCATCCACCCGTTCGCCACCAGCCTGCCGGATCATCCGGAACTGATCGTGCTCGACAACAACCGGGACAACCCGCCGCTCTCCACCGACCAGTGGCACTCGGACGAAATGTTCCGCGCGGCGCCTCCCTGGATGACGGCGCTGCGTTCCTCAATCCTGCCAAAAATCGGCGGTGACACCTGTTTCACCAGCATGACTTCGGCCTATGACAGCCTCCACCCAAGCCTGCAGGATTTCTATGCAAACCTCGAAGCCGTCAATGATTTCAAAGTCTTCCGTGTTCTCTATTCCGGAACGCGGGAAGGCCGCGAGCGGCTGGTGGATCTCGACGATATGTTTCCGGACGTGCACCACCCGGTGGTTCGCATTCATCCCATCAGTAAGAAGCGCGTGATCTATGTCAGCCCGCAGACCACCAAATACATCGCCAACGTGCGGGACTTCGAAAGTGAGCATATCCTGCACATGCTGTACCAGCTGCCGGAGATCCCGGAGAACCAGCTCCGGGTCCGCTGGGAACCCAACATGATCGTGATATGGGACAATATCTCGACCCAGCATTACGCGCCGCGCGATTTCCTGCCCTACCGCCGCCGCATGGAACGGCTGATCGTCAAGGGCAGCCAGCCCTACGGCATCCACGGCAAGAAAAAACGCAAGACCGTCAAGATGAACGTGCGGGGCACGGCGCCGGACAGCAAGACCGGACAGCACCGCGAAGGACTCGCGCGACCGTCCGACACGATTTTAAAAAACCGCTGAACCAATGCCGTCCTCCAGTGGGTTTCGCGACCGGGCGCTGGGCGCCCTGCTGGCGTTTGGACCGGTGCAATCGCGCGCCATGTTCGGCGGGTACGGGTTCTATATGGATGGCGTTATGTTCGGGCTCATCGCCCATGACACGCTCTATTTCAAAGTCGATGACGGCAACCGGGACAGTTTCATCTCGGCCGGGATGAAACCCTTCACCTATGACGGAAAACACCGCCCGGTGGAGATGTCCTATTTTGAGATTCCCCCTGCCGCATTCAGCGATCCCGGCGAGCTTGCCGAATGGGCTGCCCGATCCGTCGACGCTGCAAAACGGTCTCGGCGCAAGAACCCACCGCGGAAGAAAAAGGCCCCGCCACGCACCAAACGTCAGATTTGATGCACCAAAGACGGAAAATATGAGCGATTTGAAAAAACGGTCGGTGATCGTTTCGGGACACAAGACAAGCGTGTCTCTCGAGACGCCCTTCTGGGAAGAACTCAGCCGGATCGCGAGTGATCGCGATCAATCCGTCAGCACCCTGATCAGTACAATCGATAAGACCCGGACCGGCAATCTGTCGTCCGCGTTACGGCTGTTTGTCCTCGACGAACTGCGCCACCGCCTCTCCGTACGTCTGCCTTAACGCCCGAGGCCCTTCAGCAATCCGGGAAGAATGTCTTCGAGCCTCGGCTTCCTTGGTTGCTGTTGCTGCGCCGGCTGCTGGGGCTGATCTTGTTGCGGCTGTGTCTGGGGCGCGGACGTGCCTCTGCGTGAACCGGGAAACACCTTCCGCAGCAGCGTGCCGATGCCGCGCTGCAACAGGTAGGATTGGAGCTGTTCGAACTTGAAGATCCGTCGTGGATTGTCGATCTGGCCCACCGCGCGCATGCCGAAGGACGGCGCATTGGGATGTTCCGTTAAACGAAACTGGCTGTTGAAATCCATCTGCCACTGGGGAAGGTTGGCGAAGCCAGTAGCGCGCCCCTCGCCCGCATCGGCGAGGAGTTGGATGTTGTTGCTGCGCAGGACTCCTTTGCGAATCTGGAAAGTCCCGTTCAGCTTCAAGAATCGCGTTTTGCCGCCATCCATCGAAGCGCTGAAAAGCGACAAAAAGTCGATCGCTCTATCGAGATTCTTGAGACGGTCGCTGACCGCCTTCAGGTTAAAGCCCTTCACCGCGCCATTGACCGATTGGAGCTTGCCGGAACCATCGAGGGCCGAAACCATGGCGCGCGGGCTGGTGCCCCGCGCCGCCACCTGCATGGAAAAATCTGTAATGCCCCCTTCCAGGTCGAACTCGGCGGCCTGGAACAGGGCCTTGCCCACATTAGCCTTCTGTACGGTGACCGTCCCGTCGATGGTGGGCGTCCGACGCGCGTTGAGTTTGCCGGCTAGCAGGAACGAGCCGTCAAACATCTTTCCGGCAATTTCCTTCACCGTCAGAAGACTGTCGGTCAGCGTCGCCTTGATGGTGGGCCGGTCGACCCGGAACTGCCGATACACAAGCGCCGACGCTCCAACCGACAAATTCGCGTCAACAATACCGAGACCGCTCATATCGAATGGCTTCGTCGAATAGCGCTCCGTAACCGGGATTGTCCGCCCCCGCGAACGACCGCCACGCCCCGCCCCGGCCCGAGAGCGGGATCGCGACACGACCTTGCGTTCCGGTGGCAGGAATGGATTGAGGTTCAGCTCACCGGCTGTCATCACAGCGGTCAGGATCGGGCGCGGCCCCTTGGTGGACAGGCGGCCGTTTCCCTTCAGGGTCATCCTGCCCGCCGAGGCCGACAGCGTCGACAGCGTATAGGCGGATTGCGATCCCTTGATCGTCGCATCGATACGAAGGGGCCCGATTTTGCCGCCTATGGGCCGGTAATCAGGGGCGAACCGCCGTGCCAGCTTGCCGACACTGGGATGCGACACCGCGATGACCTGGCTAAAGAGCGGCGTGGCCGCAAGATTGGAGATCGTACCGGTGGAGGACAGTGACCCGCCTGCGGCCTTGACCCGCAGTGACGTGGAAAGCTGCTTGAATCCACCTTTCAAACGGGCGGAAAGATCGAATTGACTGAGATTGCCCGCGTTGGTCGCGACACCCAGCGTCCGCAACAGCCGGGCCAGGTTTTTATGGCGGGCACTCACGGTCGCGTCGACACGGGGTGTCTTGGCGAACCCGGCGGCGGTCCCGGCCAGCTTGACAGTTGCACCAGCGGCCGCCAGCGACACATCGAGCTTCACGCGATCAGCGCTGCCATCGGCTTTCCCGCGCAGCCGCAACGCACCCAACGACCGGGCCGCCGATGGCACGCTCATCCCGGCGAGTTTCATCAGACCGCTGATATCCTTGGCATCGGCCGAAACCGACCCCTTAAATATCGGCAGCGCGTTGAAATTACGCAATGTCCCGGAGATTGAGGCCCGCGCGCCGCCGATATTGCCGACGGAACCCTTGCGGATGGTCATGACACCGCCTACCAGTGTCCCGTCATAACGCAAATTCCGCATGGGTATCCCGCCAACCGTCAGACGGTCCACGCGAACCCGGAGATTTGCATCGAAGTCATTGAGGGGCGAAAGCGGCGCAGCGGCAGTTTGGCCGCTGGTGCCACCGGATGGCTGGGCGCCGGATGACGCCGGCCTCGCCGTGGAAACGGCATTTGTCGTCCGCGGCTTATAGGCATCGAGATCGAGGCTACCGACATTGATCGTCGCCCCAAAGGCCGGGCGATCGCGCAACGCGACAGTGACGCCGCCATCGATCCGCGTTGTATCGACACTGATCTTGGCACCCAGAACTTGAACCTGCTGGTCGTCCCCGGTGACCTCCGCGGAAAAGGCGAACTTGCGCAATCGCGACGCAGGCACGGCTTTTACATCTACGCCCATCCATCCCAGTAAAGACCGGAGATTGTCGGCATGCCCGTCAATTTTTCCACGAAAAGCCGGCCGGCCGCCCTTGGCCGCCAGAATTCCGGAAAACGTCGCCGCCCCACCACCAGGAAGTTGGAAGGCAAGGCGGTCGAGCGACGCCTGACCGCGCGCCAACGACGCCTTGAGATTGATGTTGCGAGCGTTCTGGCGGTTATAGGTAATGGCGTCGAGATGCACATTCAGCGTGCCATCCAAGTCCGGCAGGGAAAAGGGCGCCTGCGCCGCGGATTTTTTCTTCGGTTTCGGCCCGGCGGCCGATGATTTTTTCACCGTAATCTTATTGGCAACGCCGCCAGCCTTCTCCGATTTCTTCAACCAGGCATCGAGATCGACCCGGCTGATCCGCAATCGGGTGGCAACATTAACCCGATCACCGGCCTTGACCGTTACCGCACCGCTCGCCCGCGCCCCGCCAAGCTCTATCTCCAGATCATCGACCGAGCCGCCTTTCTCGGTGCCCTTGAGCTTCGCCTTAAGGAGAAACGGCTGCGCGAGGGACCGTGGCAGGGTGGTGCGGGATCGATCGGATATGACGGCAAACAGCCGGCGCATATCGGGTCCGCTGACATTCAACTTGCCTGTAAAACGGGGCCGGGGGCCAACGATGACAGCGCCCCCGCTGAGTTCCGCCTTTGCCTCGACCGCAGGCACGGCCACCAGGAGCGTGACCGGTGCGGCGGAGGTGGGTTTCAGCTCCCCCACACCGGCTTCGAAATTAAGCGGAATGCCCCGCAAAATAACGTCGCCCTTGGCGCGGAACGGGCCATTGAGCGATTGCACCGCAATCTGAACCGTAAGCCCGGCGACACGTTCCTCAGTCCCGGCCCTCGCATCGCGGTAAATCAGGGTGCCTCGCCGAATGCGAAGATTGTCGAGCTGAAATTCCTTGGCGGATGACCCCGCATCGCGCGCCGCGCCATCACCCGATGAGGTGGAGGCCGCTTCCTCCGGTGGAGAAATCTCCCAATTGACGCGGCCATCAGCCAGCCGTTCGAGCAAAATTTCGGGTTCAACCAGAGTGATCGCTTCGGCTTCGACACGACCCTGGAGCAACGGCAAAAGACGCACCTGAATATCAAGTGCCTTGAGCTTTGCCATGTCCGGTGAAGAGCCCCCTTTGATATTGGCAAAGCGGGCATTCTTAACAGTCAGCCGAAGCGAGGGCAGGATGGAAAAGTCCAGATCGCCATCGACGACGAGATCACGGCCGGTCGCCTTCTGCACCTCGGTGGTGATATCGCGCTTGTAATCGTTCCAATCGACGAAGCTGGGGGCAATCAAGGCGGCAGCCACAAGCAAAACGACAGCCGCACCGACACCGATAAAAAAATTGCGCATCACCCCGTCTCCGCTGCTTCTCCCGGCCCGCGCCCTCCGTGCGCAAGCACGAAGTCGGTCACCTTGCCGGCGTGTCAGCGCTTGCCAACCAGTCGCCTCCCCGAGGCGCCCACCCTGACTTAATCAGGGAATTGGGCGAACGCAAGGCGAATACGGCCAAATCGGCGGCCCGGACCGTCAATCGGGCAGTATCTTGCCGGGATTGAGTAGATTGTCCGGATCCAGCGCCTGCTTAACCGCACGCATCATATCAAGCGCCAAACCGTGCTCCGCCTGAAGAAACTCCCGTTTACCCAGACCGACCCCGTGTTCGCCGGTGCAGGTTCCCTCCATCTCGATGGCCCGCATCACCATGCGTTGGTTGAGCGATGCCACCCTATCGAATTCACCCGGATCGTCGGGATCGATCAGAAAAATCACGTGAAAATTGCCATCGCCCACATGACCGACAATGGGCGCC
>JABJKO010000039.1 GCA_018660305.1 Rhodospirillaceae bacterium
GCTGGGTGGTCGGGCGGGGGAGCGGGCTGGCACCGATAGGACGACAGGAGAGAGACATGGCAGCACCTGACTTAAAAACAATCGATATCGGTAACGGCGAACGGATCAGCTACCGCGAGGCAGGCAGCGGCACGCCGGTGGTGATCCTGCATGGGCTGGGTGGCCGCTCGGAAAGCTGGGTGCCGCAATATGACGCCCTGTCGGACCGCTACCGTGTCATCGGCTGGGACGCGCCGGGCTATAACCAATCCAGCGAAATGCAGCAGGACGAGCCGCTGATTCCGAATTATGTGCCGGTGATCAAACGGTTTGTGGATGCGCTGGGTCTCGACAAATTCCATCTGGTGGGCCACTCAGTGGGCACGGTGCTGTCGGCGGCCTTTCATCAGGCTCATTCCGATCAACTCATCAGCCTGACCCTGGCCGAAGCGGTCATCGGCAACGGCAGCCAGCCAAGGGAAAAGCAGGATGCCGCCATCGCTGCCCGCGCCAACGATTACGCCGAAATGGGCCCGGCCGAGGTGGCACGCAAGAAGACACCAAACTCGCTCTCACCCAACGCGGACCCGGCAGTGATCGAACAGGCCGTTCAGTTTGCGTCCCAGGTGAAAGTACCCGGCCATCTCAAGCTCGCCGCCGCTCTGATCCGCGTCAACATCTTCGATCATGTTAGCCCGCTGGCCTGTCCCGGCATGATCATCGCCGGCTCCGACGACCGCTCGGCGCCGGCAGAGTTCGTCAAGCAGATCGCCGATGCCTATCCCGGCATCGCCCACCATGTGATCGACGGCATCGGGCACCAGATTGCCCTGGAAAAGCCGGAGAAGTTTGTTGGGCTACTGCGGGATCACCTGGATGCGGCCGAGAGCAGCGCCCAGGCGGCGGAGTAGCTAAATCTCGTCCTCGATGGACGGGTGGCGGAAGCGCGGGCGCAGGATGCGGTAGACGATAGCCGCTGTTACCGCGAACACCAGGAACGGCATCCACCACGGTGCCTCTGTGTGGCCGATGGCGACGCCAAACCCGGCGATGGCGCCGATACCGATGGAAATGGATTTCGCCTTGCGATAGACCGGGTGATCGATCTTGAGATCCTGATCAAGTTCTCCCGGGGGCGTCCAGTTTTCTGACTCCGGATAAACACGCGCTATGTCAGGCCGTTTTTTAGGGTCTTCTGTTTCAGCCATACGCGCTACTGCTTCTCCAGCCTTTTTTCCACCAGACGGGCCCAGTAGCTGGCGCCGATGGCCAGCGCCTCGTCGTTAAAATCGTAATTTGGGTTGTGCAGATAGCAGCCACCTTCGCCCGATCCGTTGCCGATCCATATATAACAGCCGGGCTTCTCGTTGAGCATGAAGGAAAAATCCTCGGCGCCCATTTTTGGCGCCAAATCGGTAAAGACATTGTCGGGTCCCACCACGTCGGCGGCCACATGGACGGCGAAGTCGCTTTCGGCAACGTCATTGACCGTGGCCGGGTAGCCATAGGTGTAGCCCACGTCGACGGTCACGCCAAACGAGGTTCCTATGCCCGCGGCGACGCGCTCAACGGCTTCCCTGGCCTGTTCCTGAATTTCTTTCTTGAACGACCGCACGGTGCCCTTGAGGATTACCTCTTCGGGAATGATGTTATAGGTCTCGCCGGCATGGATCTGGGTGATGGAGACCACCACCGATTCCATGGGATCGATGGTGCGGCTGGCGACGGTCTGCAAGGCGGTCACCAGATGCGCGGCGGCGGTCATCACATCATCGCCGAGATGGGGGAAGGCGGCGTGGGTGCCCTGGCCCGTGATCGTGATGTCCAGCGTATCGGCGGCCGCCATGGCCGGGCCGACGCAGACCCCGAAGGTCCCGATATCCTGACCCGGGAAATTGTGCATGCCCCACACCGACTCAGCGGGGAACAGGTCGAACAGCCCGTCCTTGACCATCTCGCGCCCGCCGCCGGCATGTTCCTCGGCCGGCTGGAAAACGAAATGCACCGTGCCGGCGAAATTCTTGGTTTCCGACAGGTACTTGGCGGCGCCCAGCAGCATGGTGGTGTGCCCGTCATGGCCGCAGGCATGCATCTTGCCCGGGTTGGTGGAGGCATAATCGTGTTCGTTCTTTTCCAATATATCCAGCGCATCCATATCGGCCCGTAACGCAATGGCCGGCCCGTCTCCATGGGCGCCTTTCAGGGACCCCACCACACCGGTCTGCGCCAGCCCCTGATGGATTTCGATGCCGAAGGATTCAAGCTTGCCCGCGACAAAAGCCGCCGTCTGATGCTCCTCGAAGGCGGTCTCCGGATGCGCATGGATATGACGCCGCCATTCGGTCATATCCGGCTGAAAATCGGCGATACGGTTGATGATCGGCATGGTGCGTTCCTCTGGTTCTCCAAGCGGAGGGTTCCGCGTTGGCGGTCTTGTGTCAAGCGGCGAGGCCGCGCTCCCTTGCAGGAATGCGCCGGTGGTGTACAAACGGGGCGTTTCGTTCGACTCGAGGGAATCCATGTCCGAAGACTATACCGATATCCGCGATGCCGTTGCCAAGCTGTGCGCCCAGTTTCCCGGCGAATACTGGCGCGAGAAGGATCGCGAGCGCGCGTATCCCACTGAATTCGTCAAGGCGCTGACCGAGGCGGGCTATCTCTCCGTGCTGATCCCGGAAGAATTTGGCGGCAGCGGGCTGGGGATTTCGGCGGCGGCGGCGATCATGGAAGAGATCCAGAAATCCGGCTGTAACGGGGCCGCCTGTCACGCCCAGATGTACACCATGGGCACCGTATTGCGGCACGGCACCGACGCGCAGAAACAGGCCTACCTGCCCAAGATCGCCGCCGGTGAGCTGCGGCTGCAGGCGTTCGGCGTGACCGAGCCCACCAGCGGCACCGACACGCTCAATCTGCGGACCACCGCCGTGAAAGACGGCAATGACAGTTATGTGGTCAACGGCCAGAAGATCTGGACGTCGCGGGCCGAACATTCCGATCTGATGCTGTTGCTGGCCCGCACCACGCCAAAGGATCAGGTGCAAAAGCGCACCGATGGTCTGTCGGTCTTTATTGTCGATATGCAGGAGGCACTGGGCAACGGTCTTGAGATCAAGCCCATCCGCACCATGATCAACCATGCCACCACCGAGGTGTTCTTCGACAATCTGAAGATCCCCGCCGACAGTCTGGTGGGCGAGGAAGGCAAGGGGTTCCGTTATATCCTGTCGGGCATGAATGCCGAGCGTATCCTGATCGGCGCCGAATGTATCGGCGATGCAAGATGGCTCATCGACAAGGCGGCGTCCTATGCCCGCGACCGATCGGTGTTCGGCCGGCCCATCGGCCAGAACCAGGGCATCCAGTTCCCCATCGCCGAAAGCTACGCCCAGACCGAGGCCGCGGATCTGATGGTCAAGCGCGCCGCGGAACTCTATGAGGCGGGGGAGAATTGCGGCGCCGAGGCCAACATGGCCAAGTATCTGGCCGCCGAGGCCTCGTGGAAGGCGGCGGATATGTGCATGCAGACCTATGGCGGGTTCGCCTTCGCCGAGGAATATGACGTGGAGCGCAAGTTCCGCGAAACGCGGCTCTACCGCATCGCGCCTGTTTCAACCAATTTGATCCTGTCGTTCCTCGCCGAACACGTGCTCGATCTGCCACGGTCGTATTGAGGCGGTCAGAAATGTGTTGCGTGGTAGACAATCACCCCCACCCCAACCCTCCCCCCTCAAGGGGGAGGGAGTTAGAGAATTCCCTCCCCCCAACGAGGGGGAGGGCTAGGGTGGGGGGGTGTCTCAACATCCTCGTTGGTTTTTATATTTTGTGGAGCCATCCATGACCCGCCCCCTCGAAGGCACGCTGGTGGTGTCGCTGGAACAGGCAGTGGCGGCGCCGTTCTGTTCGTCGCGGCTGGCCGATGCCGGCGCGCGGGTCATCAAAATCGAACGGGCCGAGGGAGATTTCGCGCGCGGCTATGACAGCGTGGTCCATGGCGAATCCGCCTATTTCGTGTGGCTCAACCGCGGCAAGGAATCCCTGACCCTCAATATCAAGGATGCGGACGATCTCGCGCTGCTGAAGCGTATCCTCACCAGCGCCGATGTGTTCATCCAGAATCTCGCGCCGGGCGCCGCCGCACGCGCCGGGCTCGGGTCCGACGTGCTGCGGGAAGCCAACAAGCGTCTGATCACCATCGATATCTCGGGCTATGGCGAGGACGGCGCGTACGCCGACATGAAGGCCTATGATTTGCTGGTGCAGGCGGAAAGCGGGCTCTGTTCAGTCACCGGCCGTGCCGAGGGCCCCGGCCGCGTCGGCGTGTCGGCCTGCGATATCTCGTGCGGTATGTACAGCTATATGGCGGTGCTGGAAGCGCTCATCGCGCGCGGCATCAGCGGCGAGGGGACGTCCATCAAGACATCCCTGTTCGAAGGCATGGCCGACTGGATGAACGTGCCACTGCTGCAATACGATTATGCCGGCACCATGCCGAAACGCGTCGGACTCAACCACCCGTCCATCGCGCCCTACGGGGCGTATCCCACACAGGAGGGCGGCGAAATTCTCATCGCCATCCAGAACGAGCGCGAGTTCGTGCGGCTGGCATCGGACGTGCTGGAACGCCCCGACATGCCCGACGATCCCCTGTTCCATAACAATGAGTCCCGCTGCGCCAACCGCCCGGCGATGGATGAGATCATCATCGGCGCCTTTACTGCCGTGGACCGGACGACGCTCATAAAACGCCTGCGTGACGCCGCCATCGCGTTCGGTGAAGTCAACGACCTCGCCGGGCTCTCAGCCCACCCGGCCCTGCGCCGCATCGAGGTGGACAGCCCCACCGGTCCGGTCGCCATGGTCGCCCCACCGGCCCGCCACGACGGCGTGACGCCGGATCTGGGGCCTGTACCGGCGGTGGGGGAACATTCGGACAGGATTCGCAAGGAGTTCGAATAATGGCGGCTGGACTGCCCGGTCCTGCCTTCCCCAAAATTCCGGTCAAGCAGGTCGCGACCGAAACATACTGGTCGATGTGGGGAAACCGTCACCGTGCCGCCCGTTTGGCGATCCTTCCCCTAATTCTTTGCACCGCACTGTATTTGGCGCAGGACAAACTAATATCCTCAAGTACGTTGGAATTGATTTCCAACGCTATCATTAGCTTTATTTTTCTGCTGCTTGTCACACTGATCACGATCCCTTTTCAAGTGGCAATACACAGGCTCACTTATCCAGGCTTCGATTTTGACCGGGGATCATATGGTCCGCCGCTTGCAATAATTTATAAGTTTTATTTTCTATATTCTATTTTATTGTCGAGTTTACCCATCATTATTATTAGCATAATTTATACTTTGATTAATGCGCTGAATATTTTTCTAATTAGTATTTTAACCGCTTTTATCAGCAGTATAATTTGCGTCTATATATTGGCCTCGTTTATGCTGGTCTTTCCTGAAATGGCCATCGGCGTTAAACCCGACCTTGTTCGTGTTTGGTGGATGTTACGGGGAAATGTGCTCCGGTTAATCCTGACTATCATTATGACGACAGCGCCGGCGTTTTTCCTGAACGCCATCGGAATCGTGGTTTATGGCGCCTTTTCGTTGCTTATACTTGGACTGTGGGCGTGCACTCTTTCAATTTGCTACTTTCATATTACCGGTCGGCAGCTTCTGTCGGGTGACACTGAGGTCGTCGCCGAAGATCCATAGCTCCCCCGGTTGATAAAATTTGTGATCGAGCTGAAACCATAAGGAAAGCTTGTCTTGGATAATTACGACGACTGGATCGGCAAGACCTCCTCCACCGAGGCGCTGGTGACGGCCTATCAGGCCGATGCGCTGACGGCGACGCTGGACCGCGATGATCCACCCTTCAAGGAAGGTGACGCGATCCCGCCGGGCTGGCATCTGTTTTATATGCGCGAGGTAACAAAACTGCGCGACACGGCGCGGGACGGCCATCCCAAGAAGGGTGACTTCCTGCCGCCCATCGATCTGCCTCGGCGCATGTGGGCCGGCACCCACGCCACCTATCACAAGCCCATCCGGGTGGGTGAAATGATCAAACAGGTAAGCATCATCGAGGCGGTGACGCCCAAGGTTGGCAAGACCGGGCCGCTGGTGTTTCTCAAGCTCAAGCACGAAATTTCAGGCGAGGACGGGCTGGCGACCACGGAATTACAGGACGTGGTCTATCGCGAGGAGGCCGCCCCCGGCGCCGTGGCGCCCCTGCCGCCGCCGGCCCCTGGCGAGGCGGTGTGGAAACGCGCCATCCATCCGACGCCGGTGCTGCTGTTCCGCTATTCGGCCCTGACCATGAACAGTCACCGTATCCATTACGACCGGACTTATGTGACCGAGGTGGAAAAATACCCCGGCCTGCTGGTCCACGGACCGCTGACTTTTACGCTTCTCTTGGATCTGTTCCGCCGCGAAATGCCTGAGACAACGCTCAAGACATTTGCCGTGCGCGCCGTCTCACCGCTGTATGACATTTACGATTTCTCGGTGGAGGGCACGCCAAATGACGACGGCAGTTCCGCCACCCTCTGGGCACTGAACCACGAAGGCCGTCTGGCCATGTCCGCCGAGGCGACGTTTTAGGTTACCCGTTCAACAACTGCGCCAATCCCGCCAGGGCGGGCTGCTCCGCCGTCACCACGTATGTGGGTACCTTGCGCAGATAGCCTTTGAACCGTCCCTTGGCTTCGAAGCGGGGGCGGAAGGGGGATCGGGCGAGGGTCTTGCCGAAGCGGGGGACAATGCCGCCGGCGATGTAGATCCCGCCCAGCGCGCCGGATGTCAGGGCAAGGTCGCCGGCGACAGTGCCGAGGAATCCACAAAACCGTTGCAGGGTTTCGGTTGCGATCTTGTCCCTGCCGGCAAGGGCGCGGTCGGTGATCTCGGCCGGCGACAGTCCGGCGGCCCGCTTGCCGGCCCTGGCTGAGATCACGTCATACAGATTGGCCAGCCCCGGTCCCGACAGCACCCGCTCGGCGGAGACGTGACCGAAACGGACGCGCAGCAGGTCAAGAATGGCGTCGTCTTCCTGGCCCGTGCTGGGCAACGTCACATGCCCTCCTTCGGTGGCGACCGGCAGCCAGTAATCTTCGTCGGGCACCAGCAGGGAGACGCCCAGCCCGGTGCCCGGACCGATCACAGCAATGGGGGCGTCTTTGGCAGGCTGACCCGGTCCGACCTTGAGCCGGTCGCGGTCCTTCAGCCCCGGGACCGCCAGCGCAATGGCGAGGAAGTCGTTGACGATTTGGAGCTCCTGCAGGCCGAGGCGGCGCTGCAGGGCGTTGGTGGAGAATGACCAGTTTCGGTTGGTCATTTTGACCTTGTCGCCGGTGATGGGCGATGCGACCGCGATGGCGGCGCTCGTCACCTTGCCCTTGGGCTTTACCTGTTCGACATAGGCTTCCATGGCGTCGCCGAGAGAGGCGTAGCGGGCGCAGGGGAGTATGCGGAGCTGCGTGGGTATGCCGCGGGCGCCCAGCAGGGCGAAACGGGCATTGGTGCCGCCGATATCGCCGACCAGGGCGACCGGGTTATTGGTTTTTCTTTCTGCCACCGTCTTAGCCCGTGGGTGCCGGGCGCTGCAGCGCTTCGAGGTAGCCGGCGCGCCAGGCGTGGACATCATGGTTGGTCAGCCAGCTCATCATGGTGCGCCAGCGTTCGCGGCGCTCGCCCACCGGCATGAGAATGGCGCGGGACAGGGCATCGGCGACACCATCATCGTCGTAGGGGTTGACGATCAGGGCATCCTTCAACTCGTGCGCCGCACCGGCGAACCGTGACAGGATCAGGACTCCGGGATCCTTTTCGTCCTGCGAGGCGACGAATTCCTTGGCCACCAGATTCATGCCGTCGCGCAGCGGTGTCACCAGCCCGACGCGGCTTTTCCTGTAGAAACAGGTCAGCTCGTTACGGTCGAAACTCTTATTGAGATAGCGGATGGGCACCCAGTCGAAATCGGCGAAGCGGCCATTCACGTGTCCGGCCTGGGTTTCCAGCTCGCGGCGGATTTCCGCGTAGTCTGTGACATCACCCCGCGATGGCGGTGCGATCTGCATGAAGGTGACCTTGTTCAGCATCTTCGGGTCGGATGCGAGCAGTTTTTCGAAGGCGTTAAAACGCGCGACCAGCCCTTTGCTGTAATCCAGCCGGTCAACGCCGGTGATCAGCAGCCGTTTCTGCAGCGTGGTCTCGAGGCGTTTTGCCTCCGGTGAATTGTCGTGTTTGCTGGCCAGTTTCGCGACATCGGCGGTATCGATGCCGATGGGATAGACGCCGGCCCGGAACGTCCGGCCAAAGGCGCGGACCACCCCATCCGACAGGACTTCGCCGCCCGCTTCGAGGACGATGTAATCGAAGAAAGCCGACAGATCGTTGACCGTGTGAAACCCGACCAGATCGTAGGAGGCCAGGGCCCGCATGATGTCTTCGTGCCGCGGCAGGGCGAGCAGGATCTCCAGCGCCGGCAGCGGCGTATGCAGGAAAAAGCCCATGAGCTGATCGCATCCCTGCTTGCGGAGCTCGGCGGCGAGGGGGATCAGGTGATAATCATGGACCCAGACGATGTCGTCCTTGCGCAGCAGCGGCTTCAGGGTGCGGGCGAAGCGGCCGTTTACCCGCATATAGCCGGTGAAATCCCGCCGGTCGTAACGCATGAGATCGAGCCGGTAATGGAACAGCGGCCAGAGCGTGCTGTTGGCGAAGCCGGTGTAATATTCGGTGTAATCGCGCCGCGTCATCCCCACGGTGGCGTAGGTCAGCGAGCCCACCTTGGTGGTGTTCGGTTCGGTCGGCGCCGTGGTGACGATCTCTCCGTTCCAGCCGAACCAGATGCCGCCGGATTCCTTGAGAGCCGCGAGTACCGCGACCGCCAATCCCCCCGCTGCTGTTTGTCCTTCGTCGACCGGGGCAACCCGGTTGGAGATAACGACGAGACGGCTCAAAAAGCCTCCTCCCAAGATTTACTCAAGCGCATGGCAGATGTGATCAGCCCGACCATAGAGTATGTCTGCGGGAAATTCCCCCACAATTCGCCCGTATTGGGATCGAGATCTTCGGAGAGCAAACCCACATGGTTGCGGTGGGAGAGTATCTTTTCGAACAATTCCCTTGCTTCGTCCTGCCGGCCAATGGCGGCAAGCGCATCGATGTACCAGAACGTGCACACGGTGAAGGCGTTGTCCGGCGTGCCGAAATCGTCGGGCGCCGCGTAGCGCAACAGAAGATCGCCCCGTTTCAGGTATTTTTCGATGGCTTCCACCGTGCCCACGAAGCGCGGGTCTGTCGCCTCGACGAACCCCATATGATGCAGGAGCAGGAGGCTGGCATCGAGATCCTTGCCGCCATAGCAATCCACAAAGCTGTTCAGTTCGCTGTTCCACGCATCCTTGATGATTTTCTTGTGCATGCGTTTGGCATGGTTATGCCAATACTCGGCGCGGCCGGTGAACTGAAGGTGGTCGGCGATGCGGGCGAGGCGGTCACAGGCGGCCCAGCACATGGCCGCCGAAAAGGTGTGTACTTTGGCGATGGTGCGGAATTCCCAGATTCCGGCGTCCGGCTGATCGAACAGCTTGGCGGCCTGCTCGCCGATGGCTTCCAGCCGTTCGAACATGCGCCCGGTTCCCGGGTGCGCCATGCGGACATCGAAAAACATCTGGGTCGCCGCCATGATGACGCTGCCATAGACGTCGTTCTGAATATGCTCATAAGCCTGATTGCCGACCCGCACCGGCCCGTTTCCGCGATAGCCCGACAGATTGGTTTCGGTGCGCTCGATCAGCTTCGAATCGAGAGTCACGCTATAGACCGGCTGCAGATGGCCGTCGTCCGCGGTGGCCGCCACATTGGTGATATAGCGCAGATATTCCTGCATGGTCCGGGTCGCGCCCAACCGGTTAAGCGCATGGACGACGAAATAGGAATCGCGCAGCCAGCAATACCGGTAGTCCCAGTTGCGTTCGGTTCCCGGTGCCTCGGGAATCGACGTGGTCATGGCGGCAATCACCGCGCCGCTTTCCTCGAAGGTGCACAGCTTGAGGGTGATGGCGGCGCGAATGACCTCTTCCTGCCATTCGAAGGGGAGGGACAGTCCGCTGCACCATTCACGCCAGTAATCCGTCGTTCGCTCGATGAAATCGCGGGCGGTTTCCTCGATGCCGCTGTCCAGTGTCTCGTCCGGCCCCAGGATCATCGTCATGGGTTCTTCCAGAATGAACGGGACTTCCTTCAGGACGAATGAAATCGGCACGTCGGTGGTCAGCCGAACGGTGTTATTGGGGATCACGTAACGGATATGATTGCTGCCGTGGGTTACCTCCGGCTGGCGGGCGCCGTAATCCATGGCCGGCTTGATACGGACTTTTATTCTGGGATTGCCGATGACCGCCCGCAGCCGGCGCACAATCATTACGGGCCGGTAGGTCCGTCCGCGCTGCTTGAACCGGGGCGTGAAATCGGTGATCTCCAGGGCGGAACCGTGGGTGTCGTAGAGTGTCGTGACCACGATCGCGGTATTGTAGAGATAGCACTGTTCGCTGCGTGCGAAATCCTCTACCTCGATCTCGAAATAGCCATGATCCCTGCTGTCCTGGCCACCGTCCATCAGGGAGCAGAAAATCGGGTCGTCGTCATAGCGCGGCATGCATGACCAGACGATTTTCGCCTGATCGTCGAGCAGCGCGCTAAACGAGCAGTTTCCGATAACGGCGAGGTTCAAATCGCTCATAGGGCAATGTCCCCGATTTTTATTAACGTTCTGCTTTGACGATTTGTTCCAGCCAGCGGATTACACCCATAACGTCATCGACCCGAAACCGCGCCGCCGTTTTGGCGCCATTGCCGACCCGGATGGAATGGCCTCCCTGGGCGTTGACCAGCTCAAATCCGCTTTCATCGGTCACATCATCGCCTATAAACACCGGCAACCGGCCCTGAAAAGGCGCTTCTGCCATAAAATCGGCGATTGCCGTTCCCTTATCTCCCCGCCCGGGCCGAATCTCCACCAACATCTTGCCTTTCTGAAGAAAAAGGCCGTCCCCGAATTCGCCAATCAGCTCTTGCGCCAGTTCTGTTGCCGGCCCCTCCGCCGCTGGACAGTTTCGAAAATGGAGACCCATGGACAAGGTTTTGTCTTCCACCACCACACCGGGGTTCCGGGAAGCAAAGGCCTCCATCCTGTCGCGAATGGCCGGCATATGGGCGCCAGGATCCGGCCGTTGCAGTAAACCGGCCTGATCGCGCCGTTCAAGGCCATGGTTTCCGGCGGCCGCCAGCTGCAATGGAGAAAACAGGCGATCGAGCGTATCGATGGATCGCCCGCTCACCAGGGCGAGAGCGCCCTCCAGCTTGGTCCGGAGGTCGGTGAGGAGAGGGATGAGGTTGCCGCCGACGAGGACCGAATCCGGCTCCGACGCGATTTCAACCAATGTGCCGTCTACATCAAGGAAGAGCGCCCAGTCGGGGCTCGGCACGGGCAGGTTTGGGGCGGCGCTGCCCGGGGCGGGGCGGGCGTCATCGGGCTGATCTTGGGGGGAGGGTTCGTCCTGGATCATTGCAGCGGGAGAAAACGGGAGTTAGGGCCTTGCTGTCAAGAAAAGATAGACTTTATCGCCGGGCCAGCGTGTTACGGCGGCGATTGGCGGCGATTCTGGCTTTTTTCCGGGCGTGAAAATCCTGCTTTTGCTCGTTTGTCCAAATGGAATAGACGCGGCGCCAGTAACCCTGGCCGCGCTTTTTCCAGTGTCCGTTGTGATACCGGCCCACCGCATGGGCCCAGGAACCTTTCTTGTCCCGCAGGCTTTTCAGCCATGCCGCCGCGTAGGCGACATTATTGACCGGATCGAACGCCTCTTCGACGCTGCCGAAAATATGACCGTGATACTTGAGATTGACCTGCATGCAACCCACGTCGATATTGCGAATGCCGTCCGCCCGCAGCCGTTTCACTTCGGCGAGCGCCTTGGCCTTGGTGGGGAAAAACTTGCCTTTGCCGCCAGCGGTGACGGTCCAGGGCCAGGCAATTCTTGCCTGCGCTTTCTTGTCCCACCGGCCGGATTCGGCCAATGACACCGCGTGCAGGAGAAACCGCGGCAGCCGTTGGGAGAGCTCCGCCGCATGGATGGCGGAAGCGCAAATTCGGCTGGAATCCGGGCCTGCCAGAGCCATTTTAGGGGCTAGCTGGCTGATCAGGGCTGCCAATAATGAGACGAGAACCACCGAGCGCATGCGATACCAATCCGGTTCCGGGAACATCGGGGCATTGCCCCTCACCGACTGTCATGCAAATCCCGTGCCAAGCCGGTAAAGCGGGCGTTAAGGCCGGTGGCGGGAGCTTCCTACAGGCGAAATATACCGTCGTCCATATCAGCCAGATCGGTCAGCAACAGCTTCATGTCCTGCGTCAGCTTGGCCATGCCGCCATTGGGCTTGATCGCCGTCTCATCCATATAGAGCCCCCGATTAATCTCGATCTGCACCGCATGCAGACCCTGGGATGGGCGGCCATAGTGGCGCGTTGTAAAGCCGCCGGCGAAGGGCTTGTTACGCACCACCTGATATCCGCGATTTTTCAGGGCGTGTTCGATGGTCGCGATCACCGGTTCGGAACAGGCGCTGGAAAAACAATCGCCCAGCACCATATCGGCCCGAACCCGCCCGGCATCCGGATCGTGGGGCCCGCCAACCGACGGCATGGAATGACAATCCAGCAGGACATAGTGCCCGAATCGCCGCCGCGTTGCGTCCAGCAAATCCCGCAGGGCGCGATGGTAAGGGCGGTAGTTGGCGTTAATTCGTGCGGCGGCGTCGGCGAATGTGAGCTTGGAGGCGTAGATTTCCTGGCCCGAACTGACCAGCCGCGCGATGGTGCCAAGACCCGCGGCGACCCGGCTGGATTGCGTATTCGCATAATCCGGCAATTCATCGTGGAACATCTCCGGGTCCAGTTCGAATGGCTCCCGGTTGGGGTCGATATAGGCTCTCGGAAAGAGGGCGCGCAGCAGCGGCATGCCGAGGCTCGGCGCCGCGGCGAACAGATCGTCCACAAAACTGTCCTCGGAACGGCGCAGCGCCAACAGGTCCAGCGGTGAATTGGCGACAAAATCCGCCGGGTAGTCTCTACCGCTATGGGGTGAGGCAAGGACCACGGGTGTTGTCTGTTCCGCGGGGGCGAGCACCTCCCACGAATTTTCCGGATCCCGTTGCGTCGATTTGCGTTCAGCCATGGCCAGTGATGTACTCAATTGCTTGGGTTCTGTCATCAGAACATTGGGGTTGTCGCCGGCTTATCGATTTGACGCTTCCAGGGTTAAC
>JABJKO010000282.1 GCA_018660305.1 Rhodospirillaceae bacterium
GGCGATCTGATCGAAGCCGGGGCGCTTCGCATAAGGCCCGGTCTGGCCGAACCCGGAAATGCTGGCGAGGATGATGCGCGGGTTGACTGCCTTCAGCGCCGCATAATCGATGCCGAGGCGGGTCTTTACGTCGGGTCGGAAATTCTCCACCACCACATCCACCGTCGCCGCCAGCTTCAGAAAGATTTCCAGACCCTCGGGCTCCTTGAGGTTGATGGTCAGGGCGCGCTTGTTGCGGTGCAGATTCTGAAAATCCGCCGTGTGACGCGGCGATCCCACCGAGCCGTCCGGATCGATGGCGCCGGGTGGTTCGATCTTGATCACATCGGCGCCCCAATCGGCGAGCTGGCGCACCGCCGTCGGCCCCGAACGGGCGCGGGTGAGATCGAGGACCCTGACGTGGTCCAGTGCGGTGGAAGCGGGATGGTGCGGCATGGTCTGGTTCTTTTTCCGGGGTTGGTCAGTCGCCCCGTTCCAAGGGAACGTCGGGCCGTTTGCGGGCGGTCATTCTGCCAACCGCGCGGGTGACGGTCGACCAGAACAGCCCCATGATTGTCAGGACGAAGAACATGACGACGATGGGGCTTTCGAGGAGGCGAAACCAGTTGTTGTCGTACAGGATCATCGATTGGGACAGGGATTCTTCCACCAGTTTCCCCAGGATCAGCCCCATCACCAGCGGCGCCGGGCCAAAGCCATGGCGGTTCATCAGGAAGCCCACAAAACCGGCGATCAGCATCACCCAGACATCGAATACCGATGAGCTGAAGGAATAGGCGCCAACCACGGAGAACACGAAGACCGATGGCCACAAAAGGGTGCGCGGAATCAGGGTAATACGTGAAAATACCTTGGCGCCGCCCAGCCCGATGGCGAAAAAGGCAAAGTTCGCCAGCAGCATGGCGAAGAAGATCGCATAGATGAAATGCGGCGTCTCATTGAGCATGTGGGGCCCCGGCCTGAGCCCGTGCATGATGAAGGCGGCGAGAATCACCGCCGTGGTTCCGCTTCCCGGAATACCCAGTGCGAGTGTCGGCACCATGGCGCCGCCGGCGGCCGCGTTATTGGCGGCTTCCGGCCCCGCGATTCCCTCGATGGCGCCCTTGCCGAACTCTTCCTTGTTTTTGGACCAGCGCTTGGCCTCGTTGTAGCCCATGATGGCGGCGACGGTGGATCCCTCCGCCGGCAGGATACCGATGAACGTTCCCAGCCCGCAGGACCGCAGCACGGTCCATCTGATTTTGCGGAAATCCTCCCGTGACGGCAGCTTGATCACCACCGAACTGATCCGCTCCAGCGTCGTATTCAGACTTTGCGACTGGGACAGCAATTCTCCCATGGCGAAAAGTCCGATCAGGACCGGCACGAAATGGATGCCGTCGCTGAGCTCCGGAATACCGAACGTAAAACGCTCGACGCCGGTGGTCAGATGGATGCCGGCGGTGCCGATGAGCACGCCGATGGCGCCGGCTATCAGATTGCGGATTGACGATTTTCCCGAAATAGCCGCCAGCATGGAAAGCGCGAAGACCGCCAGGGCAAAATATTCCGGTGGCTTGAATTGAAGCGCGACCTTGGCCAGCAATGGCGTGGCGATCAGAAAAATGATCAGGCTGAAGATACCGCCGGTGACCGAGCTGACCGCCGCGATGCCCAGCGCGCGGCCGGCTTCCCCGCGTTTCGCCATGGGATAGCCGTCAAAGGCGGTGGCGACGGCGGGTGGGGCGCCGGGCGCGTTGATCAGGATGGCGGTGATCGAGCCCCCGAAGGTGCCGGCGCAGTACAGCGCGGCCAGCATGGAGATGGCCTGCACCGGCTCCAGCCCGACCGTGAAGGGTAGCAGCAGCGCGACCGCCATGGGCGAGGACAGGCCGGGCAGGGCACCGACCATGACGCCGATCAGCACGCCGCAGAAAATCAGGAAAATATTGTAGGGGTCGGCAATCAGCGATAACCCCTGGAGCATGGCGTCGATTGGCATGGGTTATCCTATGGTTGGCCCCCAGAGGCCGGGTTCGAAATAAACCTTGAGTACCTGGGTGAACAGGATGGCGACTGTTGTCGGGAACAAAACGACATAAGGGATCAATACCTTCCAGCGACGCTCACCCCAGAGCAGGGGCAACAGCACGCAGCCGAGGATGGTGGCGATCAATGTACCAAACAGCGGGATGGTGGCGACAATCGAGGCCAGCAGCGCCCCTGTAACAAAGGAAATCGGTTTAATCCGGTCGCTGCGATCCTTGTCGATGGAATCCTCTTTCTGCCGCTGGGACAGATGCTCGAAGGGAAGCACCAGGCTGAGGATAACGATGGTCCAGATCAGCAGGCGGGGAAACCATTCCGGCCCGATATTCTGCGACAGGAGCTGGGAGACCTCGTCGAACGATGTGGTGACATAGTAAAGCGTACCGCACGCCGCGAAGATCAGCAGGGTCAGTACGAGATCCGTGCGATGAACGAACGGGGAGGCGGAAGTTGCCTTCCGCCCCGCCTCGTCCGCCCCCGTATTGGATACGGGATCAGCCATATGGGCTACTTACCAACCGTTCTGGCTTATTTCTTCTTCTTTTTTAGAAGCCCAAGCTCCTTCAGGGCCGCCCGTGCCGTCTCGTATTCCTGGCGGATCTGCTTGGTCCAGACGTCATGCCCGGCGACGCTTTCCTCAACCGAAAGCCCGGCACTCTGGAGATAGTTGGCGAATACCTTGTGCTTCATGGCCTTGACCAGACTCTTGGACAGCTTCTTTACACGATCCATGGGGGTGCCCTTGAGGACCCAGTAACCGCGCGTGGTCGATGTCGCAACCTTGTAACCGCTCTCATAGGTGGTTGGCACCTTGGAGAAGTCCTTGAGGCGCTTCTTCGACATCACCGCTAGGGCGCGGAAACTGCCGTCCCGTACCTGCTCACCGGCCTCCGAAACGTTGGGAAGCGTGGCGTCGATGGCGCCGGACAGCAGCGCCTGAATCATCTGGGCGCCGGAGCCGAACGGGATGACCTTGAATTTGATGCCGGCCGCCTTGGCGAAGGTGGCGAGCCCGATATGCTCGGTGCCGCCAATTTGCGCGACGCCCCAGTTCAGGGGTTTATTCTTAGAAGCGGCGACCAGATCGGCAAGGGTATTGTATTTGCCTTTGCCGGACACTGTGATGAAGGTGGGGTCGTCCATCGCTCTTGCGACACCGATGACATCATCGATGGTCAAGGACGATTTGCCGCGGGCGATGGTGTAGAGATGGGTCTGGGTAAGTGCCAGCAGCGTATAGCCGTCGCGCGGTTTGGATTTGGCGTAGGCATGGGCCTTGGCGCCCGACCCGCCGCGTTTGCTGACAACCTGCATATCGGTTTTCAGATTACGGCGTGAACGGATCATCATCATCCGGGCGGTGACATCGGTGCCGCCGCCATATTTCGAATGGATCACCACCTGAATGGTCTTTGACGGAAATTTGTCCGCTGCGATCAGCGCGGCGGGTGCAAAAAGAATCGCGGTACCTGTGGCTATGCCGACCAACGTACGGACGGGCATAGATGCTCGTGAGTTCCTCATCGATTTTCTCCCCGCGGGCCTGGCTGAATTTTGAAATTTTTTAATCGACGGTGACTGGCGCCGCATCGCCCCGTCCAATATTTTATACTCAACACGTCCCTTTCGAGCGCGTCAAATACAGTTTACCAACAAGACCGCCTTTCTGGTTATTCCCAATAAGGAATATCGTCACGTCAATTTCAGTTGATCAGGAGACATGAGAGCATGAGCGAAGCACGGCGTACGGCGTTGATCACCGGTTCCGGGCGCAATATCGGACGCGCAATCGCACTTTCCTTGGCGGCCGATGGCCTCAACGTCATCATCAACGGATCGACCCGCCGCGAATTGTGCGAACCGGTTGCGGAGGAAGCGCGGGCGCTTGGCGTGGACGCGTCGGTGATCATGGCCAATGTGGCGGACAAGGACGATCTGGCGCGCATGGCGGATTCCGCGCTGGAACAGTTTGGCGCCGTCGATGTGCTGGTGACCAATGCCGCCATCCGGCCGAAGAAACCGTTTCTTGAAATCAGCGAGGCGGACTGGGACCTGGTGTTCGATACCAATCTCAAATCCATGTTCCGCCTCAGCCAGGCGTTCCTGCCCGGCATGATCGACAAGGGATGGGGCCGGGTGATCGGGTTTACCGGTATGAATGCCATCAAGGGCCATGACCTTCGCGGCCACGGCTCGGCGGTCAAGCACGGCGTCTGGGGTCTGGTGAAATCCATGGCCGCCGAATTCGGTGCGCAAGGCGTCACCGTCAACGCCATTTCACCGGGTCCGATCCTGGGCGACCGCGACACCCAGGAAAAAACCGATCAAATCGCCGGCGACCTCAAATACATACCCGTTGGCCGGCTGGGGGCCCCCGATGAGGTCGCCGCGGTCGCCTCCATGCTCGCATCCGAGCGCGGTGGCTTCGTCAACGGGCAGATGATACAGGTCAATGGCGGTGCTGCCATGTAACGGGACCCATGTCCGGCCGGGCCAGGGGAAAATCGTTATGGAGAGGCCGGATAGGTAAGGGGACGGCCCACCCTTAATTCTTCTCCCAGCGCTCGGCGGCCTTGTCATCCTCGTCGCGGGCAGTGACCCATTTTTCGCCGGATTCCATGTCTTCCAGCTTCCAGAACGGGGCCTTGGTCTTGAGCCAGTCGATCAGGAACTGGCAGCTTTCAAGGGAGGCTTCGCGGTGCGCCGACGCGGTTGCCACCAAAACGATGCGGTCGCCCGGCAGCAGCTTGCCATAGCGATGGATGATCAGGACTTCCTGAAGCGGCCAACGCTGACGCGCCTCGGCTTCCAGGCCTTCAAGCTGACGCTCGGTCATACCGGGATAATGTTCCAGCGTCATGGAGGTGATTTTTTTGTCGTCGGCAAGGTCGCGGACCAGCCCGACGAAACAGGCGAGCCCGCCAACCTGGACGTTGCCCTCGGTCAGACGGCCGATTTCGGCGCCGACATCAAAATCCTCTCTCTGGACTCTGATCACCGCCTTTACCCCCCCGTCATGGGTGGAAACAGGGCAACCTCGTCACCAGTGTGAATTGCGGTATCGAGTTCGGCCATTTCCTGATTAACCGCGACCCGTATGGCTGACAGATCCCCGAACGCCTCGGAATAGGTGCCACCGCGTTCGTGCAGCCAGCTGATCAGTGTTTGCACATCCGTGACCTCGGCTGGCAGCTCGATTTCCTCGCCACTGACGCCGACTTTGGAGCGCACCCAGCCAAAATAGAGAACCTGCATCAACTCACCTCACTAAACGGCAGAAAGTCTACCATGGTGCCGGGCTTCAGGTCGGTCAACTCTTCGGGAAGTTCCACCAGACCGTCGGCCGCGACCATGGACGACAATATACCCGCGCCATCGCGGGGGAACTTACGGGCGCATAAAACGCCATCCGGCCCCGGCACCAGCATTGTGCGCAGCCATTCCCGCCGGCTGGGCTTCTTTTTGTACGAAAAATCCACGGGGACGCGGAAGAAAGCCGGTTCTATGTCGGTACAGCCGCCGAGCAAGAGCAGCGCCGGCCGGGCAAAACGCATGAAGGTGACCATGACGGCCACCGGATTGCCGGGCAGCCCGATAAATGGCACGGATCCAATCTGGCCTAGCGCGATGGGGCGCCCCGGCCGGATGGCCAGACGCCAGAAATGGATGTTTCCCAGCGCCTCGATGGCGCCGCGAACATGGTCTTCCTCGCCGGCGGAGACCCCCGCGGACGTCATAATCACGTCGTGATCCTCGGCCGCGCCGGCGAGAGCGTCGCGTATGGTGTCGTAATCATCTTCAAGGATGCCCAGATCGTGGACCTCACAGCCGAGCCGTTCCAAAAGGGCGGCGATGGAATATCGGTTGGAATCGAAGATTCCGCCCGCCGGCAGGTCGCCGCCAATGTCATGGACTTCGTCGCCCGTTGAAAAGAGGGCGATCCGCAGGCGTCCATAGACCGACAGGGAGTCGCGGCCCACCGATGCGGTGAGGCCCAAATCCTGGGGTTTCAGCCGGCGGCCCCGTGTCAGGATAGTGTTGCCTTTTTCGATATCCTCGCCGGCGAAGCGCCGGTTGGCGCCTTGCTTGATGCCGGCCGGGATAAGAACGTTATCGTCCTCCGTGCGGCAATCCTCCTGCATCAGAACCGTGTCGGTACCGGCCGGCATGGGTGCGCCGGTAAATATGCGATAGGCCTCGCCGCGTATTGCCGTCCGGTCCAGCGGATGACCGGCGGTCACGCGTCCGGCGACCGGCAGGCGGGTCTCGCCGTCCGGCTGAAGGTCATCGAAGCAGACCGCGAAACCGTCGACCGCGGCATTGTCATGGGGCGGTACGGCACGTTCGGAAACTACATCCTCGGCCAGAATGCGGCCGCTGGCCTCGCGCAGGGGAACTGTCTCGGGCTCGGCAATCACCGACAGCCGCTGGCGCAAGGTCTCAAGGGCAAGCTCGGTTTTCATCAGAGGATCGCCAAAGGCGAAACAATCGTCCGATAGCTGTGCCACGATCAGGCCGCCCCGTCCGCTGCCGGCATGGCAATATCGCAATGGCTCAGGATAAAATCCGCGATCGCCGGCATGTCATCGAGATCAATCACCGGAACGGCGGCCTTCGGCAACGGCTGGTTGCTTGCCAACGCGACAATATGAGGGTCGTCATGACAGAGAACGGGTTTTCCCAACTCGGCGCGATAGATCTCCAGCTTCGGGTGAGGATAGGATCTGAATCCTTCCACCAGGACAAGATCGACCTCGGACATGTGTGAGACCAGCTCGTCCAGATCGGGTTCCGGACCGCCGCGATTTTCATGCATCAGGGCCCAGCGATTGGCGGCGGACACGAGGACTTCGGTCGCCCCGGCACTACGGTGAGCGTATGAATCCTTACCCGGCTGGTCGATGTCGAACTGGTGATGGGCGTGTTTGACGGTGGAGACTTGTAGTCCGCGTGCGATCAGTTCAGGCACAAGGCGGACGACCAGGGTCGTCTTGCCACTGCCGCTCCACCCTGCCAGACCAAATACCTTCATCGTCGCAATCGTTCCGTTTAGCCATGCCGTGCCTGCTACCCGTCATCGCCGGAATTCGGCAGGGCATCTGCTTTTTCGATGCGCACGATATGGTGCAGGCTCGCCCGCAGATAGTCATACCCTGTAATCAGCGTCAATGCCGCCGCAATCCACAGGCCGGTTTCGCCGATAAGCCGTGTCGGCAGGGCCTCCGGTCCGGAATCACCGACGATCAGAAATCCGATGGCGAACATCTGGATCATGGTTTTCCACTTGGCCAGGGCACTGACCGGCACGCTGATGCGAATGCCCGCGAGAAACTCCCGGAGACCGGAGACCAGGATCTCGCGGCACAGGATCACCACGGCCGGCAAAATCATCAGTCCGCTGACCTGACCGAACCCGGTGAGGAGCAACAATGCCGCGGCAACCAGCAGCTTGTCCGCGATGGGGTCGAGGAATCGGCCAAAATCGGATTGCTGGCCATAGGCGCGGGCCAGATAGCCATCGAAGAAGTCGGTAATGGCGGCGATGCCGAACAGACCACAGGCCAGCCACTTGCCGAGATCGGATTCGAGATAAAACAGCGCGACGATGCCGGGGATCGCGGCGATCCGAAACAGGGTGAGAAGATTTGGGGGGCTGGTTAGCATCACATCATTCCTACGCGGCCAATCGTGCCGCCTGTGTGTTCAGCGCCGACCGTCTGGTCCGCCATTCTAACCATCTGCATGAAAATGGTCATAAATTTTCTTCGCCAGCGGTCGGCTGATTCCGCTTACGGTTTCGAGATCCGCCAGCCCCGCTTCACCGACCGCCCGGCCGGATCCGAAATGATGCAGCAGGGCGCGTTTTCGCAGCCCGCCAACGCCGGGGATGTCATCGAGTTGGGATCGCGTAATTCCCTGGCTGCGTCTGGTGCGATGGCTGCCGATGGCAAACCGGTGGGCCTCGTCGCGAAGCCGCTGAAGGTAATAGAGAACCGGGTCATTGGGCGCCATCATAAAGGACCGGCGTCCGTTGATATGAAAACGTTCGCGTCCGGCATCCCGGTCCGGCCCCTTGGAAATCCCGACGACCGGTATATCGTCCACCGCAAGATCCGTGAGGACTTCCGACACCGAGCTCAACTGGCCTTCCCCGCCATCGATCAACAGTAAATCCGGCCATGTGCCCGATTGGCGGTCCGGATCTTCCTGCAGGGCGCGGCGGAATCGCCGGGTCATGACTTCGCGCATCATGCCGTAATCGTCACCCGGTGAGAGTGTCTTGTCGCGAATATTGAATTTGCGATAGGCCGGTTTTTCGAAACCTTCGGGACCGGCAACGATCATGGCCCCGACCGGGTTGGTGCCGGAAATATGGCTATTGTCATACACTTCGATGCGGGCCGGCGGGCCATCGAGGTTAAAGGCATCGGCGACGCCTTCCAGCAACCGCCGCTGGGCGGCGCTTTCCGACAGGCGGCGGGCCAGAGATTCTCGCGCATTGGCCAGCGCGTGTTCGATCAGATTGCGTTTGGTGCCACGGATCGGGCGTGTCGCTGTCACCTTACGGTTTGCCCGCAGGGTGAGTGCCGCCTCGATCAGATCCGCATCGGGCACTGCTTCGCTGAGAAGCACCAATGCCGGCGGCTCCTTGTCGGCATAAAATTGCCCGATAAAGGCGGCGAGAACCTGATCGGCCGGCAGGCCGGCCGCGCGGGTGGGAAAATAGGTGCGGTTGCCGAAATTCTGGCCCGCCCGGTAAAAGAAAACCTGGACGCAAACCAGCCCGCCCCCTTCGGCGATGGCGATCACGTCGGCATTCCCCAGCCTGGCCACATTGACGTCCTGATGGGCCTGGATCTGGGTAAGCGCCTGAATGCGGTCGCGGAAAATCGCCGCGGATTCATACTCCGTTGCGTCCGACGCGTCCTGCATGCGGGTTGAAAGGGCGTCCTGAATATTGCGGCTGTGACCGGTCAGAAAATCCCGCGCCTCGTCGACGATGGCGCCATAATCCTCCGGGCTGATGCGTCCGACACAGGGCGCCGTGCAGCGTTTGATCTGGTATTGCAGGCAGGGCCGTGTGCGGCTGGTAAAGATGCTGTCAGAGCAGTTGCGCAGAGGGAAGGCGCGCTGTAGCGCAGCAAGGGTCCTGTTGACAGCCCCGGCGGAGGCGAACGGGCCAAAATATTCTCCCGGCTTCGACCGGGCGCCGCGGTGTTTGATCAATTGCGGCCAATCGGATTTGCCGGTCAGCAGAATAAAGGGAAAGGATTTGTCGTCGCGCAGCAGGACATTGTAGCGCGGCTTGAGCTGCTTGATCATATTGCTTTCAAGCAGGAGCGCCTCGACTTCCGTGTGAGTCTGGATGACCTCCACGGAGGCTGTAGCCGCGATCATGCGCTGGATGCGGACGGGCAATGCCTGCGGACGGGTATAGGCTGTCACCCGGCGTTTGAGATTCTTCGCCTTGCCGACGTAAAGAGGCTTGCCGTCTTTGTCGGCCATCCGGTAGACCCCGGCGCTGCCCGACAGGGTCTTCAGTGCCGCAGCGATGGTGTCGACTCCACGGGCCAGCGAGGGCGCGGCCGGCGGCTCACGCGTCTTCGTGGGTTCTGAAATTTGATTCTCGGTAGCTTTAGTCATGCGCCCGATACCGATTGCTGGATGGCGAAACACCGGCGTGAAATATTGTCCACGATGGCTGTGGACAAGTCTGTAGATAACATTCCGATCAGACCGTCACACTATTGCAATCATTGTATTTCTACCAAACTGCCTAAATTTAGGGCAAATCCGCTAACATATTGAAATTTATGAAATAAACGAATACCCGATAATAAGTTTCTCTTAAGACTAGTAAAAATTCTATGAAAACAAGATAGGTTTCTGTCCATCATGACGGAATTATGGCGGAACGAATCCCCTGTGCACAATTCCAGCTTTCTGGTTCCATTTCGTCTTTACAGGTACTTAATATTCGTTACTGAGTATTAACCCGTTCTATTTCAACCCCTACACTACCGGCATCGGCGAATACATCTAGCTTTTCGACCCGTACCTTCACCTTTCTTACCCGGTGGTCCTTGAGGCAGGTAGCGGCTGTCATCTCTGCAAGGGTTTCTACTAGGTTGATGTGTCCGGCGGCGACAATGTCGCGTACGGCGGAGACAATTTCCTCGTAGCAGACGACATCGGACAACCGGTCCTGGTTCGACCAACCGTCTTCCAGAACCTCCATATCCAGATTGAGCCGGACGCGCTGGCGGCCATCTTTTTCGTGACGGTGTACGCCAATCAGCGCCGGCAGGGTCAGATCGCGGACGAAGACCTGCCGGGTCGCGGCACCGGGTGCCGGTTGATGGAGAGGCTGAATGATACTCGGTGACGTCATGGATTGTCTGTCCTTTCCCGGGTCCGCCGTTCGTGCGCGGGCCGTTATTCTTCCGGATCGTCGGCACCCTGGCGCCAGCCGAGATGCTGACCGCCGTCGAGTGCAATCATTTGGCCGGTTAGGGCCGGTGCGGCAAGAATAAATCGCACCGCGTCACAAATTTCTTCCGGTGTCGTTCCCCGTTGCAGCGGTGTCGAGCTGCTTTGCCGGGCAAATTGCGCCTCTGTTTGGCGTGGGCTCGGTAAGGCGGGGCCGGGCCCGATCGCGTTTACCCGAATGCGCGGCGCCAGCGCCAATGCGAGTGTCTGGGTCAGCGTCCACAGGCCGGCCTTGCTCAACGTGTAGCTGACGAAATGCGGGGTCAGGTTCCAGACACGTTCGTCGATCAAATTGATCACCGCGCCATTGGCGCTTTGTGGCAGGGCGCGCGCGAATTCCTGGGTCAGCACGAAGGGCGCCCGCAGATTGGTCTCCATATGAAGATCCCATGAAGCGCGTGTGACACTCTCAGCCGTATCATGCTCAAAGCAGGCAGCGTTATTGATCAGGCAGGTGATCGGCCCTATTGCGGCTGCTGCGTGATCTACCAACTGTGATGTTTCGGATTCGATTGCCAGGTTTGCCTGGACGGCGCTTGCCTGTCCGCCCGCCGTTTCGATCTCGGCGACCACGGACTGCGCCGCCTCCGCGGAATCGTTGTAGTGCACGGCGACGTTCCAGCCTTTTCCGGCAAGATCGAGGGCGATGGCTCGGCCTATGCGGTGGGATGCTCCCGTGACCAGGGCATTCCGGGGTGTGATATTGGTCATGCCCCCAGAATGAGAGATTGCCGCCCCGGCATCAAGAGGATGTTGTTGGCAACAGATGTACCGACAGGTACAGGCAGTAAAGAAGAAGCAAAACCCCGCCTTCCCAGCGTTTGACGCGGGCGCCGGTCGCCATGAAGCCGATCAGGATCACCGTAACGGCGATCAAAACCGGTATGTCGAATCTGAGGAGGTCGGACGAGAATGACAGGGGGGCGGCGATGGCGGCCGCTCCCGCGATACCGAGAAGATTAAAAATGTTGCTGCCGATGACATTGCCGATACAGACATCGGAATGACCGCGCCGCGCCGCCATAAAGGCTGTTGCGAGCTCGGGCAGCGAGGTGCCAACCGCGACCAGCGTCAGACCGATTACCTCTTCCGAAATTCCGGCGCCGCGGGCCAGCGAGGTCGCGCCAATGACGGCGATCCGCGAACCGGCGACCAAAGCGGCAAGACCCACCAGCATCGCTATTACCAGCACCCCGACCCGGTCGGGTAATCCGACCGCGACTTCCTCGGCTTCGTCGCCATGCAGCGCGGCTGCGGGGCCGGCACTGCGGGCATCTGACCAGAGCGAATAGGCGAGATAGAGAAAGAGCCCAACAAGGAAAGCGGCGCCGTGGATAAACGTCATTGACCCCATATAGGCCACAGTCGCGAAAAAAAGTGTGGCGGCGATCATGATCATACTGTCCCGGCGGACGGCGTCCGGGTGGACAGTGAGGGGCGAGACCAGGGCGGCGGCGCCGACGATCAACAGCATGTTGGCCATATTGCTGCCAATGACATTGCCGACGGCAATCCCCGGGACGCCGGATAGCGCAGCATCCACGCTGACCACCAGTTCGGGCGCCGAGGTGCCGAATCCGACGATGGTCAGCCCGACGATAAAGGGGGAAATTTGAAGACGCCTGGCAATTCCGACGGCGCCCCGAATCAGGCCTTCCCCACCGGCGAGCAAGAGGGTGATCCCGGCAATGGTGATCAGAAGATCCATCATCTATGACTTTGAGAGCCGATTCCGGCGTCGGATAAGGGCGATAAGACGGCGCATGGGTGTCAAATGGCATGCCTCGGGACCAACCGCAAGTGGCCGGCCGCAATCTCAGATGGAGGCTTCGCAGTTGGACGGGCACAGGCTAGAATGGCCGTCTCAGCGGTAACGGGAATGCGGGCCGGATCAGTTTCATGGATGACCATTCATTTCTGGCCGATGTGCTGGTTTTCCTCGTTGCCGCCGTTATCGCTGTCCCGATATTTCAGCGACTGAAATCCAGCCTCATACTCGGGTATCTCGCTGCTGGCCTGATCATCGGCCCTCACGTTTTCGGATTGGTGCGAAACGAAACAGTGACACGCGCCCTGGCCGAGCTGGGCGTCATCTTTTTGCTGTTCACCATCGGTCTGGAGCTGACCTTTGACCGCCTCCGGGTGATCCGCCGCTATATTTTCGGACTGGGTACCGTGCAGGTCGTGGTTACGGGGGCGATTATAGGGCTTCTCGCCACCGCCGCTGCCCTCACCACCCAGAACGCCATCGTGATCGGCGGCGCGCTGGCGCTGTCCTCAACCGCTGTGGTGATGCAGTTGCTTTCCGAACGCGGCGAGATGTCCACCCGCGTCGGCCGTGTCGCTTTTTCCATTCTGCTGCTGCAGGATCTGGCTGTTGTGCCGCTGCTTGCCATCGTACCGGCGCTGGGTGGCGCCGGTGAGGATATCGTTGTCGTTGTCCTTTGGACGGTGATCAAGGCAATCATCGCGGTTGCGGCGATCTTCGCCTTTGGTCGTCTGATTCTGCGGCCTGTCTTCCGAATCATCGCCGTCGGCCAGTCGCCGGAAATGTTTGCGGCGATGACGCTGATGGTTCTGCTTGGCACCAGCTGGGCCACCGCCTCCTTCGGACTGTCCCTGGCCATCGGTGGCTTCATTGCCGGCATGCTGCTGGGCGAAACCGAATACCGGATGCAGGTGGCGGCGGAAATCGCGCCCTTCCGCGGGTTGCTGCTTGGGCTTTTCTTCATGACGGTCGGGCTTGATCTCGACCTGCCGCTGATTTTCGAAAAGGCGGGACTCGTCACCAGCCTCGTTGTTTCCCTTATTCTGGGCAAGACCGGGCTGTTGGCACTGGTGGCCAGGATTTCGGGTCAACCGTGGGGGGCGTCCGTCCGTCTCGGTCTGTTGCTGTCGCAGGGCGGTGAGTTCGCCTTTATCCTGTTCGGGCTGGCAGCGCGCGATGGGCTGATGCCGATACCGGTCGCCGACCTGATGGTCGGCGTGGTTGCCATCAGTATGGCGCTGACCCCGGTTCTGGCCTGGCTGGGAGAGCGCTTCGAGACTCATATGGAGGATCGCACCAGCCCGGAAGTCACCGTCTCGGAGGCCGAAGTCAGCGATGTGCAGGATCATGTCATTATCGCCGGCTTCGGGCGTGTCGGGCAGTCGGTCGCGAAAATGCTTACCACCGCCAATATTCCCTATGTGGCGGTGGAATTCGAGCCAACCCGCGTCAGTGAGGCCCGCAGCCAGGGGCTACCGGTCTATTACGGCGATGCCAGCCGGCCGGAAGTCCAAAAGGCGCTGGGTGCGGAGCGCGCCCGGGCAGCCGTGGTGATCATGGACAATGCCGAGGCGGCGTCACGCACCGTACATCTTTTGCATCAGCGGTTCCCCAAGATCGATATCTTCGTGCGGGCCCGCGATAACCGGCACCGGCGATCATTGGAGGAGGCCGGGGCGACGGGCATCGTCCACGAAACCTTCGAGATGAGCCTTCAGCTTGGTGGCGCGGTGCTGCGCCGTCTCGGCACACCATCGGATGATATTTATGACATCATCCAGAATTTCCGCGCCGAGGATTACGCCCCGCTGACCGACGTCATCTTCCCCGCCGAATCCGATCCGCCCCCGGAACGCCGCCAGGGCGATCGCCGCAACACAGACCCGCGGGAATGATTGGCGGTATAATTCCATCCCCTATCTGGTCGCCCTTCCAGTCGTCCCGCTGAAACCGTTTCACGGTTTCAGTCACCCCCACCCCAGCCCTCCCCCATCAAGGGGGAGGGGACTATTATTAATTACCGCTCGATTGTTTATGTCGCGGCTAATACCTCGATCCCTCCCCCCTTGATGGGGGGAGGTTA
>JABJKO010000200.1 GCA_018660305.1 Rhodospirillaceae bacterium
CGGCGAAGAGCATTGGACCAAGCGGGGCGACATCGATCTCTTTCTGTTCCGCCGCTACTCACCCAAGGCCCGCGCCGCATCGCCCGACAAACCGGTTCTGTTTCTGGTCCACGGCTCGTCCTTTTCGGCGCGGACAGCCTATGACCTCGACATACCGGGCAAGGGCGATTATTCGCTGATGCGAACCTTCGCCGGGCTTGGATATGACGTCTGGACCATGGATCACGAAGGCTACGGAAAATCCAGCCATACGGACGGGTTTTCCTACATCGCCGACGGCGTTGAAGACCTGAAAGCCGCCGCGCCCATCGTCGAAGAAATTACCGGCAAGAGCGCCTTTTCGTTCTTTGGGTCGTCATCGGGAGCGCTGCGGGCCGGCGCCTATGCCAATGCCTGCCCCGAACGGGTCGATCGGCTGGTGCTTGCCGCCCTTGTATGGACCGGCGAAGGATCGCCGACCCTCAAGAAACGCGCCGAACGCATCGATGAATGGCGGGCCAGTAACCGCCGCGTGGTCGACGAGGCCGCCTATCAGGGCATCTTCACCCGAGACGTGGAAGGGCTGACCATTCCCGAGCTACCGCTGGCGGCGGCCTCGGCCGAAATGGCCAATGGTGGGGGCAGCGTACCAAACGGGACTTACATTGATATGTGCGTCAATCTGCCGGTGGTCGACCCGGCCAAGGTGCAATGCCCGGTGATGATCTTTCGCGGCGATCATGACGGGATTGCCACCGACGAGGATGTGATGGGGTTCTTCAACGCCTTACCCAACAAAGACAAGCAGGTGGTCATGGTCACCGGCCAGGCCCACAACACCACCATCGGCATCAACCGCCAGCGTTTCTGGCACTCCCTCGACGGATTTTTGTCAATGCCGCCCCGCATCGACGGCACGGATTTGTAGGGTATGCCCATCACCGATATGTGGAGCGAGGAATACCGGGCCCAAAAAGGCGATGTGAAGCTTTACATGTTTCGCAAGCGGCTTGGCGCACCGGTCGCAGGGGAAACACCGAAACCAATCCTGTTTCTGGTACATGGATCGTCGTTCAGCGGCCCCACCGGCTTTGATCTTCATGTTCCCGGGAAACCCGACTATTCGCTGATGGAGAAATTCGCCGAATACGGGTTCGATGTGTGGACCATGGACCACGAGGGCTATGGCAAATCGGACAGTACCGATGGCAATTCCCCCATCGCCGAGGGAGTCAAAGACCTGAAAGCAGGGATGGAGATCGTCGAACGCGAAACGGGGCAATCCAATATCGCATTCTACGGGTCTTCCTCCGGTGCGTTGCGGGCTGCAGCCTTTGCGGAAGACTATCCACAACACGCCAGCAAGCTGATCCTCGACGCCTTCGTCTGGACCGGCAAGGATGCGCCCACCCTGATCGAGCGCTCCAAGAAAATGGATCAGTGGACCGCCAGCAACATGCGAAAAGTGGATCGGGCGTTTTTTCTGTCCATCTTCACCCGCGACATGCCCGGCACCTCTGAGGACGGTGTCGCAGAGGCGCTGGCCGATACCCAGCTTGCCATATGCGATGCGGTGCCCACCGGCACCTACGTGGATATGTGTTCCAAGCTACCGGTCTGCGATCCCACCAGGATCGACTGCCCGGTGCTCATCATAAGGGGCGAGCATGACGGAATCGCCACCGAAGAGGATTTGCTGAATTACTTCAACCTGCTACCGAACAGGAACAAGCAGTTCGCCATCATGGCCGGTCAGGCCCATGTGTCCCATCTCGGCGTCAACCGCGCCCGTTTCTGGCACGTGGTGCGGCGGTTCCTGGAGATGCCGGAGCGGATCGACGAAAGCGGTCTTTAACCGCTATCGCCGCCGGGACCGGCTTCAGATCCCCAGCCCGCCGAGCTGCTTCTCGGGATAGCGCGTGCCCGACACCGCGTCGGGTTTGACGGCGGCCCCGATGCGGGTCACGTCGGCGGCGGAAAGCTCAATGTCGACCGCCGCCATGTTTTCCGCCAGATGGGTCCGGCGCTTGGTACCCGGGATGGGTACGATGTCGTCGCCCTGATGGAGCAGCCAGGCGATGGCAAGCTGCGAGGAGCTGACGCCTTTTTCATCAGCGATATCCTTCAGCGGCTGGATCACCGAAACATTGTTGTCGATATTATCCTGGGTGAAGCGCGGGTGGTCCTTACGCCGGTCGTTTTCGGCGAGGCTGTCGAACCCATCGATGGTGCCCGTGAGCATGCCGCGTCCCAGAGGCGAATAGGGGACGAGCCCAATCCCCAGCTCCCGCAGCAACGGCAGGTAATCGTTTTCCACAAACCGGGTCCACAGGGAATATTCGGTCTGAAGCGCGGAGATCGGATGAGTGGCGTGCGCCCGCCGGATGGTATCAGGCCCGGCCTCCGACAAGCCAAGCCAGCGCACCTTGCCCTGCTCCACAAGCTTCGACATGGCGCCCACCGTGTCCTCGATGGGAACTGCCGCATCCACGCGGTGCTGGAAATAAAGATCGATCACATCGGTACCGAGCCGCTGCAGGCTCTTGTCGCAGGCCTCGGCCACATATTCGGGCCGTCCGTCGGCGCTACCGCCGAGATTGCCGAATTTGGTGGCGAGAAACACGTCGGACCGGCGCTCCTTGAGGATGATCGAGAACATCTCCTCGTTCTTGCCGCCGGCATAGGCGTCGGACGTGTCGATGAAATTCTGCCCCGCATCAAGGGCCGCATGGACAGTCGCAACCGCCTCGTTTTCGTCGGCCGGACCATAGATGCTGGTCATGGCCATGCCGCCAAGCCCGACGGCGGAGACATCGTCCGTGCAGTTCCCGAGTCGCCGATATTTCATCCCAGATCTCCCGATAGATATACGTTTCCGTTATATAATATGCTGATCATTCGATGACCTGATTTCATACTACAGCGCCCCGATGGGCAAGCCCCTTCTCTTCATGGTCGAGCCGTTGCCGCTTCTCTGGCGCTGTAATAGAGTCGTCACAACAGATTACAGGGAGAACACTCATGGCATCGAACTTCGAGGATCATTGCTGGCAGGACGTGGTCTCGCCGGGCGCGCTCAAAATTTACAGCCACTACGAACGGCAGACCTATGTGGGCAAAAAGCCCGCGCTGCTTGCCATCGACCTTTACAAGCTGGCCTATCAGGGCGGCAACAAACCGGTCGAAGAGTTGATTGATGTATATCCGAGTTCATGCGGCGAGTTTGCCTGGAACGCCATCCCGCCCACTGAACGCCTGTTCAAGGCCGCCCGCGCCGTCGGCATCCCGATCATTTACTCGACCACGGAAACCCGGGTGGAATCCAATGTGGGGCATGCCTATGCCACCAACCGCCAGAAAGTCCAGCGCGCGCCCGATGTCTGGGAGATCAAGGAGGAGTTCGCCCCGCAGGAAGGCGATCTCATGGTCTATAAACAGCGCGCCAGCGCCTTCGCGGGCACGCCGCTGATCCCGCAACTCAACCAGATGGGGGTCGACAGCCTGATCGTGTGCGGCGAAAGCACCTCGGGCTGCGTGCGCGCGTCCGTGGTGGACGGCTATTCCAACGGTATCCATGTGACCATCGCCGAAGAGTGCGTCTATGACCGCCATGAGCTGTCCCACAAGGTCAGCCTGTTCGATCTGCATCATAAATATGCCGACGTGATGCATGCCGATGAGATCGTGCAGCATCTCTACGGCACCGCCGGCCTCAAGGAGGTGTCGTGATGGAACCCCGCAATTACGGTCCCTTCCCCTATACGCCGATCAACCGGCGTCCCAAGCTCACATGGCCCAACGGCGCCCGGGTGGCGGTGTGGGTGATCCCCAATATCGAGTTCTTTCCGCTAAACGAGCCTATTCCGGGCGCGCGCGGGCCCTATGTGCCCGAAGTCTCCGCCTGGTCGGTGCGCGATTACGGTGCCCGCGTCGGTGTGTTCCGGATCATGGATGTCTTGTCAAAACGCGATATTCGGGCGTCCGTGACGCTGAATTCGGAAGTCTGCGACGCCTATCCCGAGATCCTGGAAGACGCCATGGCGCTCAACTGGGAATTCCTCGGACATAATCAGAGCAACTCCCGCCCCTTCCATGTCACTCCGCCGGAGGGCGACAAGCAGCTGGTCCACGACACCATGGCCCGCATCACCGAGACCACGGGACAACGGCCGCGCGGATGGCTCGGCTCGGGGCTTCAGGAGACATGGGATACGATGGATTATCTGGCCGATGAAGGGCTCGATTACGTGTGCGACTGGGTCAATGACGACCAGCCCTATTTCATGGAGGCCGGCGGCCGCAAGCTGGTGAATTTGCCCTACTCCACCGAAATCAACGATCTGCCACAATTCCGGGCCGGGCGCTCAAACGACGAATTCGAAGCCATGATCCGCAGCCAGTTCGATACGCTGTATCGCGAAGGTGCCGAGTCGGGCCGGGTGATGGCCATCTGCCTGCACCCGTTTGTCATCGGCGTCTCCCACCGCATCGGGATCCTCGAATCGGCGCTGGATTACATCCAGGGCCACGACGATGTGTGGTTCGCCACCGGCTCGGAAATCGTCGATACCTGGCTGGAGTCCGGCGCCACGTTTTAGGCACTATCGTAAAAGGCCGGGAACGCAAAAGGCCGGGAACGTCGAAAAGTCCCCGGCCTCTTGATCGATATGTTGTGATTCCTTAGCGCGACGGATACGCCACCGACGCCGGAATATCACGTGGCCCTCTCATCTCCTGCCCGCCATTGGACGGCGAGGCCATGGGCGTCATGGGATCGGCCATTCTGGGTCCGACGGTGAAGGCTTTTTCCAGCAGCACCTCGCCGCCGCCATCCACCAGCTTGACGTGCCAGTCACCGGCCTGCAGTTTGATATTGCTCCAGGTGCGCCAGCCCGGCGATGTGCCGATTGTCACCGGCACCGTGGCATGATGCCTCTCGCCATGGTTCCAGACGAAACTCATGGTGGTCGGGGCACCCGTATTGTGGATGCGGACGAAGGCAAACGCCTTGCGGTCCTCGACGTGGAAGGAATCGGTGTTGCTGATGGGCTCACGCCCCTCGATACCATGGCTCAACACGAAGTCGCGAACCACCATGGAGCCCTCGGCCACGGCCGGCAACGACGCCAGACCACAAGCTACAAAACCGGCCCCGGCAAGGGCCGCCGACAAAATTCTGTTCCGAGTAAGACGCATCATCTCAATACTCCTCACCTGTAATGGGCACATTCTGACGCCCTCACGACCACCCACAGAGACGCCGGGCGCTCCCTGAAAACTCTTTCTTTAATCTCGGCATTGATTCAATAGATAAGGCATTGACGAAATATTATGAAACAACGTTAAAATTGGTTTATAATACTAGGTGAAAATTGTTTCTAATTTGTATTCAAATACGTTACCCGCGCAATGGCTCTATACTTTAATTAATGTCATCTATTCATTTCTCTATCTCGAAATGAGTACTTCCTATTAAACGCTCTATAAACCTCTTCATGTAGATTCATGCATGGCTGGCCAGAGATGCCGGCACGAGTACCGAAGGCGGCCATGGCCGTTACCGGTGGGAGAGGATTATGACTTTTAGGACCAGGACGATAATCGAGAAATGGTTCAGCCGCCTTGCGCTGGCGCTGGCAGCATCCGTGCTGCTATGGACGGCCGCCGTCGCCAGCGGCTACGACCGGGTTGGCGAGGCATCCTGGTACGGATCGCACTATCAGGGCCGCAGCACGGCCAGCGGTGAGCCCTTCGACATGAACGGGCTTACCGCCGCCCACAAACGCCTGCCCTTCGGTACCATGGTGCAAGTCACCAATCTGGCCAACAAGCGCTCGCTGGTGGTGCGCATCAACGACCGGGGGCCCTATAAGCGTGGCCGCATCATCGATGTATCCCGCCGCGGCGCCGATCTGCTGGGTTTCGAGCACAGGGGCACCACGCGAGTGCGTGTCAAAGTGTTGCGGACCAGACAGGGCATCCAAAAGGCCCTTCTGCGGTCCCGCAACGCCGAGCCCATAAGGCTGCGCCCGCCCCGGAGCAAGCGACGTTAGGCTCTAAATCCAATCGGCCTATCCGTCTTTGAGGCCGTGGGCATGGCTGTTGGAAGGGTGTTGCAAGCCTGTACCCAAACGGCCGTGGATCGGGCTAAACTGCCCCCCATGCCTTGGGAGGCGACAAAATGAAGAATACCGATATCACGCTCCGGCCCCTGTCGGCGCACACCGGCGCGGAGATTTCCGGCGTGGATCTCAGCCAGGATCTGCCGGAGCAGACCTGCCTGGAAATCCGGCAGGCGTTCAATGAATGGGGTGTGCTCTTTTTCCGGGATCAGGACCTCACCCCGGCCCAGCATGCGGCTTTCGCCGGCCAGTTCGGCGAGGCGCAGGTGGATGCCCCTGTCTCCAACATGCAGGGCGTGGACAGAGAGCCGGCGGTCAAAGAGGTCATCCGCGAGGCCGACGATGTCCGCAATATCGGCGGCTTTTGGCATATGGATCAATCGTTCTATCCAATCCCCAGCGTCGCCTCCATCCTTTATGCGCGCGAGTTGCCGCCGGTGGGCGGCGACACCTTATTTGCCCATCTCGGCACCGCCCATGATGAATTGTCGCCGGGCCTGCGCGCCACCCTGGAAACCCTGTCCGCGGTGCATGTGCGGGCCCATGCGGACAGTGCGGACATCAACCCGGCGGCGGGCGGGCTGAGCGCCGAATTCTATGCCGAGAGCCGCAAGAAATACGCCGGCATAGAGGCCACCCATCCGGTGATCGCCACCCATCCGGAATCGGGACGCAAGGTTCTGTATTTCAGCCCGGTCTATTGCGACCGCTTCGATGGCTGGACGCGGAAAGAAAGCCTGCCGCTGATGAAATATCTCACCGAGATCATGACCAAGCCGGAGCATACCTGCCGGTTCCGCTGGGACGAAGGCTCGCTGGCCATGTGGGACAACCGTGCCGTGGTCCATTACGCCGCCGATGATTATCCCGGCCACCGCCGTCTCATGCACCGGGTCACCGTGGCCGGCCCGTGGTTCACCACCACCGTTGCCGCGGCATAGAGAATTCCGACATCAGCCCCTGGACCGCCCCGCATCCTTAAAATGAACAAAATTACGGCGGTTATCGCCAGCCCCTACGCGCTCTGCTCCTACGCTATCCTGTGCTGGGCGGGAAATTTTGTCGTCGCCCGTCTCGCCAATCTGGACGTGCCGCCGGTGTCACTCTCGTTCTGGCGTCACCTTCTGGCGGCGGCCATGGTCCTACCCCTGGTGATTCCGGTTCTCCGCACAGACTGGCCGATTATCAGACGCCATGCAGGCACCTTCGCGATCCTCAGCTTCCTGTTCGTCGCCGGAAATACGCTGGTCTATTTCTGCGTGCTTTACACCACGGTGATCAACGCCGCCCTGATCAATGCCGGCGTCCCGGTCATCGCGGTCTTCTTTAGCTGGCTGATCCTGCGCGATATGATCAACCGATGGCAGGGGCTGGGGATCGTCCTCTCCGTGCTGGGCATTGCCATCGTGGTCAGCCGCGGCGACGTAGCGGCCCTGCGCGCCCTCGATTTTCATCTCGGCGATCTGTTCATGCTACTGGCCATCATCTGCTGGGCGCTTTACATGGTTCTGTTCAAGCGCGCCGGGCTCAAGATATCGCCCTGGACGCTACTGCTGATCCTGTGTCTCGGTGGCACGGTATGGCTGATCCCCGCCTATGCCATCGAAATCGCCAGTGGGGCGGAGACGCGGTTCTCCTTCCTGACAATTTCCAGCCTGGTCTATGTGGCCCTGTTCAGCACTATCATTGCCTGGGCATGCTGGAACAGCGGCACGCTGCGCATCGGACCCAATCGGGCGGCCTCGTTCATGAGCCTGCATCCAGTGTTCGGATCGGCGCTGGCCATCCTTATTCTTGGTGAAATGCTGGAGGGTTTTCACGTCGTCGGGACAATCCCGGTCCTGATCGGCGTTTATCTCGTCTCGCGTACCTATCCACCGTCGAGAATTTCATAAAATATTCCCTCCTTGCCTTCGTACTCGTCACGGGCTCCTGTTCGGCAACGCCAACTTCAAGCTGCTCCTGCTCACGTTGACCGGCCTGTCCATCGCCCGTCTCGCGCCGATCGTCCTGACCTACCGCAAGGGTGAACGCATCACCCCTAACCCGCTGGACGACGGGGACTGATAAAAGTTATTTCCAACTGCTCTTATTTATCTCGGCTTTCAGCCGATTTGTTTCCGCTCTACCTCCAGCACCGGACACCGCACGGAAGGCTTCCTTCTTCCGGAGTTGGCCCATAGATACCCTTTACGGTAAACGACAGAGATCGTCCTAGAGCGGACTTCGCCTACTAGCGAACCTGACTTAAAAATCCATTCTCATAGTCACTAGTTTTCGTCTTGCTAACGGCTTCATGGACAACAACAAGCATGAAACAGTTATCAATTCATCCCCGTAGTTTGACTCATCAATACCAAGTAAGGGCCTAGCTAACCACGTGACTGAAGTCCCATGCCTGTGAGAAGGTCTTGATCTTCCAAAATCAAATCATCACTAACAGACATCAACTCAACTGTCTTAAAGACCCAATAGAACAGGAACGCTATAACGGCAAATGTTTCTATGTAGAAAACAATCTTCGGAAATCTTTCAATAAATGCACTCGCCCCGAAAATTGCACTCGCCCCGAGAAGCCCCAAAGGAAGAACGAACATCAGAGCACCCGCGCCTCGGTAAAACCATTTAAGAAACGTCTCTAGCTGAGGTTTGCGTAGTTTGTGCAAGGTGGCAGAAGAAGTGAAAATAGCCACATAGGCCGCACTGACGAAAAAGATCAATGCAGATAAACCATGCAGCGATATCACCAACTTCTCAAAGCCAGGCACATGAACATGTGCTGCGGTATTGCAAATCGCATACTTTTGCCTCGCAGTCACAGAAGTCGGGCCAATCTTCACTTCTTCGTCTTTAAGAAAATTGTGCCTATGATCTTTCGCATACGATGTTTGGACCTGGTCATTCTTGCAAGGATCCATAACGCCTTTAACATCGGCGTCATAAAGGTTCATCGGGAACATCGCGACACATATCGCAAAGAATCCGGCAATGTAGAGTCCAATATTCTCCTGCCTACTGTAGCCCTTGTAGAGGATGAAGAAGATCCCAATTGCCCATAATACCCCGACGAATACATCACGAGTGACAGGCGAATGGTGATAGTACGCACTCCAAGAATTACCAAGATCTTCAACTCCGTAGATCTCTCCTAAAATCCCCAAGAGGAATGGAAACGAAAATGCCAATCCGGCTATCCCTAGCCGAAGCGTTCTATATGTTTGAAAAATATGACGATCAATTTCTACTGGTGGCATTGTTGTCATCCTCCGGTCAGAATTGATTGGTAGGTGTGCGAGTCGCGAGAGTGCTCGCTGCGAATCTGAGAATAAACTTTAACGTTGAGTCACAGCAATGGAAACACAATTAATTAGACCACACGCCAAAAATAATAAGACCGGCGGTAATGAGGCCCGTAAGGACAAGCGAACCCCACATTAGCACCCGGGCGGGGTTTTCCCACGACGCCCAGGTGCCAGATACTGCGTTGAGTACAAGATATAAAAATGCGCCTCCATTGCTGACTATACCCACCCAGACAATATTGGCTGGATAACCACCACCAAGCTAAGTTTGAAGGCCAAATACATAACCGACGACTAAAGCGGTGTAGGCTATTCCGAGCAGCCGGAAATACAAAATCGGTTCGGGAACTTTAAAACCGAGCGATTTGAATCGACTCGTTGGAAACAGTAAGAGCGGGATGCACCAAGCGCCTATGGTGAATACGATTTTGAAAATTAGAACCTGCGACAAAGGACTCATTCTAGTCTTCTCCGACTTCCAGTCGTCTTAGTAAGTATATCTCCAAAGAACAATAACATGGGAAAATAGTGGCGAATTCAGCCGCTATTCGAGTGTCGGATTAGGGTCGTTTTGAGCCTTTTTAATTAACTGGCAGACACCTTGTTGGAAGGCCGTTCATGGCTAATCTGAGAAGTTCCACCACGCGCCCGGCAGGTCCGTTCATCCTACAAATTCTAATAATCAGCCGGTCACTTCCGCGATCGAAACTAACGCCAACGGAACCTCCCAACGCCGGCACGCCGGTTATAACGGCGTAAACGGCTCACCAAACACCGGCTCGGCATGGGCCAGGGGCGGCAGGGCCCAGGTACCGGTGGCCGGCGGGCGCACGTTGGCGTCCACATGGACGTCGATCAGATAGGGCTTGTTGGCCTTTACCGCCTGTTCCAGCGCGCCTTTGAAATCCTCCGACTTGGTGACGGTGACGCCCTCGGCGCCGGCGGCGCGCGCCCAGGCCGCGAAATCGGGATTGTAGGGCTGCTTGTTGCCGTCCTGGTAAAAGCCGGTGCCGATCTCGCGGCCGTCGAACAATCCGTACTGGATATCGCGGATGGCGCTCCACGAGAAATTGTTCCACACCACCCAGATGGCCGGGATGTTGTATTCCACCGCGGTACACAGCACGTGGGGCACCATGGTGAAACCGCCATCGCCGCAGATCGACACGCAGGGCCGGTCGGGCGCGGCCAGTTTCGCACCGAGAATGCCCGCGGCGCCGAACCCCATGCCGGAAAATCCCCAGGTATTGAGCATGGTCTGGGGCTGGCGGGCCTCCCAGAACTGCATGTACCAATTGTGATGCACGCCTGAATCGAGGGAAATTATCGCGTCGTCGGGCAACACCGCGCGGCAATCGGCAACCACGCGTTCGGGGCGCAGGGGCGACGTATGAATCTCGAAGTTGGGGGCGGTGAAGTCATGCCATTCCTGCCGCCAGGTGGCGATGTCCGCGAGCCAGGGATCGAGCCGGGATTCGTCCGGTGCGCGGCGCTGTTCCAGTTCCGCCAGCATCTGGCGCAGGAATGTCTTCGCATCGGCCAGAATGGCAAGGGTCGGGGGAAAGTTACGGCCAAGCTCGGCATGATCCACATCCACATGAATAAGCTTCGTATGCGGAAAATTCCAGGAATAGCCCGGTATCCACGAGGATGCGGAGCGGTCATCGAACCGTGCCCCGACGGCCACAACCAGATCGGCGCGGCGTCCCGCCTGATTGGCCGGGTAGACGCCATTGCGCCCGATAAAGCCCAACGACAGATCATCCCCCATGGGGATGCATCCCATGCCGTTGGGGGACGAGATAACCGGAATACTGAAACGGTTCGCCAGTTCGGTGAGTTCGCTGGCCGCCTCGGAGAGCGTCACCCCATGGCCGATGAAAAGCACCGGCCGTTCTGCCCCCAGCAGCATGTCAGCGGCGAGCGTAATATCGTCGGGCGACGCCCCGCTGCGGCGCAGATTGTGACCGCCCGACGGCGCCTCGACCTCGACGTCCGCTTCCTCCTGAAACAGATTGAAGGGGATATCGATATTTCCCGGGCCGGGCCTGCCGCTCAGCATGGTGGTGGTCGCCTGGCGCAGCGCCAGCGGCAACATCTCCACCCGTGACGGCTGATAGCTGTGTTTGACCACCGGGCGGACCACGTTGGGGAAATCGGCCTGGTTATGGCGGTTGATTTCCTGAAACGGGCCGCGGTTGAACTGGGACGTGGGCACATTGGCGGTGATCGCCAAAAAGGCCGAGGAATCGGTCTGGGCCACCGCCAGCGCCATGATCAGATTGGCCGAACCCGGCCCGCAGGAGGTCAGGGTGGCGACCGGCTCATGGCGCACCCGGAAATAGGCATCCGCCATATGGCCGGCGACCTGTTCGTGACGGGGTGAAATCAGCGCGATCTCGTCTTTGAGATCGTAGAGCGCGTCCAACATGCCCACGTTGCCGTGACCGCAAATGCCAAAGACGTACGGGATTTTCTCCTTGATCAGGAACTCGGCGATGAGTTCGGCGCCCTTCCGGTTCGACATGATCGTCTCCCGTATCTGATTTCATCGGTCGCGGCGAACAACCACAGGGTTCGCGATTCTAATCCGCGAGTGGTTTTTCTCCACCGGGAACCGGTATTTCCCCAACATTCAGCGTGATGGCGATCAGATTGTAATGGCCGAGCAGACCGGCCAGCTCCACCGCGCCAACCTGACCGAACCGTGCTTCGACCTTGGCGTAGGTCCCGTCGCTGATCCGCTTATTGTCATAAAGCTCAGTGCAGAAATCGTAGATTTCCTGTTCGGCTTCATCGCTGAAATCGGGACGGTCGCCGTGGCGAATGGCCTCGATCACCGGATCCGGCAGGCCGGCGTCCCGGGCATGGGTTTCGTGGGCGAACCATTCATACTGCGCCACCCAGTGCTTGGCGGTGATCAGGATCGCCAGTTCGCGCAGTTTCTGGGGGATGGAGCAATCGTAACGCACATACTGCCCAAGCCGTTGCGCGCAATCGGCAAGCTTCGGACTGTACAGCAGGGCATGGAACGGGCCGCGTACGCCGCCGCGCGGCCCGCCGGCGATGTCGTCGGAGACGCGTTGCTGTTCAGGGGACATGTCGTCACGGGACAGTTCAGGAAATCGGGCCACCTATGGTCTCCTTCTAGGGAATTTTATGTGCCGCATCGCTGGCAGCTATTTGCTCAACCAGCAGGGCCGGTGTGATGGGATAGCGGTTGATCCGGACACCAAACGGCGCGAGGGCGTTCTCGACGGCGGAAATGACCGACGGTGCCGCCGACATGACGCCGCATTCGCCCACTCCTTTGACACCGATGGGGTTGCGGTCGGTGGGCGATAGCTGGTGAATGATTTCGTAATGGGGGACCTCGGGGGCCGTGGGCAAAAGATATTCCGCGAGGTTGGTCGTCTGCGGCTGACCGGCATCGTCATAGATCATCCATTCGAACAGGGCATGGCCAACGCCCAGCGTCACACCGCCCTGAACCTGGCCATCCACCAGCATGGGATTGATCAACCGCCCGCTGTCATGGACCACCACGTAGCGGGTGATTTTGACCGCACCGGTGCCGGGATCGACCTCCACCTCGGCGGCATGGGCGCCATTGGCATAGGTCACGTTCTCCGGCTGGAAATTGGCCTCGGCCTCGAGCCCGGCGCTGATGCCATCGGGCAGCGACACGCCAGGGATACCGGCCACCGCATCCGCTATCTCAGCGAATCCAACCGACATGCCGGGCACCCCTTTGACGAAAACCTTGCCATCGATCAGTTCGAGATCCTCGGCGGACGCTTCCAGCAGGTTCGCCGCGATGGACAGGACCTTCTGCCGCACTTCGACGGAAGCGAGATGAATGGATGAGCCGGCACACACCGACAGACGGCTGGCGAAGCCGCCGATGCCCATGGACACCGTGTCCGTATCGCCGGCAATGACCGTCACGTCCTTGGGGCTGACGCCAAGCTGATCGGCGCAGATCTGCGCCATGGCGGTATGAAATCCCTGCCCCATGGCAACACCGCCGGTATAGACCGAGATTTTGCCCGACGTGCCGATGCGCACCAGCCCGGTCTCGAACGGGCCGCGGCCCGTCGGCTTGACGTAATTCGCCAGCCCGATCCCCAGATAGCGGCCCTCCGCCCGGGCGGCACGCTGCCGTTCCGGAAAAGACTCATACTCGATGGCCGCCATAAGGTCGGCCTGACATTTCACATAATCGCCGGAATCATAGACAATTTTCTGACCGGCCTGGGTGAGCAGCGGCTGCTCGAACGGCATTTGCTCCGGCCTGATCAGATTTATCCGGCGGATTTCCGCCCGGTCTTTACCGCTGGCCTGGGCGATACGGTCCAGCAACCGTTCCATGGTGAAACAGCCCTGTGGGTGACCGGCGCCCCGCATGGAGGTGGCCGGCACCTTATTGGTATGGGCGATGGAAATGTCCATATGATAGGACGGGATCACATAGGGACCGAGGATGGTCGTCGCGGCGCTGAACGGGATATTGGTGCCGCGCACCGTATAGGCGCCTTGGTCATGATAGAGCTGCCCGCGCAGACCCAGCACGCGGCCGTCTTCATCGGCCGCCATCTCCACGTCCCAGATCTGGTCGCGTTCCTGGGTGGTGGTCAGCAGATGCTCGCGGCGGTCCTCGACCCATTTAACCGGCCGGCCAAGCTTCATTGTCGCCGCCGTCACCACCGCGTCTTCGGGATAAAAATTCAGTTTGGGGCCGAAACCGCCGCCCACGCTGGGAATAATGACCCGAACCTGATCCTCGGTGAGGCCGAGCAGATAGACGATGATGCTGCGGTGCGAATGGGGCGCCTGGGCCGACGCCCACATGGTGAGACGACGGCGCAGCGGATCATAGCGGGCGACCATGCCCCGGCATTCCATGGACATGGCGACGCCGCGATGCTGATGCAGCGTTTCCCGCACGACATGCGCCGCACCCGCAAAGGCCGCATCGCATTCACCATAGGATTTGGTTGTCCTGCTGACGACATTATTGCCAAGTCTCGTGTCGACAGGCGGCGACTCTGACGCCGCGGCCACCTGACAATCCGACACAACCGGCAGAGGGTCGTATTCCACATCGACGAACTGGGCCGCGTCCTCCGCCTCATAGCGGCTTTCCGCCAGCACGACGGCAACCGGCTCACCCACATAACAGACCTCGTCACGGGCCAGCACATAGGGGCCAATTTCCGTGCGCGGCGGCGGCTTGGGAAATCCCTCGGGGATCCGGTCCTGGCAGATCACATCGCGCAGATCATCGATGGTGTAGATGGCGACAACGCCCGGCATATCCCGCGCCGCCGCCGGGTCAACCCCGCCAATCCTCGCGTGGGCGAAGGGGCTTCGGACGAAAGCGGCATGCACCATGCCATTGAGCTGGATATCGTCCAGGAATTGGGCGGCGCCGGTAAGCAGCGCGTCGTCCTCCAGACGCGTCACAGACTCGCCAATATGGCTGTCAGGCATAGATCACCGCTCCGAATGCTGCCGTATCAGATTGAACAGGCCCGATTATAGAGCCTGATGCCGAGCGGGTCATCGCCGGCTGGCTGCGATCTGTCTAAATTACCGGGTTGGCGACGCCGACCATGCAATCACGGGTGATGATCGCAGCGAGTTGGTCCTCGGACCAATTATCGGTGCCTTCGGGGCGCCGCGGAATAACCAGATATCGCAGATCCGCGAGACTGTCATGCACCCGGACGGTCATATCGTCAGGCACGGCAGTGCCGAATTCCTTGAGGACTTCGCGCGGCTCGATCACCACGCGGGACCGATAACTCTTGCTACGGTACCAATCCGGCGGCATGCCGAGTACGGCACGCGGATAGCAGGAACACAGCGTGCAGACGACGACGTTCTGCACATCACCGGTATTTTCCACCACGGTCATCTTGGCGCCACCCGCATCGATGTCGAATTCCGCGAGCGCCGCGTTGCCGTCATCGAGCAAACGCTGCTTGAAGGCCGCATCGGTCCAGGCCCGCGCAATCACGCGGGATCCCTGCGACGGTTCGATGGATTCGAGCGTGTCCTGACACTTTCGGATCTCTTCATCGGTCACATGACCCTTTTCGATGAGCAGCTCCTTCATGGCATAGGTCATCAACTCATGCCGGCTCGGCTCCAGATCCTCGATATCGGGCTGGAATGTGCGGTCGTGGTCATGGTCATGATCGTGGTCATGGGTTCCGCGTTCTTCAGCCATTTCCCTGCTCCTTCTGCGCCGTCAGGCGGGCGTCAGCCAGTGTTCATAAATATCGACGTCGACAGTATCGGCGGGTGCGCCCTTATAGTCCGGCCACACGTCACTCTGATTGAAGCGCACGCGATACAGGACCCTCTTTGGCGTCCCGTCGAATCCGTACGCCAGTTCTTCCGGGTTCTCGAAGGCGCCGCAGCTGCGTTCGATCACGCCGGTTTTGCCCCGAATATAGTAGGGCGTGCGCCGGTGACCCGGTGGATGTGTCTTGATGACGGTGACTTTGTCACCCGTTGAGAATTCACCACCCATTCCTAGGCCTCCGCCATACGTTTTGCGATGTCCTTCATGCGGGCCTCGAGCTCTTCCTCGGTGAATAATCCCTTTTCCACCAGGATCATTTTCATGGATTCCGTCGAGCGCTCGTAATAATCGAGATCGCTATAGAGCGGCTCGCCCATATGCTCGCGTGACCGCCGGGTCTCGTCGGTCACATAATAGCCGCGACCGGCTCGGCCCAGCGCATTGCTGATGGCCGTCGACAGCCGTTCCCAGGGCTTCATATCGGTGGCGTTGGGGTCCACCGCGCCATAATCCAGCCCGCCAATATCGTGATAGCCCCGACCGGGATCGTCTTTCGCCGCCATAACGCTCTCCTGTTTCCTCTTTCCCGCATTTTCCCCGCAAAACCAGGGCAGGGTCAACGGAGGTTTTGCCTAAAGCGGCGCCGCGATGATCTCCAGAATATGACCATCGGGATCGTGAAAGTAGAATCCCCGCCGATCCGGCTTGGTATAAATCTTCATATCATCGGTCGAAACGGGCGAACTGCCATAGATGATCTCTTCGCCGACCACGCGGGCAAAGATGGCGTCGAACTCCACCGCATCGACGTGAAAGGCGTAATGGTGCTGCTCGAAACATTCCACATCGTCGAAATCGAGCGTCAGCCTGTCATTGAGCCTGATGGGGACAAAATGGCCCTTCTGCCCCCCATAATCGAGGCCGAAAATACGGGCAAAAAACCGTGCCGCCTCATGCTTGTCTTTTGACGGCACGATGGTGTGATCCAGTTCGATGGTCATCGTGCCAATCCTCCTCAGAGTCGTCCGATGGCCAAATTTTATGACCACGCGATAGCGAAGTCCATCAGATGGCGCTTTGACCCTCAATATGCCCGCCCCTATACTTTTGGCCATACAACCAAACAGGGAGCATCGCCATGGCAACGGCCGTATTTCAGACTTATGACCAGGGAACGCTGGACAAGGCTTATGACAATCGGGGCCGGTTTCCCGATACAGACGACTGCAAGGCCGCCCAGGCAGCGGGGTCGGATGCGGCCAAGGCGGCTTACGAGAATAAGCTGGATGTCCGTTATGGCGACGGCGAGGCCGATCTTCTTGATATTTATTTCGGCGAAGGCACCGGCCCGCGCCCCATCCATGTGTTTTTTCATGGCGGCTATTGGAAATCCAACACCAAGAACGATTTCGGCTTCGCCGCCAAGCCGTTCGTGCCCCACGGCATCACGACAGTCGTGGCCGAGTATCCGCTGATCCCGACGGTGCGCATGGAGGGGCTGATCGATCGCTGCCGCGCCTCCCTCGAATGGGTGTGGCGCAATGCGGAAAGTTTTGGCGGCGACCGCGACCGCATTACCGTTTCCGGTCATTCGGCTGGCGGCCATATCACCGCCATGATGATGCAGACCGATTTTCCGTCTTATGGCCCATCGTCGAGTAGTGGCCTGCCAAAGGATCTGGTCAAGGCGGGCTGCAGTATCAGTGGCGTCAGCGATCTCGAGCCGGTCCGCCTATCGTTCCAGAACGACGGGCTTCAGTTTTCACCGGAAGAAGCCAGGGAATTCAGCACGCTCCACATGGACCCCGCCCATGCCGGTCCCCTTCTGGCCGTGGTGGGCAGCCTGGAAGGCGAGGAATTCGTCCGCCAGACCACCGCACTGGCCGATGCCTGGTCCGCCAAGGGCATGGATGTGGAAAGCTGGGTGATGGACGGCAAGCATCACTTCACCACCATCAACCAGTATCTCGATCCCGACAGCGAGCTGTCGAAAAAAGTCAGAAAGTTGACCGAAATCTAGGAGCGATAAGAAGATGATTGCGAGAACCGGGACGCTGACGATATGTATCGTCGCCGTCCTGCTGCTGCTCGGCGCCTGCAACCGCGTACAACCCGTATACGAGGTTCACGATCAACCGGTCTACGCGGCTTCCAGAACCCTGTCGCTCCAACAGATAGAGGGTCGCATAATCCTCGCGGCCAGAACCAACAGGTGGCGGGTCTACCGCGTCGAACCGGGACAGTTGCGGGCCGTGAAAAGATGGAAGTCGCATTCCGCGACAGTGTCTATTCCCTTTAGCCGAAAGGCCTATAGTCTTCTTTTCCATTCCTCGGATAATCTTCTCGAGGATCAGGCCTCGGGCAACCGGACAATCATTCATCGCCGCTACAATCACTTCGTACGCGCCCTGTCCTTTGCCATAAACGAGGAGCTATCGCGCGAGGGCACGGCCGTTTCACGGAACACTGGCCCGGTAAACACGTGGCGCCCCTACCCTGGGCGGGAACCGGATTTACGTCAAAAATTTAAGGCGCCGGCAAAAAAGACGGATCCGCGTCTCAGCGCGCTTCAATCGGCCTCGCGCAACGGAAAGGCGTCCATGGAGCTGGCCTTCGCCCAACTCCCCGACGGACCGCTTCAACCGGAAGAGATTCCCCTGATAATTGAAGGTCGCCAACTCTATAACCCAAATGAAGAAGGCGGGTTTTTCGTCAGTGTCGGGCCGAAAGGCGTACTCGATGGCGTATCAACCCAGAATCAGGCCGATATTTCTGATTCCGGCCGCTGGCGGATCGACAAAAGAGGCCGGTTTTGTACGCGCTGGGGAGATCGGGACGGCGGGCGCCCAACCTGCTATCGCGTCGTCAAGGAAGGGAAATACCTCCGGTTTTTCGATAGGGGCGGAAAGCTCACCTATGAGGTGACGATTTAGCGCGGCACAGGTTCGGTCGCCGCCTGGCGGCCAATGCTCCTCCAGGCGATGGAGGCACTGGCTTGGTCCGCGGCCTCGGGAGGCGCCAAATTGTCATCCCAATTGGAGGCGAGGATACGGCGGGCGGTGAAATTCTCCGACGCGTCGGACATCAGCCACTTTACGGGTTCGCCCATGGTCTCGGGTTGAACCAGCTTGGCACGCTCCTCGTCGGTAACACCGGGGACAAAATCGGTATTAGCCGGTCCGCCCGGGATGAGCACATTCACGGTAACACCCTTGCCATCGAGATCACCGGCCCAATTTGACGACGCTGCCTCCAGCGCCGCTTTCGACGGACCATAAGGCGTCCAGGCCGGCCTGATCATGGTGTCCAGGCTGGTGGTTACGTTGACAATGCGGCCCCATTTCTGCGCGATCATGTGAGGCGCGACTGCCTTGGCCAGCAGGAAAGGTGCCGTGGCGTTAAGATCAAACATGACCTGCCATTTATCATCGGGCACTTCCCAGAACATGACGTTGTCGCGGCGGAATTCGGGGCGGATGATGGCAATGCTCACGCCGGCGCAATTGACCAGACCATGAACCGCACCGAATTCGGAAAGTGTCTTCTCGACTATGGCGCTGCAGTTTTCCAACTCACGCAAATCCGCGCATAGGGGTACCATGCCACCCGGCAAATTATCGGCCCGGGCCGCGAGGTCATCGAGGCGTTCGGCAATATTGTCGACCGCCACCACATGACAGCCCGACTCGGCCAGCGCCAATGCCATGGCCCGTCCCAGGCCGCTCCCGGCTCCGGTAACAATGACAATTTTATCGACGAGGGATGGATCGTTCATCGGATTTCCTCGATTAACGGATTATCGGGTCTTTGGCGTATGTTTTCCGGCATCCCAACTTGTTTCGGCCAGTGTCTTGGACGCCTTGTCGAAGGCGATTTCCTCCAGCTCTGTGGCCAGCGAATCGTTCCAGCGGTTGAGGAAGCCATAGAAGCTCACGACGGCGAGAATTTCCACCACGCCGTCCTCACCGAAATGCGCCTTTACCGCCTCGGCATCTTCATCGGTGACCATGTTGGGGACCGATGCCGCGCCTTGCGCGAATCTGAGCGCCGCGCGTTCGCCCTCATCAAACAGAGGACTGGTTTCGTATTCCCAGAGTGCCGCGACTTTTTCGGCCTCGACACCCCGCATGCCGGAATTGTTTGCCGTATGCGCAACACAGTACATGCAGCCGGCCGCCTGGCTCGCGATATTGCCGACCAGCGCCAGCAACCCCGCCGGCACAATGTTATCCGGATCGAACACCGCCGCATTGAGCGCCCGGAAGGCGGCCAGCAGCTTCGGCCTGCGTGCCATGACCAGGTTTGAATTGGGTACGTAGCCCCTGGTCTGCTCATAGGGCGTGAAGAATTTCTCATCGAGATCCGGATGATCTTCCCGCCTGAGCGGCGACACGCGTGTCATGGGCGTTTCTCCCGCTGCTTAAGCAGATTTAGAGCTTGAAGAGCTCAAAAGTGGATTCCGCGAAGATGTCCTCGGCCTCCAGCTTGCGCGCGGAAATACCCTGATCGAACGAATAACGGGTCATGGCCGATATTTCCTTCTCGTTTTCCAACGCCCCGTATTTCCAGTGGTCGTCACCCATCAGCTTGCGGACCTGTTCCAACTCATAGACAGGCCACGGCATGGTGTGCGCCAGATGGCCGACCTGTCCCATCTCCTCATAGCAAAGCTGCTTAGCCTTCAGGAACGCCACATAAACATTGACCGGCAGCCAGGGGTGTTTTTCCACGATGGACCGCTTGATGCCGATCATATGCATGATGGGAAACATACCGGTCTTGGAGAAATAGGCCTGCTCCGCCGCCTTATAATCGGGAAACAGGCGATCGATGTTATCATTGGAATAATAGCTCGACGGCGCGCGGGCCGAGATCACCGCATCCAGCTTGCCGTCATCGAGATGCTCCGCCAGTGTCTCGTCCTTGGGAATGCTCTGCAGATCAATGGTATCGGGCAGATGCAGGGGTGCGCGTTCCTCGCGCCCGCCTTCTTCCAGCCCGCCATTGCGCCAATGGATGGAGGACGCCGCGACGCCATATTCGTCTTCGAGAATACCCCGCACCCAGAGCGCCGCGGTCATCTGATATTCCGGCACACCGATGGTCTTGCCAGCCAGATCCTCGGGCTTTTCGATCCCGCGGTCGGTGCGGATATAGATCGAGGAATGGCGGAACAAGCGCGACACGAAGGCCGGGATGCCAATATAGGGACTGCCGCCGCGGGACTGCACATTCATATAACTCGACATGGAAAGCTCGCTGATGTCGAATTCTTCATATTTGAATGCCCGGTGAAACGCTTCTTCGGGGGACATGGCGCTCGCGACCAAATCGCAGCCATCGACGCCAACGGTGCCGTCGAAAAGTGCCCGCGTGCGGTCGTAATTACAGCACGCCAGGCTGATTTCCAATTTTGACATTCCTCAATTCCCCATCTGTTTAGTCGTTTTATAGCCTTGCACTGTCATATCATTCCGCCTGAAACCCAGCAAGGAACAGGAAAAGCGGAATACAACGCTATACTGCTTGTTAACCACTTTGCCGCATTCCTTGACACGGATTCCGGGCCGCACCTAAGGTCCGGATGGAAAATGACACGGTCAACGCGGCGTATTGGGAGTGAGCGGCGGCCGTTTTCAGGGGTTGTAGGATAATGACCATCGATACCAGGGTTTTCGCATCCGCGCTGATGGCGACCGCGATGTCCGCCGCTATCGCCGTTTCAACGGCGACATCCGCCGGTGCCGCCACAAAGATCAAGGTCGGCCGCACCGCCAGTGCAACGATTTTCGAACTGCCGACCTATGTCGCGATGGAAAAGGGGTTTTTCAAACGCGAAGGCTTGGATGCTGTGCTGGTAACGCTGACCGGCAAGGCCCTGATAACCGCGGGCATCGCCGGGGCCATCGATTTTTCACCGGCATCGCGGGGCGGCGCGCAAGCGGCCCTCAAGGGAGCCAAACTGCATTTTGTCGTGGGCCAGTCCAGCCAGGCGCGATGGACCATCTCTGTCTCGCCGTTCGTGGTCAGAGGAATCGATCTAAAAGGCAAAACCGTCGCGTTCGGCCGCCCCAACACACCGGGTTTCGAAGAAGGCAAGATGGCGCTGAGGCGCGTTCTCAATTTTCAGGTGGGACGGGATTATAAACTTATATCCATCCCCCGTCCGGCCGACAGAATTTCCGCCCTGGAGAAGGGCGATGTGCATGGCGCCGTGCTGTCCATTGGTCAAGCGGCCAAGGCCGGTGTCTCAGGATTTCCCAATTTCCTGCCATCCGGTCAGGGGGCGTCGGAACTGAATGGCGCCTATTGGGTTCGCGATTCCTATCTTGCCAAGAACCGCTCGCAGGTCGCCGGCTTCATCCGCGCCATAACAACGGCTATCAATTATATTTCGCTCAACCCCGAGGGCACGGCGGATATCATTCAGAAATATCTCGGCATAAAAAAGCGGGCCGAGGCCAACCATTACTGGTGGGCCATTCAGAATATGTATAGCCCGGCCATCCACAAGGACCTGCTTGCGAAGTTATTCGATGAACGGCGAAGCCGCATGGTCCGCAAAGGGTTATGGCCGAAAAACAAGCCCGCGCCGGATGTGGAGCGTTTCGTCGCCCGCAAGCTGCTGACAGAGACGTTGCAGGAGATGCGCTTCTATCTCAGCAGTGCCGCGAAGCCCTAGTAGCGGCGATCACCACCTCTCCATTGACAGAAGGTGCGCCGCTTTCCAGACTCCGCGCGTCAGTGATGGAGTCTGTTGATGCGTTTAAAAAATAGACCAATTTGGCGGGGAGACGATGGACGGGGACGTAAGGTCATCGACCCGGAGGGCATTCCCCTGTCGTCAGCGTCCCGGAAGAAACCATGATTGAGCTTTATCATGGCGACATGTCCACCTGTGCGCAGAAAGTCCGTCTGGTCCTGGCGGAAAAAGGACTTACCTGGGAAAGCCATCTGCTGAATCTGCGCCTGCGCGACCAGCACCAGCCGGATTATCTGAAACTCAATCCCAATGGCGTGGTGCCGACACTGGTCCATGACGGCATGCCGGTGATCGAATCCACGGTCATTTGCGAATACCTCGACGATGTCTATCCCGACCCGCCCCTGCGGCCGGCAAATCCGTTGGAACGCACCCGCATGCGCGTCTGGACCAAGCGTCTGGACGAAGTACTGCATTTTTATACCGGCGTGCTTTCTGGCTCCATCGCCTTCCGGTTTCAGCATCTGGCGCGGCCGGCTGATGAGCTCGAGGCTTATATCGAAGGCATTCCAGATGCCAGACGCCGGGAACGGCAGCGCCAGCAGATCGACCTTGGCATGGACGCGCCGCAATTCACCGAGTGCGTGAGAACCTTCGAAAAATTTCTCGGCGATTTCGAAAAACAGCTATCCGAAACCGACTGGTTCGCCGGCGCCAGCTATTCTCTCGCCGATATCGCCTATACGCCTTATCTGATCCGGCTGGATGAATTAGAGCTTTGGTCCTGGATGGATAAGCGCCCGCACATCACCGGCTGGTTTGAGCGCATCAAGGCGCGTGACAATTTCGGCCCGGGATATACTGATTGGAAAAACCAGGCCTATGTGGATCTGATGGCGGAAAAAGGTGCTGATGCCTGGCCAAAAATTCAGGAAATCCTACGCGCTTCCTGAATCATCTCCACGATACGCATGGGCTCGATGGGGCAACGGTCGATGGCGATGCCGAAGGGTGACAGCGCATCCTCGACCGCGGAAATAATCACCGCCGGGACCGGAACCGTCCCCCCCTCGCCGACGCCCTTTATTCCAAGCGGGTTCTTGGAGCACGCGGTCTCGTCGTAATGGAGCGAGATTGACGGCACGCTGCTTGAGGTGGGCAACAGATACTGATCCAGCGAATTGGTCAGCGGCTGACCGGTCTCGTCGTGATGCAGACGCTCAAACAGGGCGTTGCCCATGCCGTGGACGATACCGCCCTGCATCTGACCCTCGACAATCATCGGGTTGATCCGCCGCCCGCTATCCTGCACCGCCATATAGCGATGAATGACAACCTCGCCGGTCTCAATATCAACCTCCACCTCGGCGGCCTGGGCGCCGCTGCAATAGGCGAGGCCATCGGGTATGAAATTCCTGGCCACCTCCATCCCCGGCTCGATGCCGCCGGGTAGCGCGTTGCCGGGGGTTCCCGCCACCGCATGAGCCAGCTTTCCCAACGGTACGGCCATGTCGGGCACACCACGCACGCGCACAAAGCCGTCTGCCAGTTCAAGGTCCTCTTCGGCCGCTTCCAGCATATGGGCACCGATTTTCAATGCCTTGTCGCGCAATTCGCAGGCCGCGAGATGCACGGAAGTCCCGGCGGTTACCGCCTGGCGGCTGGCGAACGTGCCGAGCCCGATGGAAACCGCGCCCGTATCACCGGAGACGACATTGACCTTGTCCGCCGTCACCCCAAAGGCTTCGGCGCATATTTGTGCCAGCGACATGCAGATGCCCTGGCCCTGCTCGGCGGCGCCGGTAGAAACCGTGATTTGGCCCGAAGGCCCGACACGGACAATCGCCGATTCAAACGGCCCCCGTCCGGTGCCCTTGGTGTAATTGGCGGTGCCGATACCGAGATACCGCCCCTGTTCAAGGGCCGCCGCCTGACGCACGGCAAATCCGTCATGATCAATGTGCTGCAAGATCTGCTCGTAGGCCCCCACAAAATTACCGCTATCGAAGACGATGTTGGCGCCGTCGCGGCTGGTAAGCGGCGAGGTATAAGGCATTTCCGCGTCGCTGATCAGATTGCGCCGCCGGACGTCGGTGCGATCAAGGCCGAGTTCGCGCGCTATGCGGTCGAGCAACCGCTCCATGGCGAAGTTGCCCTGCGGATAACCGGCGCCGCGCACGGCCGACGCGGTGATCTTATTGGTCAGGGCCAGCGTCCATTGGAACCGGTAGCTGGGCAGCCGGTAAGGGCCCGAGACATTGGTCGCGGCATTGTAGGGAAGATTCACCGCCACCTGCGAGAACGCCCCCTGATCGTGGATCATTGATCCGCGCACACCGAGCAACCGCCCGTCGTCATCGACGGCCACCTCCATGTCCCAGAACTGATCCCGCTCATGGGCGGTGGACGAAAAATACTCGCGCCGGTCCTCGATCCATTTCACCGGACGGCCGAGCAGGCGCGCGGCGAGGGCAATCACCGTGTCTTCGGGATACAGCACAAACTTAGGACCAAAGCCGCCGCCGACCGCCGGTGCAATAACCCGTACCTGGAGATCATCGAGCCCCAGCAATTCGGCGATCACGCCCTGCACCCGATGAGGAACCTGGGTCGATGACCAGACCGTAATCCGGTCATCAAGCGCCTCATAGCGCGCCAGCACGCCTCTGCATTCGATGGAATGCGCGGCCCCCTTGTGCTGCCAAAGCTTTTCCTGAAACACATGCGTGGCATCGGAAAAGGCGGCATCGATATCGCCGAAATCGACGCTGCGTGTCAGTGACAGATTGTTCTCCCGGCTCAGATGAACCGGCGGCGCATCAGGGGCCAGCGCATCCCGGCAATCGGAAACCGACGGCAGAATTTCATAATCAATCTGGATCAGCGCCGCCGCGTCTTCCGCCTGATGCCGCGTCTCGGCGATCACCACGGCGATTGCCTCGCCCACATGACAGACCTCCGGTCCCGCCAGAACACCAGGCGCGCTATGGGACGGCTGGTCGGGATCGGCAGTGGATATGGGCAGCCGGGTGGCCACGAGATAGGGCTTCAGATCATCGAGCGTATGGACCGCCAGAACACCGGGCGCCGCCCGTGCCGTATCGCCATCGATCGACTTGATCAGGGCATGGGGATGTGGGCTTCGCGCGAATACCGCCTGTGCCGTCTCCGGCAGGTGGATATCATCGACGAAGCGACCGCGGCCGGTAAGCAGACCAGCATCCTCGGTGCGGTTGACCCGCTGGCCAAAGACTCGGCCCTTTCCAGTTTCCTCGATGGACTCTGGCATATTATTATTGCCTTCCCTACGCCGCTAAGCCGCGTCCTGCATGCCAAACAGCTCTGCCGCGTTGATGCTCAGGATCCTGTCGCGATCGGTCTGCCCAAGGCCCTCCATGGCATCGATGTCCGTGATCGTATGCGGCCAGGTGGCGATGGGGTCGGCATGATCGAAATCAGAGCCGATGATGATTTTGTGATTGTCGCCCCATTGTTTTGCAATCTCAGGCAGATAGGGCTCATAGGACGCGGCGGAAATATAAAACCGGTCGAAATATTCGCTGGGTTTACGCTCCAGCTTGATATTGAATTCCTTGCTGTAGGTCGCATAGGACCGGTGATTGACTTCCATATCGAGCTGGGTCTGAAGGAACGGAACCCAGCCGCATCCGCCCTCGAAAAAAGCGAATTTGAGCTTGGGGAAACGATCCACCGCGCCGGAGAAAATCAGCCGCGTGATCGCGTGCATATAGGTCATGGGAAAGCCGATCTGGGTCGACAGGAAGCGGATCGGCTTGAACCGGTCGCCGCCGATCAGCCACGGATGGGCATATTGATCCTCGAAGGCGCGCGCCGCCGGATGAACCAGGATGGGAATGTCATATTCCTCGGCCATCTCAAACAACGGCCACATGGGTTCTTCGTCCAGATCGCAGTCGCCATAGCCGCCGGTCAGCTTGACCGCCCGGATATTGAGCTCTTCGGCGCATCGGCGGAGTTCTTTCACGGCGCCATCCATGTCGGGCAGATACAGCCAGCAGACCGGAATAAAACGGTCCTCGCCGTCAAGCGCTTCGGCGGCGTAATCATTGAAAGCACATTGCATCTGGTTGCCGAGATCATCGCCGAGTTCGTAAAGGAACGGCCGGTTGTCGGGAATCATGACCTGGATATCAAACCCTTCCTTGTCCATCGACGCCTTGCGCTTATCTAGTTCCCAGCGGCTGGTGGGGAACCGGTGGATCAATTTTCCGTCGCGATAAAAGGCGACGCGGTCATTGTCCTCGCGTTCGATATACCCCTTGTCCGGATGGTTCACACGGTCGAGAAAATCAACCGGCCAATAGTGCGTATCGCAATCGATGGTTTTCATGGTGCCCCCCTGGCAGCAATTATCCCTGTAACCACCGGTCGGGTAGCGCCGTCTGTGGGCCTATCCCAGTAATCCCGGCAATCTATTGGACAATATATTCTCTGCTTCTTCCACCATGCGGCTGATTATTTCTCCCGCCGGCATAATTTCGGTGATAAGGCCCGCATCCTGACCCATGGAAAGAGGTGCTTCCTCGATATCCCCCTGGCGGCGTGCCTCCTGTAGTTTGGCCAGCGCTTCACTTTGATGCTGGCGCAACTCCCACTCGCGGCCGGCCCACCGTCTGATGAATCGGTTACGCCGCGCACGCGACATGCCACCGGGCCATACTATCGCTTGAGCGATATCGGGAATTTCGGTCAGCACGGTATCATGGCCATCGCTATCGACGATGGCCTGCTTGAAATTGGGATGCAGTGGCGATTCGTCACTAGCCAGAAATCGCGTCCCGAGAAGCACACCTTCGGCTCCCAGGGACAAGGAAGCGGCCAGTCCACGCCCGTCGGCGATCCCACCTGCGGCAAGAACCGGGATTGGAGCCACCGCGTCAACGACCATCGGGACAAGAGCAAGTGTCCCAACCCAATGAACATGCCCACCACCGTCGGTCCCCTGTGCAATAATCACATCTGCGCCAGCCTCCGCGCCTCTGACAGCGTCTTCGACACTGCCCACCATGTAGGTGACCTTGGCTCCGATTTGGTGGGCCCGATCGAAATAGTGTTTTAAATCATGCTCCGGCCGGGACCACGCAAAGGCCATCACCGACGGCCCTTCATCGAGCGCTGTCTGGAAGCAGGCCTCGTCAAAATCGAACAGAAGAAAATTGAGGGCAAAAGGCTTGTTTGTCCCCTGACGAATTTCCGCCGTGGCCGACTTGATCTGGTCGATGGTCAGGCGATGACACCCCATGGCGCCGAGACCGCCCCCTTGCGAAACCGCACTAACCAGGGGCGGGGAAAATATGGACCCCATGCCGCCAATGGCGACTGGATGCTCAATATTCAGCAGCTCACAGACACGCGTTTTGATCATTCAGATACCTGTTTCAAAAAATAAACCGCGCGGATAAAGAGCGCGGCAACCAGCAATACATATCATTTGAGAGTAAGCATCATAGTCCGGGCCGGTCAAACCGGATGCCTCCGGCAAAAAGAAAACCGGCGGGCTCCCCCTCGAAGAACCCGCCGGATTTGACGCGTTATGACGCTGGTACGCCCTACTGTTTTACCGCCGCAATATAGCGATCAACGATGCGCTTCGGTGTCGCCGCGACGCCGTTGATATAGGTTGCGACTTCCGCGCCCGTCATGGGGTTCTCGATCGCCATCTTTCGCTTCTTCATGTCGGCAAGATAGGCGGGATCTTTCATGGTCTTGTCGAACGCCGCACGAACCGCGTCGATGCGGGCCTTCGGAACACCCGGAGGTGCCGCCACTGCCCGCGCCAAAACGCGGGTTACGAGCCCGAGGAGGGCCTTGTCATCCTCACTCTTCGCCAAATCCTTGAGTAACGGAACGTTGGACGGCATCGCTTGGCCCGGGTAGAGCTGTTTGACGGGCACGGCACCTGACTGAACGATCAGCTGCACTTTATGGGGCGTGGTTTTGAACCAGGCCGGCCGCATATTGGCCGTCCAGCCCCCTGCCCTACCATCGGATTCACCGTTTTCCATGGCGAGCGTCGATTTCATGATGCCCTTATAGCCGGTAATGACCTTGAACTTGGTCCCCAGCACTGCGTTCATCAGCATGGGCATGATGTAGGTCTCCGATCCCTTGCCCGATGCACTCAGACGGACGACTTTCTTTTTGGCGTCTTTCCAGCTCTTGAGCCCGACGTCGGGTCGGACGGTGATGAAGGACTGCATCTGCGTGACATTGCCAACCCATTGGGTCTTGGTGATGTCGAATTTTACCTTCTTGGGATAGAGGAACGGTTGCGCTTCGACGCCCGGCAGCGGCATCAAAAAATAAGATCCGTCCTTGGCGGCTGCATTGTACATGTAGTTCATACCAACCATGCCACCACCGCCGCGCTTGAACTGGACGATGATGTTCGGATTGCCCGGTATGTGCTTCGCGATGTGGTTGGCAAGGATGCGCGTATAAACCGCGAAACCGCCCGCCGCACCGCCAGTATGGGTGAGGGACACCTGTCGGCCCTTATAGAAATCGGCGACCTCATCGGCCACTGCCGGTGCCACGAGGCCCGTTGTCATCGTTAACGCCATGGCACCAAAAATTAGTTTTCCTGTTCGCATCAATCTCTCCCTTGTTTTGATCGAAGCGTGACGGCGGCGATGCACAAACACCGCCGCCACCACATTTTCAACAATCTACTTGCAGTCGATCTTGAGCGCGGTCTGCGCGCCCTTGACCGTAAAGGCACAATTCATGCCGGCCTTGAGAGCCTTGCGTTTGCCCTTCTTACCAGCCACGAAGATCTTGGTTTTGCGGCCGGAAACGCGGAGCTTGCCGCTGACACTGGCGCCTTTCCACGACACGCGCCGCCCGCCTCGCTTAACCTTCGTAATCTTGCCCTGGTAGGTCTCGACCGGCACCACCGCCTTGACGACGGTCGTCGTGTCGCGCGAATTTCCGACCTTGTCGGCGTAAGTCAGCAGTTCCTTCGGCAGGGCATAGATTTCCTTGACCAACTTGTCGACATCCTCGCCCGAGGTCGGTGTGATGGGAAGGCGGCGCTTCTTGGCGTCTTTCAGGAACACCGGATCGTGCAAGGTTTTCCAGAACGCCGTCCGCAATGCCTTATAGCGGTCATCCGGCACCTTGGGGCCCACCGCGAATGGCCGCCCATAGACCTGAGGCGCGAGATGAACCTTCAACGCCTGCTTGTCGCGTTCACTCTTGACCAGGTCGGTGATCAGCGGAATTTGCAGCAAATCGGGATGCTTCTTCAGCCCGTACTGCAGGGTCAGATTAATTTTGTCATCGCGGAGCCAGGTCGGCGCCGTCGATAAAATCGAGGACCATGACCAGCCGCATCTTCCATCGAGTTCCTTGCGCTGCATGGCAAGGTTGATATCCGCGCCGCCCGGGTACCCCGTGATCAGCTTGATCCGTGCGCCCAGGAGATTATTCGCGAGCAACGTGAAAACATCGATGGAACTGCCGATGCCGACGCCACCCATGGCAGGCGTGCCCGTCAACAGATCGGCGGTGGTTTTGTATTTCGACTGGTGCCAGAACACACACAAGCTGTATTCCGTGTTGGCGCTGCCGAGCCATTTGAACTTGGATCCGTCGAACTTGGCACCCTTGTTTCCCCACAGCGGTTGCGCGATCGCGCTGCGTCCAATCTGGCCGATTGCCGTCCCGTCCTGAGGGAATACGTTGTAAAGCGCATTGAGAGTCCGCACGCCGCCGGCGCCGGTATATTGCTTGGCAACACCCTTTGGATTGCCGGGAATGTGCCGCACCATATGCCGCATAATCATCCGCGCATAAGCGTCATAACCGCCGCCCGCGGAAAAGCTGATATACATGGTGATGATCTTACCCTTGTAGAACGACGCCACATCGGCCTTCGCGCCGCTGGTCACGCCGGCGGCTATTGTTATTGCGGTTGCCGTGGCCGCCAGAGTTCTAAGAATTCTCGTCCTCATAAGCCTCTCCTGTTTTCTGGTCTTTCCCAAAGTCACTAATCTAAAGTCACTAATCTATGAACGCGCCGCAACTCCTTACCGGTTCTGTTCAATCAATTTTGAGCGTGTATCGCCCGCTCCTATCTTACGCGTCGGTCGGGGGCAGAACGATGCCCATATTCCTTTCCTTCGCCTTCTCATACACATAGTGGCAGATGGCGACGTCTTGTGACACCATTCCTATGGTATGGATGAGGATGCGTTCGTCGTCATTTTCGCGCCCGGCCACCCGTTCGGTGACCACGTCACAGATCTCGCCATGAAGCTGTTCGCGTGAAAACTGCCCGGCATCAAGCATGGCGTTGAATTCCTTGCCCGCCATGTTGCAGACCCAATCGTCGATCACCACCTTGTCGAAGGCGGCCCAGCCGGCCGGATCCATCTCGCGCCGCGACAGGGAAATGTAGGTCGCGCCCGGCTTCACCCAGTCTTCATAGGCGATGATATCCGTCGCCGTGGTGCCGCCGATACCGATGTCCGCCGATCGCACCACCTCTTCGATGGTATCCACCGGCTCCACCGGAATACCCAGCTCCTTCGACCATTTCTCGGCGAAGGCCGCACGAGTTTCCGGCCGGCGCGAGGTACAGACGATTTTTTCGAAATCATAGAGCGTGCGCAGGCACGCAAGGCAGTTCACCCCCATGGTCCCTATCCCCACCAGCCCCAGCACCTTGGGATTTTTCGGTCCCAACCACTTCAACGGCAGAATCGCCGCCGCGGTACTGCGGATGGCGTAGGTCCAGTGCTCCTCGACGATGGATTTGGCCTGACCGGTCAGGGGATCGGTGAGCAGGATATAGCGTGCACTTTCCAGCTGCCCCACCGTATTGCGCACACCATCGTCATAGTAATTATACATACGCACGCCGGTGACCGGGGTGTCCTTCAGGAACACACCTTTGACATGCCAGTGATTGTGATAGGGCGCGCCGACATCCAGTTTCCACGATGACGGCGCCGACCATTCAACACTGCCCGCCGCATGCATGCGGTAGACCTCTTCGCAGACCTGCATGGCATCTTCGACACTGAGAAGGTCGAGGGTATCCTTGTACGGAATGAATCGCACGCCATCGAGCGCCATCGTCGTCTCCCTGTTTTTGTTGGGCGCAGCTTAGCGCGTAGCGCCGGTGGACGCCAAGCGGGATGCGCAATAGGCTTCGTCCATGAGCCGCGATGCCGCCATTGCCCGCGCCGAGGATTATTTCGACAGCGGGGCGTTCCAGACCGACCTGTCCCGGCGCGTGGCTATCCCCAGCACCAGCCAGGAACCGTCACACGCGGTGGCCCTGCGCGATTACCTTGAACAGGAGATGCGTACCTGCCTGGAAGCACTGGGGTTCACCTGCACCATCCTGGACAATCCGGTGGAGGGCGCCGGCCCGTTTCTCATTGCCGAGCGCACGGAAGACCCATCCCTGGTCACCCTGCTGACCTATGGTCATGGCGACACCGTACGGGGGCAGGATGAATCATGGCGCGACGGGCTGGCACCGTGGAAACTGGTCCTGGAGGGCGACCGGTTTTATGGCCGGGGCACCGCCGATAACAAAGGCCAGCATACCATCAATCTGGGGGCGCTTGCCGCCGTGCTCGCCGAGCGTGGCACGCTGGGGTTCAATCTCCGCCTCCTGATCGAGACCGGTGAGGAAAAAGGCTCGCCGGGGCTTCGGGAGATTTGCCGCGCCGAAAAAGATAAAAGGCTCAAAGCCGATCTGTTTATCGCCTCGGACGGCCCAAGGCTTACTCCCGATCGTCCGACCATTTTCCTTGGTGCCCGCGGCATGAAAGCCATCGATTTGTCGATCAATCTTCGCGAAGGAGCCCATCATTCGGGCAATTGGGGTGGGTTGCTCGCCAATCCAGGGATCATCCTCGCCCAGGCACTGGCAACGATCACCGATCGACGCGGCAGCATACAAATTCCCGAATGGCGGCCACCCCTGCCGGAGGCGGTGCGTAAGGCGCTGGCGGACATCACCGTGGAAAGCCTCCCCGGCGGTCCTGACATCGACACGGAATGGGGTGAGCCCGGCCTGACTCCGTCGGAGCGGGTGTTCGGCTGGAACAGTTTTGAGGTTCTGGCCTTTACCACCGGCAATCCCGATGCGCCGGTCAACGCAATCCCGCCCGCGGCACGGGCCCATTGCCAGCTTCGCTATGTGGTGGGCACGGACGAAGCGGACATCGTCCCGGCCCTGCGCCGTCATCTCGACCGGGCGGGTTTTCCGATGATCGAGGTGATTAATTCCGCACACGGCGATTTAGGCGCCAGCCGGGTCGATCCGGATGACCCCTGGGTTCAGTGGAGCATCAACTCCCTGACAAAAACCACGGGAGCGCCACCGGCCGTCCTGCCCAATCTTGGCGGCTCGCTGCCCAACGATATATTCTGCGTCGAAATGGGGCTGAGGACCATCTGGGTCCCCCATTCCTACGCCGCCTGTTCGCAGCACGCGCCCGACGAGCATCTGCTGGCTCCGGTGGCGCGCGAAGGGCTCGCCATCATGGCCGGGCTGTTCTGGGACCTGGGGGAAACGGACAAACTGCCAACTGTAGGGAAACAATGATGGATACAATATCGGCCGGAAACACCATCGCCATCGGCGATACCACATTGACACGGATTATCGAACGCGACGGTCCCTGGCATGATCCCTATGAGATGTTTCCCGAAGCGACGCCGGAGAAAGTCACCGCCCATCTGGCGCAATTGCCGGCCTTCGCCTATGACCCGGCGGTCCAGAAAATCTGCATGACGTTCCAGAGTTTCTTGCTGCGCACCCCACAGCACACCATCCTGATGGACACCTGTGTCGGCCAGCATGAGGAACGGCGCGCCAATCTACTCTATCCCAAGGACCGCTGGCTCGCCGAATTCAAAGCCGCCGGCGTAAGTTTCGAGGATATCGATTATGTGTTTTGCACCCACCTGCATGTGGATCATGTGGGCTGGAATACGCAACTCAAAGACGGCCGCTGGGTACCCACCTTCCCCAACGCCAAATATATTTTCGGCCGCACGGAATTCGATTTCTGGGATGCCTGGACGAAGGAGCATGGCGCGCCGTCATCGGGGCCGTCATTCCAGGATAGCGTGCTGCCCATTGTCGAGGCCGGCCGGGCGGTGCTGGTGGACGACGATTTCCAGTTGAACGATCTCATCCATCTGAGCCCGGCTCCCGGCCACACGCCGGGCCAATGCTGTGCCAATTTGTCTTCCAACGGCGCGCACGCCATCTTCGCCGGCGATGCGCTGCATCATCCGCTGCAGGTGTTCGAGCCCGACTGGAGCACGGTCAAATGCGAGGACCGGGCATTGGCCATTACCAGCCGCAGGGAAATCCTGGAACGCTGCGTCGATACGGACACGCTGCTAATCCCGGCGCATTTCCCCGGCACCACGGCCGGGCATGTAATCGCGCGCGGCGACAACTACGCGTTTCGTTACCTACCGGAGTAAGAAGACAATATGGACCCCGTCATTCAGAGTTTTCTCAGCGGCTTTCCCGTTCTGTTGCTTCATTTTTCGGTCACGCTGGCCATGCTCGGCGGGGGCGTCACCATCTATCAGCTCATCACGCCCTATCACGAGCTGGATTTGATCCGCAGCGGCAATACGGCGGCGGCGGTGTCGCTGTCGGGGGCCATACTGGGGCTCGCCCTCCCTCTCGCCTTCTGCATGGCGAGCAGCGTCAATCTGCTGGACATCATCATCTGGGGCATCGTGGCGCTGGTGATCCAGCTTCTCGCCTACCGTATCGGCGATGCGCTGCTTAAAGGACTGCCGGCCCGTATTGAAAGCGGCGAAATCGGCGCCGCACTGCTTGTCTCCGCCATCAAGCTTGCAGTGGCCATGATCAATGCCGCCGCGGTGGCGGGCTGACGCGACGGCCGGGATAGAACAGGCACCATGCGCCTCTGGGACAAGATTGCGCTCATCGCCCTCATCGCCTTCGCCATCATCGGCAAGTTGGTTGGCGATGATGGTTCCGATCCGGGATCGGCGCGGCGCCCCGATCCGGGTCAGTTTGCGCCGCCGTCAACACGTGTTGTGCCTCCGGCGATACCGCGGCAGGCGCTTACGCCGGAACGGCCGGATGGTCCCGCGATCATGGTTCCGGTGGGCGACAAGCAATCCTCATCCTCGGGCACCGCCTTTTCCATCGATAGCGGCGGTGTCTGGATTACAGCCCGTCATGTGGCCGACGGGTGTGACAGGCTGGTGCTGCAAAAGGCCCAACGTAACTTCGTGCGGGTCCAGCGTGTGGCCCATCACCCCAATGCGGATATCAGCATCCTCTGGACGCGGGGCGGTGTCCCCGCCCTGCCGATGTTGCAGACTCAGCCCTATGAGAGCCAGGACGGCTATTCGTTCGGGTTCCCCAAGGGCGAACCCGGCGACGTCCACGCCAGGGTGATCGGGCGCACCAAGATGCGCCAGCGCGGACGCTACCGGACCAACGAGCCCGTCGTCGTCTGGACCCATATAAGGCGGGTGCCCGATCGGGGCGCCCATCTGGGCGGCATCAGCGGTGGTCCCTGGGTCAATGGGCAAGGGCGTATCCTGGGTGTCCATGTGGCCGGCAACCCGCGCCGGGGCCGGTCCTATTCCACCGCACCCACAAGCCTGCGTGCCGCGATCGTTCAGGCAGGGTTCTCCGACACCGCCGCCCACGGAAAACAGGAAAAAATATCCGTGACGCCGGGAAACTTTCCATCGGTCGGCGACCGGCTCAGGAAAAAGCTCGTGGTCGCCAAGGTGCTATGTCTGGTGGGCGAGCGCTGGCGCAAACAAAGCCGGCGCCGCTAGGGGTCTATTCTCCCTCCGCCGTCTTCGGCGCAGCATCCGGGTTCCACTGGCCGCGCCGCATGCGGCTTACCGTGTAGGAGGCGAATACCCCCGTCTTGCGAAATGGCTCGCCGTCCGCGAAGGCGTCGGCGGCGGCCCGGTCGGGGACATTGATGATCAGCAGACTGCCGGTCCGTGTAGCATCCTCGTCGGCCAGCGTCGCGCCGCCCAGCACCAGGATATCCTCGTGTTTTTTGAGATAATCGAAATGTTCATCGCGAACGATGTCGCGCCGCGCCACGCCGTCCGGGCCGTCGACCCCATAACATATGTAAAGCATTGTTTCCCCTGCCCCAATTTCGCCTGAATGCTGCCCCAGACTATCGATGCCTGATAAAAGGCGAAAGGGGTAGAGTCGCGTTTCATATTGCAACAACGGCGTATCTCCCCCATATGCGTGTTATCCCTGACACAGGGCCGGCTTCCGCGATCTTCTATCGGTCGCCAATAAAGCGGAGATCGAATAATGACCCCCAGCACCGCAATTCTGACCGGCAGCGGTATTATCGCCATAGCCATTGTCGCCGCCGCCTATGTCATCCCCGAGCGCCTGCCGAACACGGCGACGACGAACAAAGCGGCCGCCACCACGCCGGATCAGCAGCCCGCCGCGAAGAGATTCCAGATCGTGAAGGTGGAAAATGGACGGACCTGGCGACTCGATACCCAGACCGGGGAAATCACGGTCTGCCGCCTGTACCAGGATCGAATGCTCTGTGCAAAAAGCACTGACGCCGCCGAACTACCGAAGGCGATACCCGATCAGCTCAAAAAAGAGCATCAGGAACGCCGGCAGGCCAAGCGCGAAGAGCGCAATGAAATGCTCGACCGCTTCATGTCGTTCTTTGAACGCATAATCAAGTTCGCCCAGAAACATGCGGAAACGGAGGCACCGCCTCCCCCCGATGACGGAAGCACCAAGCAGCTTTAGAAGGCTTTAAGCCTCTACGGTCTCCGGCGCCTCGAATACGGACACGTCAGGGGCGTCTTCCTTATAAAGTTCGATTTCCACAAGGGCCGTCTGCGCGCTGGGCCCCTGTCCCAGCTTGGACGTTCCCTTGTCGAGGGTCAGCATGTTCGGGTTTCCATGCCGGTCGAGCGACCCGGGTTTTCCGCCATCGACCGGATCGTACCAGGCCCCCGTATAGAGCCGGATCGCACCCGGCATGAGGTCCCCGGTCACCACCGCACCGGCCAGACAGGCGCCGCGGTCATTGAAGAGACGCACCAGATCACCATCCGAGATCCCCCGCGCCGCCGCATCTTCAGGATTAATCGCCACCGGCTCCCGCCCCGCAACCTTTGTGCTTCCAGCGACCGGCCCGCAATCCATCTGGCTGTGAAGCCGGGTCTTGGGCTGGCTGGAAATCATGTGCAGCGGAAATTTTGCCGCCTTATGGGAGCCCAGCCATTCGGCGGGTTCGATCCACGTGGCATGGGGCGGACAATCGTCGTAATCGAATTTCGCGATCTTGTCCGAATACAACTCCACCTTCCCCGACTTGGTGCGCAATTTCTTGGCCACCGGGTCGCTTCGGAACTCGGTGAACATGGTGAAATCCTCTTCCTTGTCAGGGATCCGGAACCAGCCCTGTTTCCAGAAACTGTCGAAATCCGGCATGGAAACTTCGTTGGTCTGAGCGCCCTGGCGGCAGCTTTCATAGAGAAAGCGGAGCCATTCGTCTTCATCCCTTCCCTCAGTAAACTCTTCCTCACAGCCTAATTGCCGGGACAGATCGCTCAATATATCGAAATCATTGCGCGCCTCGCCCACCGGTTCTATGGCCTTTTCCATGACCGAGAGATAAGGATCCCGTCCATTTGAGCCGATATCGTTCCTCTCCAGCGTGGTGGTCGCGGGCAGCACAATATCCGCATGACGCGCCGTCGCGGTCCACCATGGCTCATGGACGATGATCGTATCGGGCTTCTGCCAGCCTTCCAGAAAGCGGTTGAGATCCTGATGATGGTGAAACGGATTACCGCCGGCCCAATAGATCAGCTTGATATCGGGATAGGTGATTTTCTTGCCGTTGAAATCGATTACCTTGCCAGGCTCCATTAGCGCATCGGCGATACGCGCCGCCGGAATGGCATAGTTGATGGGGTTCTTGCCACCGCTGAGAGACGGCGGATTGAACAGCACGTCCGCATCACCCATACCGCCCGATGACCCATAACCGAACGTAAATCCGCCTCCGGGCAGGCCAATATGGCCAAGGACACTGGCCAGCAAGATGAGCGACCAGTAGGTCATCTCGCCATGGTCGGCCCGCTGCAGCGACCACGCCGCGGACACCAGCGTCCGCTTGGCTCCCATCCGGCGGGCGAGATCGCGGATGGTGTCCGCATCGATACCGGTGATGGCGGCACCCCAATCCGCATCCTTCGGCTGGCCATCAATTTCGCCCATCAAGTAAGGCCCGACCCGCTCGAAGCCGGCGCAGTGACTTTCCAGAAACGCGGAATCGTGCAGATCTTCGACAATCAGCGTATGGGCCAGCGCCAACATGAGCGCGGCATCCGTATTGGGTCTGACCGGCACCCATTGCGGATTAAGAAAATCCGGTGTGTCGTCCCGGCACGGGCTGACATTCACCACATCGACACCGGCTTCCGCGACCTGTTGAAGCGACGGTAAGCGCGCATGGGCGACACAACCACCCCGCGCGACCTGCGTATTCTTGGGGTTCGCCCCCCCGAAGAGAATCAGCATCTCGCTATGCTTGGCCACGGCGCCCCACGTGGTCATGGGTCCCGTAACGGATTTCAGATCGCCGACGATGTGCGGCACAAAGGCCGTCGCCGTACCAAAGCTGTAATTGGTCGCCTGATCGACACAACCACCAAAGGCGAACAGAAACCGGCGCAACTGAGTACGCGCATAATGAAAAATGCCAGCACTGGCCCAGCCGTATGATCCGCCGAAGATGGCCTCATTGCTATAGGTCTCCTTCACCCGGCTCAGTTCACCAGACACCAGTTCCAGCGCCTTTTCCCAGGACACCGGTACAAACGGTTCCGCGCCCCGGCCCTTGCCCGAACCCGGCCCGTTCTTGAGCCACCCTTCGCGGACCATGGGCTGGGTCACGCGCGACGGCGCGTGAACCGATTCCGGAATGGCCTTCAGCATGGGAGACGGATCCGGGTCGTGCTCGAACGGCTGAATTCCGGTCAGCCGGCCATCTTCGACCTCGGCCAGAAAGGCCCCCCAATGGGAGCTGTTACGAAATTTAGTCGCCATGGCGTTTTCCTCGGAAATTCCCCACCAGCTTACAGCGGCCAGCGTCAGGAACCAATATGGGTGCAGTTGCCGATAATCATAGCACACCGTAGGGTGCGGCTCATAATTTGCGCAGAACAACCGCCATGTCCGACCATATCGGCCAACCCATCATCCGCAATGAAGATCTGCGCCTGCTCACCGGGCAGGGAGAGTTCAGCGACGACCGCAATCTGCCGGGGCAGGCCTATGCCGCCATGGTGCGCACACCGCACGCCCATGCCCGCCTTCTCGGCATCGATAGCGCCGCGGCGAAATCCAGATCGGGTGTATTGCTGGTGCTGACCGGCGAGGATTGGCAGGAAACCGGCCTGCCGCCCCTGCAGAACGCGCCCATTCCGGCGGCAAAAACCGACCCCAAGGTCTTCGCGCCCGGTGGCGGTCCACCCCATATGCGCGATCAGTTCCCCCTGCCCGCCGAGAAAGTCCGGTTCGCTGGGGAGCCCGTTGCCATGGTGGTCGCGGAAAGTGCGGATCTGGCCCGCGACGCGGCGGAACAAATCATCGTGTCATACGAACCTCTGGCACCAGTAACGGATCCGGCAGAAGCTGCCGAAGCAGGCGCGCCGCGCGTTTGGGAGGATCTGCCGGACAATTTTGGCGTCGACAGCCATATTGGCCATCCGGACGAAACCGCCAGGGCGCTGGAGGGGGCCGCGCACGTGATCCATCACCCGGTTTACGTTGCCCGCGTCACCGGCATTCCCATGGAACCGCGCGCGGCTCTCGCCACCTATGATCCGGAGCAGGATTACTACACGCTCTATGCCGGTGGCGGTGGCGCCTGGCGGCACCAGACCGAGCTTGCCCTGCTGTGCGGCGTTCCCGAGGACCGGTTCCGCCTGGTAAGCGGCGATGTGGGCGGCAGCTACGGCACCCGCAACCGGGTCTATCCCGAGTTCCCCTTGGTGCTGCTGGCAGCCCGCCTGCTGGACCGGTCGGTCAAATGGACCGCCGAACGCAGCGAAACCATGGTGAGCGATTTGCAGGGTCGCGACCTGATCTCGGACCTGTCTCTGGCTCTCGATGAAAACGGAAAGTTCCTCGCCCTGCGCGGCATCAACACCAGTAATACAGGCAGCTATCCGGTGTCCTATGCCACCCTGTCAAAAGGCGCCGGGATCGCAACCGGGCCATATTACTTTCCAACCGGCACCCTGCGCCTGCGCGCCGTCCTGTCCAACACCCCGCCGACCAGCCCCTACCGTAGCGCCGGCCGGCCGGAATGCATTTTTGCCCTGGAACGCTTGATCGACAAGACGGCGCGGGAGCTCGGTATCGACCGTATCGAACTGCGGCGGCGCAATTTCATCCGGCCCGACCAGCTGCCCCACACCAATCCGCAGGGCATGATCTATGACAGCGGCGAATTTGAAAAATGCCTTGATATGGCGTTGGTGGCAGCGGATTACGCTGGATTCGAAGCCCGCAAAGCAGAGGCCAGGACACAGGGTCTATGCCGGGGTATCGGGATCGCGCCCTATATCGAAACCTCATCAGGAGCGCCACTGGAATGGGCATCCATGTCCATCGGAACCGACGGCGTCGAAATCTGGGTCGGAACCCAGTCCACCGGCCAGGGCCATGAAACCAGCTACGCCCAGGTGGCCGCCGACTGGCTGGGGGTTTCCTTCGGCGATGTTGCCATCCGGCAGGGCGACACCGCCATTGTGAAAAGCGGCAACGGCACCCATGGCGGCCGCTCCATGCGCATGGCCGGCACCGCCATCGTGCTGGCCTCCGAGCAAATCATCGAGAAGGGCAAGGCGCTGGCCGCTCGCGTCCTCGAAGCAGCATTAGAAGATATCGCCTTTGAGGCCGGCCAGTTCACCATCGAGGGCACCGACCGCTCGCTGGGCTGGTTTGAACTCGCGGAACATGCGGCAGAAGACGAACTTACCGCCGAGCTTGAAAACATTATGCATGAGGCCGTGTTTCCCAACGGCTGCCATGTGTGCGAGGTGGAGGTGGACCCGGAAACCGGCACCACCACCATCGCGCGCTACACCGCAATCGATGATGTGGGCCGGGTCATTAATCCCCTGATCGTCGACGGCCAGATCCATGGTGGTATCGTCCAGGGCGCCGGTCAGGCACTGATGGAACGGTGCTGGTTCGATCCCGAGTCCGGCCAGCCGCTGTGCGGCTCGTTCATGGATTACGCCCTGCCCCGGGCCGATGACATGCCGTCTTTCTCGGTCACCTATAACGAGGTATTCAGTCCGCAGAACCCGCTGGGTGTGAAATCCGGCGGCGAAAGCGGCACCACGCCGGCGCTCGCCGTAATCATCAACGCCATTGTCGACGCGCTGGCGGAACTGGGTGTCGAGGATATGGAAATGCCGGCAACGCCCCACCGCGTCTGGCAGGCCATACAGGCGGCGAAGTCGTAAAATGGATTATGTTGTTCGGAAGTATGTGGCGGACGATCTGGATGCGGTTCTCTTTGCCTGGGAAGACGCCTCAAAGATCGCCCACCCCTTCCTGACCGAGGCTTTTCTGGATACCGAACGCTATAATATCCCCAACCTGTACCTTCCAAATGCCGAGACATGGGTGATCGAACAGAACGGTCAGGTGACTGGCTTCATCGCGCTGCTGGGCAACGAGATCGGGGCCATTTTTGTGCGCGCGGATTGCCACGGCACCGGTGCCGGACGAGCCCTGATGGAAAAGGCAAAACAATTGCACGGGGACCTCGAAGTCGAGGTATTCGAGGCCAACAGCATAGGCCGTAAATTTTATACGGCATGCGGCTTCACCTTTTTGAGCAATTCAATCCACGAACCAACCGGTCAACCCGTCCTGCGATTGGAATTCCACGGCGACATTCAAAATTGAGGCGCTGGCCTCACTTATTCCCCATCATTCCCGACGACGTATTCACCGCCGAATGCATGTTGCGGGCGAAGTCCGACGCCTGTTCCACCGACATGGTGATGGCATTGGTGGCGTATTCCTTAACTGAAAGCACCGCAGCCAGAGGCGCCTTGTCCAGCGCCGCGCAGACCATCTCCAGCTGGGCGTCGAGCCTGTCGTCGGGCACCACCCGGCTCACCAGCCCATAGGCCAGCGCGGTCTGGGCATCGATCTCCTCGGTGGAATAGGTGAGGTACAGCGCGCCCTTGCGCCCCAAACGGTCGATCAGCGACGACATGGCCATGGTGGGCATGATGTTGTGACCCATTTCCGGTAGCGCAAACCGCGCGCTCTCGGCGGCGATGGTGATGTCGCACACCGACGCGATGGCGCAGCCGAAACCCAGCGACCGCCCCTGGGCGGCACAGACCACCGGGATCCTGGAGCGGCGGAACGAGCCGTAGAAATTGAACACCACTTCGGAGCGACGGCGTGAATCCAGCGCATCGGTAGGTTTGCCAGCCTCGCGGCCTTCCGGGTCGCGGCCGAGGCAGAAATCGTCGCCGGCGCTTCGGAACACGATGTATTTGGAGTTGGTCGCCGCCTCATCGATCATGTCCGCGAGTTGGGCCGCCATGGGATCGCTCACCAGCCCGCCGCAATCGGCGCGGTTCAGCGTGATATGGGTCGCATCGCCTTTCTTCTCGCACAGAATCTTGTCGGCCATTTTTCTCTCCCTATTCGATTATCGCGAATTCGTCTTCCCGCGTTCGGAACGGCATGCGTTTCTTGTCGGTGGCCCGCGCCAGCCAGGTACCGGCGCCCTTGGGCAGGGTCTCGTGATAGCGCATCTCCCAATTCTCATCGATGCAATCGAGATCGGCGGTGATTTCCAGCAACCCGCCGGCGGGGTTCCATAGATACCAGAAGATATTTGAGCCGAAGATATGGCGCCCCGGCCCGAAATGGGTTTCCCAGCCGCGATCTTCCATGTGATTGCCCAGGAACATCACCTCGTCGAAGTCGCGGACTTCGCACGCCACATGCTGGAAACCGGCGCGGTCACCGCGGCGCGACAAAAACATATCATGATGTTCCGTCGATCCCTGCGCCCGCACGAACACGCCTACACCCTTCACGTATTCCGTTTCACGGAAACCCAACCGTTCCACATAAAACGCTTTGTTATCATCTACTTCGCCCGGCGCCCACAGACCCACATGGGCGGTGCGGAGCAGCCTGGGTATCTTGGGCTCGGCGCCCTCGGCGCGGGCATTGTGGCGTTTCCGATTCCCCAGCGTATTGGTCACCGGTGCCTCGAGCTGAATTGTTCTGGTCGCAGCCACCGTGAACCCGAGCCCGTGACCCAGATCGTCCGATGAATGAAGCATTCCGTCAGCCGATTGGGTCACGTCGCGATCGCTGGACAATTCGGCGCCAATGGCCTGCAGCGTCTCGGCATTATCCACCCGCCAGATGATCTCGCGCGCGGTATCGCCGCCCACCACCGGCGCGGGCAGCGTATTGTCGTCAATAGGCCGAATGCCGAAACTGGTTCCGTCTTCCAACCCGAATGTCGAGCCGGCGCTGTCGTCTTGCAGGGATTCCAGTCCAAGATCGGTCAGAAATCGTCCCGCGGCTTCGAGGTTCTCACAGCCATAGACGATGGAATGGACACCGGTGATGTTCATGAGCCTGTCCCCATCCTTACCGTTCAGTGTTTCGCATTATTGATCGCCCGCCACACCCGTTCCGGCGTTGCCGGCATCTCCATGTGACGCACGCCAAATTCCGACAGCGCATCGACGATGGCGTTGATCAGCGCCGGCGGCGCCGCCGTCGTACCGCCCTCGCCACCGCCCTTGACCCCCAGCAGCGTGCTCGGCGCGGGGACTTCATTGAAGGCGAGATCGAAGAACGGGACATCGGATGCCCTCGGCATGCAGTAATCCATGAAGGAGCCCGCCAGCACCTGCGCACTGCCGGGATCGTAGACGCAATGTTCCATCAGCGCCTGCCCCACCCCCTGGACGATGCCGCCCTGGGTCTGGCCGTCGACAATCAGGGGGTTGATGACCCGGCCCACATCGTCGACACCGGTATAGCGGACGATATGGACAATGCCCGTATCGGGATCGATTTCCACCTCGGCGATGTGACAGCCATTGGGATAAGTCGGCAGAGGCCTTGAGATTTCAGCCACGGCCCGCAACGGGCCGCGCAATTCCTCGGGCATTTCCTCCGAATTTGCCGCCTCGGCAATGTCGAACAGATGCATGGAACGGTCAGTTCCTCCGATCTTGAAACTGCCGCCCTCGAAAGCCATGTCGTCCGGTGCGGCTTCCAGCACAAAGGCCGCGATCTTTGCCGCGCGGTCGATGATCTCCTCGCAGGTCTGACGATAGAGATGCCCAGCAAGCCGCATGGAGCGCGACGAATGGGATCCCGACCCGGCGGAAACAAAATCCGTATCACCAGTCCGCAACCTCACGCAATCGAACGGCACCTCCAACCAATGCGACACCACCTGGGCATAGCTGGTCTCATGACCCTGCCCGCTTGACTGCGTGCCCATAATGAGATCGACCCTCCCATTGGAGAGGATTTCCATCTCGGCACGTTCCTGCGGATAGCCTGTGGCGGTCTCGATATAGTTGCACATGCCGATGCCGCGCAGCCTGCCATCGGCCTGCGACTCCCCGCGGCGTTCGGCGAAACCCGCCCAGTCGGCGGTATCCAGCGCCATATCCATGCTTTTTTCGAACTCGCCGCTGTCATAGGTGACATCGACCGCGTTGGTGTAGGGAATAGCCTTGGTTGAGATCAGATTTCGTCGGCGCAGTTCTATGCGGTCGATACCCAGCTCCGCCGCCGCCATATCCACCAGCCGCTCTATGACGAACATGGCTTCCGGCCGACCGGCGCCACGGTAGGACGCCGTCGCCGTGGTGTTGGTCAGCACGGCCTTGGAGACCATGTGCCCAACAGGCATGTCATAGACCCCGTTATAGACGGTGGGGCCGCGCGCCAGCGGCACATAGCTCACCGTGTGCGTCCCGATATTGGCGATATTCTCGGCCCGCATGGCGAGGAACCGGCCGTTCTCATCGAGCGCCAGCGCCGCTGTGGTGATCAGATCGCGGCCGGCATAGTCGCTGAGAAACGCTTCACTGCGTTCGCACACCCATTTAACCGGCCGGCCGGTGCGTCTGGCAGCCCACAGGACCAGGGCAAATTCGGGATAGGTGTGGTTGCGGGTTCCGTACCCGCCGCCTACATCGCGTGATACGGCCCGGACATTGGCGGGGTCAATGCCGAACGTGCTGGCCAGTTCGTTCTTGAACCGGATGACCCCCTGTCCGCCAGCTTCGAGCAGGAATTGCCCGGTCTCTTGGTCATATTCCGCCAGGGCCGCGCGCGGCTCCATGGGCACGCCGGTGATACGCTGATTATTGGTCTCCAGCCGGACAATATGTCTGGCAAGGGCAAAGGCGACGTCACAGGCTTCCTCGTCGCCTTTTGAATCGTCGACACTGAGATTTCCGGCCACCTCATCCCACAGCAGCGGCGCCCCATCGGCCAGCGCGGTCGGTGCGTCGGCGACCGCCGGCAAAGGCGTGGAGTCGATCCGAACCCGTTCAGCGGCGGAACGGGCCTCCGCTTCAGTCTCGGCCACGACCATGGCCACGATCTCGCCGGCCTTGCGAATCCGGTCGATGGCCACCGGGTAAAGCGGCGTATAGAAAATATCGCTGCCATCTTGGTTCTTGAGCTCCACGTCCTTGGGGTTACCCCAGGCAGGCATGGGGTTGAGCCCCTCGTTCCGCCAATCGGCACCGCTAAGGATAGCAAGGACGCCGGGCATGCCGGCCGCTACGCCCACTCCGATGCCATGGAGTTCGGCATGAGCATGTTCGGACCGAACCATCACCGCATAGACCTGACCGTCGCGGCTGATATCGTCGCTGAACTGTCCCTTGCCGGTCAGAAGACGCCGGTCTTCGACCCGCGGGACCGAGGCCCCGATACCCATGGCGGTGATTGACGCGTCAGCCATGGGGCTCAGTTTTTCCCGAACGGGCTGTCGGGCGCGTCACGGATCGAACTATTGGGCATGACATCGCTGCGCCGAAGCTGCGCGCTGCGCCGGCCGTTCTCCATGTAATTGCCATCGGCCGCGCGCTTGGCCATCTCATCCCACTCGTCATTCCAATCGCCCAGAGAATAGCCATGCCAGGGCACCTCCGGTGTCAGGGGCGGCAGACCGAATTTCTCCCAGAGGTCTTTGGCGTGTTCCATATATTCCTTCTTGGGCAGCGCGATGGGGGGCATATCGGCTTTCAGCGTCGCATCGATCAGCAGCATGGATTCTTCACCGCCGGGGGTGCGCGGATCGCCCGGCCCGTAACGCACCTTGTGCTTCAGGATCTGCGCGTCGAGCGCCGGATTGGCGCGGTAGGCCAGGGCCCAGAACACCGCATCGCCATTGTTGGGATCGATATCCGTATCCACCGCGACCACATACTTGCCGATGGCCGCCGCCAGGGATGCCGCCCCATAAAGCGCGCGCCACACTTCCGTCGTCGGGATGCCCCGTTCCACCTGGATGAACAGGATTTTTCTCAGATTGGTCAGGGGCTCGTGCAGGAAGACTTTCTTGATCCCCTTGATGCCGAGATTGTCGCGCAAATGCGACAAATAGAGCGGTTCATAGGCAACCCGCTTGATAACGCTCGATTCCGATGGGGTGAGCTGTGAGATTATGGAGGTGAACACCGCATCCTTGCGGTGGGTGATGGCCGTGACGTCGAGGATATTGTTGTAATCCTCCAGCGCCACATGACCGTGGCTCTCGGCGAACGGTGCTTCCGGCTCCACATAGTCGGGATCGATATAGCCCTCGACCACCAGTTCGGCCTCGGCGGGCACCATGAGATCGATGGTCTTGCATTTCACCTGATTGATGGGCCCGCCGACGATTCCGCCGGCAACCCCCATCTCTTCGACACCGACGGGAAGTTTCTGCGGTCCCATGAAGGCCACCGACGGCGGGCATCCGACGACAATGGCGCACGGCATCCGTTCGCCCCGTTCCTTGTACATTCTCCAGTGCAAGGCGCCTTCGGCACCGCCGGGGCGGGTTACCATGCGGAGCGCCAGCCTGTCGGTTGCTTTCAATCCGGCCCTGTAAGTCCCCATATTCTGGGTCCCGGTCTCCGGATTGCGGGTGGTGACGTTTGTCGCCGTGAGGTAAGGCGCGCTGTCATAGCCGGGCGTGGAGATAGGAACCGGAAGCGCATCCAGCCCCTTGCCCTCGCCGATCAGATCGTCACCGGTGATGATCACTTCGTGACACGCCGCGTCTTCCACCGTCCGGGGCGCGATGGGGTTGGCCATGGCATGAGTCCAGCGGTCACCGATCTCCTCTACCGGCACGCCCATGCCAATGGAATACATGGCCGTATTGGTGGACAGCGCCCCGACCACAACCGGCATGGGGTACTTGCGGCCCTTGCTGTTGATCACGTTGGTGAATTTGAATGCCTTGCGGTCTTCCTCGGCGATCCCGCCGCGATATTGCCAGCGCACCAGCGGGTGCAGCTGGGTGTCTTTATTGACCGGCGCATCGACCACACAAAGCAGCCCGGCCTCATCCAACGCCGCCAGATGCTCGTGGAAATCCGGATAGCCACGATCCGCCGCCGTTGTTTTTACTTTTTCCGTCTTGGTTGCCATCCGCGCCCCCTTTGCCTATTAACCACAAATTAACGCGCCATCGGTCAGGGGTACAGGGTGCGTCGGCAAATTGGTGGAACTCAGGCGGGGTTGGTTTCTCGATGATCGACAAGCGGGTCCGTGATTTCGATACCGCCCTGGCCGGTATGGCCGATGGGGCAACCATCATGTCGAGCGGCTTCGGCGCGGCCGGTGCGCCCCATGATCTGCTGGAAGCCGTGCTCGAGCGTGACTGGCGGGAGCTGGTGATAATTTCCAACAATGCCGGCGAAGGGGACCGCGGGCTGATCAGGCTGATCCAGGAACGGCGGGTGGCCAAGGTCATCTGTTCCTTTCCCACCTCATCGAATTCGGAAATCATCAAGGATCTGTATTTCGCCAACCTGATCGAGCTCGAAATCGTTCCCCAGGGAACCCTCAGCGAGCGCATGCGCGCCGCC
>JABJKO010000038.1 GCA_018660305.1 Rhodospirillaceae bacterium
CAGTGAAATTGATATAATAAAAACAGCCGTAATTATCCGTGCTAACGGATTGATGCATTCTTTTAACTTTTTCATTGCTGCCTATGAACACTCCGGTGTTTTTGAACGTCTCGAAGAGTGACACGATTTGTTAGGTTTCCGGAAGCATTTCGAAAGATCATTCCAGTTAATCCGCACGCGCAATTGTAAATCTCTACATCCGGAGTCGCTCCGGCTAGGGAAATTATGCATTCGTATCATCAGGCCTCGGCCTCCTCGGGAACGGGGTTTTATACCCACGCATTATAAAAAAGCCAAGCCGGCAACCTCTTGACACATCGAGAGCCAGCGGCGCCCCGGACATCAAAGCGCTTCTTTTTTTTCCTATTCAGCGTGACCCTCTATCATCTTCGCACATTTCGCTGATGGATCGCGCAACACAACATGCTTGCGGCCTCGCCCCAGCGATTTCTATTTTGTGGCCTGCTCACTGAAGCGAGATTTGCCAATGGCACAAGAGTAGGCTGAGAACAATGCCGCCGCGCCTGCCGCCCTTAACCGGGTCCATTTGCTGTGTTAGCTATTCGGCCATCGGATCCATCTTGAGGGGAGCAGAGATACCGAGGAAACGTTTTACCGTCAAAAGGCCGGCATCCAAGGCCATTGCCAGACCATCGCCCAAAATTCCCTGAGGACTATCGGTAAACTCGACAAGCGCCCGGACACCGACGGTATTTAAAAGATAACAGGCGCTTCAGCAGCGCGAAAACGACCAAGAACTCAGTGATGACGGCCCGCTCGAGGAGCATTTGTCTCCACATCCCCCCGCCCCGCATCCCGCTCGTTTTCTGGGTCTCAGGATACGGACAAGGAATCATAGGGACCAAACAGGCTAACGTCGCTACCGAATATCGAATATAAGCTAAATCGCGCAATCACCCTGTTACCGCGGGAACAAGACCGATGAACGCCAACCGCTACCAAATGTACAACGAACACCCCTTCAAGCTGGGCCTGTTCGGCGCAAATTGTTCGTCCGGGCGTGCCATCAACAAGTTACCGGAGCGTTGGCTCGCCGATTGGGATAGTTGCGAAACAATGGCAAAAATCGCGGATGAAGGCGGAATTGATTTCATCCTGCCGATTGGACGCTGGAAAGGGTATGGCGGCGAAACCGATTTTCAGGGAACAACATTTGAAACCATAACCTGGGCCACCGGACTGCTCGCCCATACAAAAAAGCTGACGGTTTTCGGCACTGTACATGCGCCCTTGTTCAACCCCATGGTCGCCGCCAAGCAGATAGTGACGGCGGATCACGTCGGGCGCGGGCGTTTTGGGCTGAATATTGTGGTGGGCTGGAACGAACCCGAATTCCAGATGTCCGGCATACAGCAGCGAGAGCACGGCGACCGTTATGAATACGCAGAAGAATGGATATCTGCGATCAAGAAAATGTGGAATGAAAAAGAGCCATTCGATTTCGACGAAGACTATCTTCACCTGAAGAATGTCGTGGCAAAACCAAAATTACACGCCGATTCATCACCGCTCATCATCAATGCCGGCCAGTCTGCAACCGGACGCGCCCCTGCGCCAACAATGGCCGTTCACGGACGAAACCCGGCGAGCCATCGATCTTGTCACACGGATTGAGCACCCCGATGGTGCCCAAACCACGGTCGGCCAGATCGTCCCCCGTCAAAACTGCCAGTACACCAGGCGATGCCAGCGCCGCGCTCGCATCGATCGACACGATATCGGCATGCGCCACCGGGCTGCGCAGCACGGCCGCATGGGCCTGACGCAATACGGATACGTCGTCGAGATAGCGGCCACGGCCCTGCAAAAGCCTGAGATCTTCTTCGCGGCGGACGGGCTTACCGATCTGGCTCATATTTTTATTCTTTCATCGGAGTTTCTTGCGTCGCCAGGCATGCCAGCAACGACCATTATCCACCCATTTTAGGCACGTGAAGGCGATTTGGATACCGGTCCGGGTAAATTCGGCTTGTGTATCGGGAGGTTCGGTTGCGGGCCCAGGATTTGAACCAGCGGCAATCGGGTTTTGAGGTAGTGCTGCATCACTGACCTGAGAGGATCAGTAATTTCGGTTGGCGCCTCCGCCATCAATCGTGACGATTGAACCGCTCATATAGGATGCCCGGGGCGATGCAAGAAACGTCACCATGTCGGCAACTTCATCAACACGCGCCATACGCCCAAACGGAAGATTCATCTCGCGTTCCACATCGCGCCAGCGATCTTCGGTACCGAATTGCTGTTTGCTAAACGTTTTCAATTGGTCCTCTGCCCTGTCCGTCCTGGTAAAGCTGGGATTCACGCCGACGATACGGACGCCGAAATCCGGTGACTCACTACCGGCAGACCGCGTGAAGGCCATCAGCGCGGCATTGCCCGTCGTCCCGATAACGTAGCGGGAATTCAGGCGTTCCCCGGCATAGCCGATGATGTTGATAATGGCTCCATCGGTTCTGTCTTTCATAACGCCGTAAAACGCCCGCGACAGATTGATGTATCCGAAGACCTTCAGATCCCAGGAATCGCGCCAGCCCGCCTCGTCGGTTTCAAGGAGACTGCCGGTAGCGGCAGCCCCCGCATTATTGACCACGATGTCGACGTCGCGACACGCCTCGAACAGCGCATCCTGATCCGCGGATACCGAAAGGTCGGCAGCGTGAACACGGACATCAGCCCCCGGAATAGCCGCCTCAATTTCAGTCGCGACACAATTGAGCGCCTCTTCATCGCGTGACGCGATATCGACCGCACAACCCTCAGCCGCAAGTGAGATCGCGATAGCCTTTCCAATCCCTTTGCTCGCACCGGTAACGAGCGCCCGTTTGCCTTCAAGTCTCAGATCCATGGCGGGCTAGAGTTCCTCCGTGTCGAAGTCAGCCGGCATTATAATTTCCAGCAACTCGCAGTCATCGGAATATCCGAGCACCGTGTGCTTGATATTTGGAGGCTGCAGCCAGCTTGATCCTTCGCGCATCATGACCTCTTCACCGTCATATTCGCCTTTCATCCAGCCCTTCAGGCAATACAGGAACTGGAACTGGACGTCATGCGTATGACGCTTCGACACTTCCTCTGCCACGAAAGGCGGTACGAGCTTGATCACGTGAGCCCGAACCATACCGTTTGTCGCCTCGACCATGCCAAGGTCGCGATATTCGGCATAGGCGCGAAGCCCGACCTCGAACGAATCTGCCTTGAGGTGATTGCAGGTGAATTTCTGTGGCGGTTGGGTGCCCCTGTCGGTCATTCTTCTATCCGTTTTCTGGTTCAGGCTGCGGCGCCGCGCGGGCGCAATTCGATGAGGTCATTGGCGCAGTTATTGCTCGACAGAAGAGCAAAGGCGACGGCCTCCGCGACCTCCTCCGGCGTTAGCGGCTCGAACTTACGCGCGTTGACGGCAGCAAGTACGGCAGGGTGATCACTGTCATCGCGGATATCAGTATCGACCATCCCAGGCGCGATTTCGCTGACCTCGATACCTTTCGCCTGCAATTCGATCCGGAGCGCGCGCGCAAACGCCGAAAGGGCATGCTTGGTCGCGCAATAGATCGATCCAAGCGGATAAACCTCGCGCGCCGCGGTCGACGTCATCACGACAATATGGCCCCGTCCGCGTTCGACCATGGCTTTCGCGATCTCATGCGTGATCCGGAACGATCCGAGCACGTTGGTCCGGACCATGTTTTCCATGTCGTCATAGGTCAGATCGAGAATTGGCGCATACTTCAGCACGCCCGCATTACTGACCAAAATTTCGACATCCGCCGCCGCGGAGACAAGCTCGGTGACGAAATCGCCGTCGTTCAGATCTCCGGCAATGGCTGTTACCCGCCCGGCCCCATGCTCCGCCACCAGCGAATCTAGCGCGTCCCGGCGTCGCCCGGTCGCAATAACGTTGGCCCCGCGATCAACGAGCGCCGCGACGGTCGCCCTGCCGATGCCGGCGCTGGCGCCCGTCACGAGCGCCGTTTTTCCGGAAAGATTTCTCGTCATTATCTGATCCCTACTTATTTCACGAAGGGTATAACCCAATCACTTTGCGGGACGGTGCCGTAATCATCAAAACCGGTCAACCGCGCGCCGCGCCGGAGATACCTGCTGGTGCTCAATCAACCGCTCAAATTCTCCCATCTCCATATCATTCCCGTTTGATTCGAAAGGGCGCCGAAAGCGGCTTGAATTCCTGACGCAGGGATTTAGGTTGGAGGCATCACCTACCCACGCATACGAACCTGGACTGGCCGGGTTGATGTTAGGAGGAAAGGATAGATTATGCTGACGCTGCTCTCCCCTGCAAAAAAGATGAATATGGACCCCACTGAGACGGGTGTCCCGGTCACACAGCCACGCCTGCGCAAGGATACGAAAGAACTTGCGACCGTTGCTAAAACTCAGACGGCAAAAGATCTGAAACGCCTGATGCATATCAGCGACAAGCTCGCCGAAATGAATTTCGAGCGGTTTCAGGCGTTTCATCTCGACAATAAGAGTAATTCCGCCAAGCCTGCCGGGCTCGCCTTTGACGGCGACGTCTATTGGGGGCTCGAGGCTGACAACCTGTCCGAGGATACGCTGTCTTATGCGCAGGATCATTTGCGCATTCTCTCCGGCCTTTATGGCGTTCTGCGCCCAATGGATGCGATCCAGCCCTACCGCCTTGAGATGGGCACCAGAATGGCGAATGGACGCGGTAAATCGCTTTATGATTTCTGGGGCGCCCGCATCTCCGATCGGCTGAATGAAGACCTCGCCGGTCATGCCGACGCAACGGTGGTCAATCTCGCCTCAAACGAATATTTCAAGGCCGTGGACACACACGCCCTTGGACGGACGGTGATCGGGGCGAAGTTCCTGAACGTGAAGGACGGCGAGGCGCGCTCTCTCATGTACTACGCCAAGCATGCACGTGGCGCGATGGCACGCTGGATCATGGAAAACCGTGTCGACCGGGCCGACGGCCTGAAAGAATTCAATGCCGGCGGCTATGCCCTCGACGCGACCGCCTCAACGGACAGTGAGCTCGTCTTCTCCCGGCCTCAACCGCCTTTAAAGAATTAAGAGAGGGCCATGTCCGACGATCTCGCCTATTATTCGATGCCGCGCCGCGATATCGTCGAGTTGATTCCTGAGCAGGTAAACCGCGCGCTAGAGATCGGTTGTGGCGTTGGTAATACGCTGCTGATGCTCAAAAAGGCAGGGCTTGTCCGTTGGGCCGGCGGTGTAGAAATAGTCCCCGCGCCCGCCGCAAAAGCGCGTGAACAGCTGGACCAGGTGTGGGAGGGAAATGCTGAAATTCTCGACCTTGAAGCGGATATCGAACCTGGATCACTCGACTTGGTGATACTGATGGATGTGTTGGAGCATTTGGTTGATCCATGGAAGATGATCAACCGGATAATGCCGTGGCTCTCCGCAAATGGCGTAATCATTGCCAATGTCCCGAATGTTCGAAACAAAAACATTGTCCGGAAGCTCGTTCTCGGTGGGCGCTGGGATTACGAAGACGAAGGTCTTATGGACCGCACCCACCTGCGCTGGTTTACCCGCGCAACAATGCGCGAGCTTATGGAATGCAGTGGTCTGACGGTGACTGAAATCCGACCGGTGCCCGCGCTGAAGCCATGGAAGAATAAGTGGTTCTACACGAAGCTCACCTTTGGATTTCTGCGTGATTTTTGGCCTAGCAGTTTCATGATGCGGGCTGAACGCAGTTCCGGAGAGAGAAGCTCGAATGCGTGAAACGTCTGTAATATTTGCGCGCTCCGTATTTGAACGTCATGGTCTTCTCGGCAATGGCGATCTGGTGTTGGATGTCGGGGGCACCCCCGAGGTCTATTTCCAACTCGACAGTGAAGCGAGGCTTTCGACCCGTCAGCGCGTTCGGAATACGCTCGTAAATATGCTTGGCGGACAACCCAGGGCCAAATCTCTGATCGACGTCCGTCCGAACCCATTAGCGGACCTCTTCCCCGGCATTGAGTATCTTGATCGCGGTTACAATCAGGAAAAACTCGACACCGATCAGGACTATACGGTGGATTTCACCATCGACGATCAGGTCGAACACCTCGCTGATCGATTTTCGATGGCTGTTTCGTTCGACACGCTCGAACATGTAGCCGACCCGCCGGCATTTTGTAGGAACCTGCTTCGCGTTGTAAAACCCGGGGGATACGTCTATCTGCAAACAGTATTTTCTTATGTCTACCATCCAAGCCCGGAAGACTATTTCCGCTTTTCGCCGGCCGGACTGCGGGAATGCTTTAGGCAAACGCAGGGTACAATCTGCGAATGTGACTGGGAGGAATATAATGTGGCGCCCTATATCCTGCTGACCAAGGATGGCTGAGGCGAAATCAGTTTTTGTCGACAAACTTCGACACACACACGCCTGACAAAATAAACCCGCTATCTCATTGAGATAACGGGCTAATTTTGGTTGCGGGGGGCTCGCAGCCGCCGTTACTTGCACATTGATTTTGCGCGGGTTTAAAAAGGTTTTCAGTCCGCATTAACTTCCATCTATCGCCTGCGGATCACGGCCACAAACATCGGACCGAACCAGTTCCACCAGAACGGTACTCTCTCGTGGCAGATATCGATGCAACGCTCAAACAGCAGATCCTCGACCTAGCGCAGCGACAACGGATAACGAATCTACATCATCACCGTCAGGCGGATGATCTCGGGTGAAGAATTGAAAGAGCGGAGCGGAACGGATTTTTTATCCGGAGGAAGCTACGGACCACCCTCCTCCGCATCAACCCCGTTTGCTTTGACAAAGCCAACCCCGCAGCTGACCCCCGAAGGATTCTATCAGACCTCGAATGCACGCCAACGTTTTTACACAGCCTGGACCAATAGCGGACATAGATAAACGGCGGCACCGTCACTAAACAGGCCTTTCCGCCTCGCTACCGGCGAGCCCTCCGGCTTCGGTAACGAAGTCCGCTATTTCTGCAACGCCGACCCCTGCCTTGATGTTTGAAAAGACGAATGGCTTTTCCCCCCGCATCTTACGGGAATCCCGGTCCATCACGTCAAGATCTGCACCGACCAGCGGCGCTAGATCGATCTTGTTGATGACCAGCAGATCAGAACGGGTAATGCCGGGCCCGCCCTTTCGGGGAATCTTGTCGCCGGCCGACACGTCGATAACGTAAATCGTGATATCGGCGAGTTCGGGGCTGAAGGTTGCCGCCAGGTTGTCACCACCGGATTCGATGATAACCATGTCGAGATCGGGAAATCGAACATTCATATCCGCAATTGCGGCAAGGTTGATCGAGGCGTCCTCGCGAATGGCTGTATGCGGACAGCCGCCGGTTTCCACGCCGATAATCCGCTCCGGTGCAAGCGCCCCGGAGCGCGTCAGAAACTGGGCGTCCTCCTGCGTGTAGATGTCGTTCGTGACAACGGCGATGTTGTATCGATCGCGCATACGTTTACAGAGCGCATCGGTCAGGGCCGTCTTGCCCGAACCGACGGGGCCGCCGATCCCGACCCGGAGAGGGCCGTGCAGGGAAGTGGTCATGATCTGAAAAGCCTCGTGTACTGGGTTTCATGGTGCATTGACGCAAGATCGATCAGCGGCGCTGCCGAACCGATATCGTCGAAGGGGATTGTAAGCGCCTGATCCTGAGCCTGCGCCACAATGTCAGCAAGCGCGGCAATGGCACGCTGACCGTCTGTTTGGCCGAGCGGCACCAGGCGGACAGCAGCAGAGACAAGGTTTGCGGCAAAGCCGTGAAAGTATCCGTGAAGCGCCGCCTCCAGGTCAATATCATGGGCGGAACAGGCAACCGCGACCGCAACGGGGTACACCGCACCCCTATCTATCCGGGTTATGGCATCCGCCGGCCAGGCAGCAAGTGTCGCCTTGATAAAGGCATTGCCCTGCGCGCGCGTCTCGAGTGCGAATTCGGATGTTGCCTGAAAAGCATTCCCCAGATCCACAACCCTATCAAGGTGATCCCAGTTCGCCTCGACGACCGCCGAATAGGCCTCGCGAAACAGCACCCCATCGACCCGGCCCGTTCCTTGCAACAGAACCGTCGACACCCATTCCGAAACGTCCTGAGCCGTCCCCACACACCCGGTTTCGACCGCATATTCAAGACCATGGCTGTAGGAGAACGCACCAACCGGATAACTCGGCGACAGCCAGCTGAGGAGCCGGTAGAGGTCAGCGGTCTCAGTCATGGTGATGGCCGTGAACCTGATTTTTATCGTCATAGGCACCGCGTTCGGGGTCGAATGGCGCCATCACAGGTTTGACAGCAGCCCCTATCCCTCGAAGCATTTCTTCTATCACGTGGTCGCGCCGTATCAGGATGGACTCGGCTTCAATTGCGGCCGGGCAATGCCGGTTACCGAGATGCCAGGCGATCCGGTGGAGGTCGTGCGCCGTTCCGCAAGTCACCTCTACCAGGTCCTCGGCTGCCGCCTGCACCGCAACCCAGCCGCCACCTTCCAGTGCAAGGCCGTCACCATCGCGCAAGGCCGTCGCTTTTTCGAGATCGAGGAGAACCGGCGTCTCGTTATCGCAAACAAGCCGGATGCGCCGCCGATGCCGCGCTTCGTAGTCGAGCACCACCGTGCCGACGGCATCCGCGACCGGCCAATCTCCCCGTCCTGCCATTCGGGTTGCGCGATGCATCAGAACAGGAAGTAGCGTTGTGCCAGCGGCAACACATCCGCCGGCTCGCAAGTCAGCAATTCTCCGTTCGCCCGGACCTCATAGGTTTCCGGGTCGACATCGATTTCAGGGGTCGCATCGTTCAGCCGCATAGATTTCTTACCAATGCCACCCCGCGTATTCTTTACGGCCAGCAGTTGGCGATCGAGGCCGAGCTTCTCGCCCAGGCCTGCATCCAGTCCCGCCTGGCTTACGAAAGTGACCGAACTGGCGGTCAGTGATTTGCCAAAGGCACCAAACATCGGACGATAGTGGACCGGCTGCGGCGTCGGGATGGACGCGTTCGGATCACCCATGGGGGCCGCGGCAATCGTGCCGCATTTGAGTACGACATCGGGCTTGGCACCGAAAAACGCCGGGTTCCAGAGCACCAGGTCCGC
>JABJKO010000157.1 GCA_018660305.1 Rhodospirillaceae bacterium
CCACCGAAGGCCGGGTTCTTTTACCCCGTGCCGTCGTTGCGCGTCTTTGCCGATGCCGGGCATCGCCATGCGAAGCGCGCCTAACCACGGGGTAAAATAATCCCGGTCAAATGGGTCAATTTAGGTGTATAGGGCTCTAGGCCGCCGCGGCCTGCATGCGGGGCGTCGGCTTGTCGTTCGCGAAGATCTGGGCAATGCCCGCGGCGATGCCGACGGATACGCCAAGCTGCCAGGCGAGGTCATAATTCCCCAGCGCATCGAATATCAGCCCGGCGCCCCAGGCGCCGATGAACGATCCCGTCTGATGGGAGAAGAAGGCCAGACCGGTGAGGGTCGCCACATAGCGGAGCCCGAACATCTGTGCCACCAGACCGGTCACCAGCGGCGCGACTCCGAGCCAAAGCAACCCCATCACAGCGGCGAATATCAGGGTCGTGGTTGGCGTGGCGGGCAGCATAAAATACACCACGATAAAGGCCGATCGCAGGATATAGACCGAGCCGAGGAGCACGTGCTTGGGGTATTTGCCGCCCAACCAACCCAGAACATAGCTTCCGATGGCATTGAACCCGCCGATCACCCCCAGCGCCATCGCGCCGAGTTCGGGCGACTGGCCGCATATCTCAAGATATTTGGGCAGATGGGCGGCGATAAAAATAAGCTGCAGGCCGCAGACGAAATAGGCCACCGACATGGTGACATAGCCTTTATGGGCCCAGGCTTCCGCCAGCACGCCTTTGAGCGACAGTTTGGCATCCGAGGCAGTGGAGGTCTTCGCCAGGGCGGCCGCCGTCTTGTCCCCCGCACCGACAAAGAACGCGGCCGGCACCATGACGATGCAGAGTCCCATGAAGCTGATCATCGCCACGGTCCAGCTATGGCTTGTGATCAGGCCTTGGGCGAGAGGCGCGGCGATGAAAGTCCCGATGGATCCCGCCGCCGCCACCGTGCCCAGAACCACGCTGCGTCTCGCGGGGGTAACAGCGCGGGCGGTCGCGGCCAGTGCGAGACTGAGGGCCGTGCAGGAAAGCGCCATGCCAACCATCAGCCCGAGGCCAATCCACAACATAACGGGCCCGGTCGCCATCACGGTGACGCCGAGGCCGGCGGCATACAGGAAGGACCCGAGGACCGTCATCATGCGGCAGCCGAATTTGTCGGCCAGGGCACCGATAAGCGGTTGCGTGATTCCCCACGTAAGGTTTTGCAGCGCAATGGCGAATGTAAAATCCGCGACCGAAATGCCAAGATCCTGCGTTACGGACGGCACAAACAGGCCAAAACTCTGGCGCATGCCCATGCTCATGGTCAGCATGACGCTGGCGCCAGCCAGCACGGTCATGGTTTGGGCGTTGGTGTAGCCGTCGATTGGAGAGGAAGTCGCCATCGCCGGATTTTGGCATGAGCCCGACCAGCCGTATATGGGCAAGGCAGGGTTTTCATGTTTGTCCGGGCGCGCCGGATCTTTCATTGCTCCATTCCGTGAATATTGATAACTAAATCGTGAGTGTACGGTGTCTGTTCCGTGATCACTTCCCAGGCCAACGCACTGGAGCAAATATGAACGTCCTGAACCGGACAACGGAGAATACGGCTTCAAGCCAGCCCGAGCTTATGCTCAATCGGGAAATGTATTTTCCGACGCTGGTTTACAGCCTCGATATTCCGGACAAGGCGCAGGCCGCGGCTCTCAATGATTCAGTAAAATCGCATATTTATGGCTGGCGTGATTCCGATCGGGACGGAATCCAGCGATCCAATGCCAATGTGGCCGGGGCCTGGCATAGCCCGCCGGATATGGCGCGCCGCCCGGAATATGCCGATCTGGTGGATCTGGTACTGCACTGCTCCCAGGCGGTGTTTCAGGATTTGGGCTATGACCCCGCCTACCAGCCTGGCATCGATAATATGTGGGCAAACGTCAATCCCCGGCACGGCTATAACAGGAGCCATTTTCATCCCAACGTGCTGTGGAGCGGGTGTTACTACGTCCAGGTGCCGTCCGATGCGGGCCGGATCACGTTTTATGACCCCCGCACCGAAGCGCAGATGCTGCAGCCCAAATTCGCCCCCAATGTGGAACGGCGTCGGCAGCTCCAGGAGGAGATTTCCTACGATCCGGTGGAAGGCCGCGTTCTGTTGTTTCCGGCGTGGCTCGCCCACGATGTGGAGCCCAATATGTGCGCCCTGGAGGGTCCCGCCGCCGACCGGATCAGCGTGGCGTTCAATATCACCCAGGGCAAACCGCCCGGCGCGGGCTAAGTCATTTTCTATCTTTTGCCGATGAGGGTGCGCGACACCGATCGCCTGAACAGCTTTGCGGCGTTCTTGTAAGCAATGCGTTCGGCCATGGGGCGGGGCAGCTTGCTGAGCCATTGGCGATTCAAATCGATCAGCTCCTCATAGGAGTCCCACTGCTCGTTGACCCAGGTGTCGCTTCCGATCATGAGCCGGTCACTGTGGCGCTTTATGACTGCCATCCAACCGGGATCGATGGTCCCATCGCCCATCAGGATATCGTTCTCCCGGTATGAGGTATCGGCGTAGAGCGTCTTGTAGGTGTCGAGCATAGCGCCCACCACGTGAGCCGGCTCGCTCATACCGGCGTGGGCCCAGAGGATGGTCAGGCCGGGTTCCAGTTCGTAAAACAGTTTTACCGGTGCGGCGCCGGAATGGATGTGGATCGGAATATTCCGTGCCTTCGCCATTGCCGCGACGGTGGTCAGCAATGGCCTGTCGCTGGGATCGATATCGTGGATATGGAATTCGCCGATCCCCTGATGCGGATATTTGGCCAGCCGTTGCTTTAGATAATCCAGCATGCCCTCGGCCTTGGTCCAGTTGGATGAGCCGGCATCGCCGTGATAGGGCCGTAACTCCGGCACGATCCGCGCCGGTGCGTATTCCCAAAGCCTGATCGTCCCCGTATCGGGTGTCGATGATACCAGCGCCATGGCGACGCCGGCCCTGTCCATCAGCTTGATGACCGTCCCCACCGGGTAGGCTTCCCAGGCTGGCTCCTTATAGTGAATATGAGCATCGAAGATCGGCACATCCTTGATGGCAGAGCCAATTTCATCGGCCGATACGGGAGGGGCGCCAAGGGCAATTAGGAAAATGAACGGCAGGGAGCGGAGGCTACGTTTCATGGCTTCTTCGTTGTTTGTAAGAGTGATGCGCTTCGTATGATTGCCTCTATACACGGTGACCGGGTGCGGAAACCATCGTCCTTTTCAGTGGGACGATTGCCAGTTTTGAATTACCCGGTAGAATTCGGGGTATCGCGGCCCGTCCACCCTTCCAGAGAGAGCACAATCAATGACGCGCTATTCGATCAGCCAGCCCGTTACTCAGGTCGAGGCTCCCAGGCTTTTAATGGGGAAGGGCTCTTACACCGATGACGTGACCCTGCCGCGCGAATGCCACGCGGTCTTTCTGCGCTCGCCCCATGCCCATGCGGAAATTCGGGGCATGGATTTAAAGGCGGCCGAGGCCATGCCCGGCGTGATCCGTATTCTCACTGCCGAAGATATCGAAAAGGACGGGATCGGCGAGGTTGCCGGGAACCCGCCCCCTAAAAGACGGGGCGGTGCGCCGGGATTTCGGCCGCCACGGCCGCCCATCACCAAAGACCGGGTCCTGCATGTGGGCCAGATTGTCGCCGTTGTAATCGCCGAGACCATCAACCGGGCCAAGGATGCCACCGAAGCCATCGAGGTGGATTACAACCCCCTGCCGGCGCAGCTTGATCCCATCGCCAACAACCGGCCCGATGCGCCCCGGTTCTGGGAGGATTGTGAAAACAACGAGGCGTTCTTTGCCGAGAAGGGCGATGCCGCCGCCACCGAGGCGGCGATGACGGCCGCCCCCCATGTTGTGAAGGATACCTTCGAGGTTACCAGGATCACCGCCAATACCATGGAGCCGCGCGCCGTCGCCGCCAACTATGACGAGGGGCGGGATCACTACACAATCTATGCCGGTCAGCAGCGGCCTTTCGCCTGGCGCGAAATGATGTGCAAGAAGATGTTCTTTATTCCGGAAAATAAAATGACCGTCATCGCCGGCGATGTGGGCGGGTCGTTCGGGATGAAGGGCGGGCTCTATCCGGAAGTCCCCCTAACCGCCTGGGCGTCGAAGAAGGTGGGGCGTCCGGTCAAATGGGTGTGCGAGCGCAGCGAGGGCCATGTGGCCGACGATCAGGGACGCGATCTGATGGTCGATGCCGAGCTGGGCTTCGATAATGACGGAAAGTTCAAGGCGGTCCGGTTTTCCTCCCATGCCAATGTGGGCGCGTACTTGTCCATGAACGGTTTTGGCACGCCAAACGGCATCGCCAGCTATCTGTGCAGCACCTATGACATGCCGGCGGTGCATGGACAGTCCCGCGCCGTTCTGACCAATACCTGCCCCATGGCGAATTACCGCGGACCGTCCGGCACGCCGGGCTCCTATGTGCTGGAGCGCCTGATCGACATGGCGGCGTCCCAGCTCAAGCTCGATCCCAGCGAAATCCGGCGGCGGAACTATATTCCGCCGGAGGCCATGCCGGTGAAGCTGCCAACCGGGCAGACCTACGATTGCGGCGAGTTCGAGACGGTCATGGACAAATGCCTGGCGCTTGCTAATTACGATGGCATCGATGCACGCCGGGAGGAAGCGAAAGCGCGCGGCAAGTTGTTTGGCGTCGGCGTATCGTCGAGCGTCGATCCGTCGGGCAGCCCCGCCGTCGAAGCGGTCGAACTGCGCTTCGATCCCAGCGGATCGGTGACCGTCATGACGGCCTCCACCGCCGGCGGTCAAAGTCACGCCACCATCTATACCCAGATCGTCTCGGAAAAGCTTGGCCTTGATGTGGAAGCCATCGACGTGGTGGAGGGTGATACCAGCCGCCACAGCTTTGGCTCCGGCACAGGCGCCGCCCGCACGGCAACCATCTGCGGCAGCACGGTCCTGCTGGCCGCGCAAAAGACGCTGGAGAAGGCCCGTAAAATTGCCGCTCACATGCTGGAAGCGGCGAACGAGGATATCGAGTTCGAGGATGGGATATTCCGCGTGGCCGGCACCGATCGCGAAATTCCCTTTTCCGAAGTGGCGCAGGCGGCGTTCAGTCCGAAGAATTTGCCGCCGGATATGGAAATCGGGCTTTATGAAACCGCGACCTGGACGCCGGAAACCACGAATATCCCCAACAGCTATCAGGTATGCGAGATAGAAATCGATCCCGATACCGGCACATCGGAAATCGTCCGGTTTACGGAAGTGCATGACGTTGGGGTCGAGCTCAACCCGGCTTTGGTCAATGGCCAGGTGACCGGCGGTATCGCGCAGGCGGTGGGTCAGGCGCTGATGGAAAAGATGACCTATGATCCCGATAGCGGGCAGGTGCTGACCGGCTCCTTCATGGATTAC
>JABJKO010000177.1 GCA_018660305.1 Rhodospirillaceae bacterium
AGTATCCCGCCAAATTGAATCTCCTGCGCCGCGGGCATTTTGTGCCAGGGGCAGGAGCGTGGTGCAGCGCGTAGCCCTGCTACGGGCAAGCCGCGCGACGCACCCCTGGCACAAAATGCCCCGGCCCGAAGGGTTGCGCGCAGACGGCCGCCCACTTCGTTGCGATCCTTGTCCGATGCGACGGCATCGCCCTGCGGACCGCGCCTCGCGGATCGACTCATCTGCGCACAACGCAGGGGGTTCAATTTAGCGGGATACTGCTCTAACGAACGCGCCAGATTTCAGGCGGCGTGCGGCGCGGTCTGGGCGGTCAGCTGCTTGAACAGCTCGGCCGAATCAGCCACGCTCCGCAACTGGTCGCAGCGCGCACCGTCCCGCAGGAGCCGGGAAATACGGGCCAGCGCCTTGAGATGATCGGCACCGGCGGATTCCGGCGCTAATAGCAGAAACAGCACATCGACCGGTTGATTGTCGACGGAGTCAAAATCGACCGGCTGTTCGAGAAGCGCGAACACGCCATAAAGACGGTCGAGTTCCGGCAGCTTGCCATGAGGGATCGCGACCCCGCCGCCGACACCGGTGGTGCCCAGGCGTTCCCGCTCCAGTAAAACATCGAATATCTTTCGCTCGTGAAGACCGGTCAGTTCGGCGGCCTGTTTCGCGAGTTCATGCAGGACCTGCTTTTTGCTGGAGGCCCGAACACACGTCAGGACGCTGTCGGAGGTCAACAAATCGAGAATTTCCATAATGGTCTTTCCTGGCCGTCAGCGAGCCAATGTCGACGGGGCGTTGCCTTGCGGGTCGACCCAACCGACATTTCCGTCGCTTCGTCTGTAAATTACGTTAATGCCACCATGGGCTCTGTTCTGAAACACGAGCACTTCGGTATTGGCAAGGTCCATCCGCATCACGGCTTCACCCACGGTCAATGAATCGATCTGAGTGGTCATTTCCGCGATGACAACCGGCTGGTCGTTTTCCGTGACCGGTTCTTCTTCGTCTTCGTTGCCGGCCGCCAGGACATATTGCTGTGCCTCGACCGCCGCCGCATCGGATGCCGCCTTTCGATGATCCCGCAGGCGGCGTTTATAACGGCGCAACCGTTTGGCAATCCGCTCCATCGCCGCATCGAAGGCCGCCTGGGCCCCGTTCGATTCGGCGTGCCCCTGCATTTGAATGTTCCGGCCCACATGCACCGATATATCGGAGCGCACCTGTTTGCCTTTGCCTTGCGGAGAAAAGACAACCGACGCCTCGATGGCATGCTCAAAATATTTCGAGACCGCATCGGATAATTGCGTTTCAACGTGGCTGCGAAGCGCATCACCGACGTTCAGCTGCTTACCAGTGACCATGACCTGCATGGAAGACCGTATCTATGGGACACATAAGATCGTTTTCAGCCCGGACCGGCCTCTTCCTCAAACCGGAAGCGCTGGGCCTCAAGGGCGGCGCAAAGTAAGACTCACCGGGCGCCAGAGTCAATGACCTATCGCATACGAATAGGTGATTTTCGGTGTTTTGGTGTTAGCCGGTCAGGCCAGCATGGTCTTTTCCCGCCGGCGCTGGACGGAGGACGGGATATGCATGGATTCCCGGTATTTGGCGATGGTGCGCCGCGCCACGTCCAGACCGTCATCGCGCAGGATCGAGACGATTTTGTCATCGGAAAGGACATTTTCGAGTGATTCCGCTTCGATAAGCCCCTTGATGCGGTATCGAATGGCTTCCGCGGACGGTGCGTCCGTGCCGTCAAGGGACTCGCCCACCGCGAAGGTAAAGAAATATTTCAGCTCAAAGATACCGCGGGGCGTTGCCATGTATTTGTTGGTGGTCACCCGGCTGACGGTGCTTTCGTGCACATCTATGGTTTGGCCGATATCGCGCAGAACCAGCGGTCTCAGGTACTGAACGCCCTTTTCGAGAAATTTTTCCTGGTGACGCACAATCTCGGTGGAGACGCGCAGAATGGTCTGGGCCCGTTGATGAAGCGCCCGGACCAGCCAGTTCGCGGACTGATAACAATCGGCGATATATTCCTTATCTTCCTGGCGCGTCGCCTGCTTGCTGATTTCCGAATAATAGCGGTTATTGATCAGCACCTGCGGCAGCGCATCGCTGTTGACCTCCACCAACCAGCCGCCGCCCACTTTGCGGCGCACAGTCACGTCCGGCGTCACCGCCTGCGCGACCGTATGATCGAAGGCCATGGCGGGTTTGGGATTAAGCGCTTTGATCTCTTCGATCATGTCGGCGATGTCTTCGCTATCGACGCCGCATAGTTTTCGCAGCGCTTTGAACTCGCGCTTGCCGAGGAGTTCAAGGTTTTCGATCAGCGCCTGCATGGCCGGATCGTAACGATCCTTGTCCTTAAGCTGCAGCGCGAGGCATTCGGAAAGATTGCGGGCAAAAATGCCAGGAGGATCGCATTGCTGCACTCTCAAAAGCACGCGCTCGACCGCGGCAATATCGCACCCCAGATTCTCCGCCACCTCGGCCAGATCAACCAGCAGATACCCCGATTCATCAATCAGATCGGTCATATAGACGGCGATCATCCGATCAACGGGATCCTCAAAATCCATGTTTATCTGCCCGATCAGATGATCACGCAGCACAATCTCTTCGGCCGGCGCATTTTCCAGATCCGGGTCGTCGAGATCAAACCCGCCGGCCCCCTGAACCTGCCAGTGAAGGGTATCGGCTTCCGTCGGCGGGGTCGTATCCGACTGGGTATCGGCAGACCAGACATTGTCGTAATCCGCGTCCAGCCCGGCATCGTGATCGAGGGTCAGATTTTCGCTGTCCACCAGATCGACCGAATCCTGTTCCGGGGGGCCATCATCCATGCCCGATTCCGGGGTGGCCGCGCCATCGGCCCCGTCGCTCTCCGCGGCGCCGCTATCTGAGTCAGAATCGGACCGTTTATCGTCGGAATCGTCGGATCCGTCGAGAGTTTCGCGTTCGAGAAGGGGGTTTTGTTCGAGTTCCTGATCGACATACTGGACCAGTTCCAAACTGGACATCTGCAGCAGCTTGATCGCTTGCTGCAACTGCGGCGTCATGACCAGAGACTGGACCTGACGCAGGTCCAATCGTGGAACCAGGGCCATTACTGCTACCTTACGCGGACTAACTCGAAACCGTTATTAGCCGTTTTACAGGCTGAACCTTTCACCAAGGTAAACACGGCGAACGTCCTCGTGAGTGACGATTTCTGCGGGTTTCCCATCCATTAACACCCTCCCGTCATGGAGGATATAAGCCCGGTCAACGATGTCCAGCGTTTCCCGGACATTATGGTCGGTGATCAGGACACCGATTCCGCGGTCCTTGAGGTGGGAGACCAGTTCGCGAATATCGCTGACCGCGATGGGATCGATACCCGCCAGAGGCTCATCAAGCAGCATAAAGCTGGGATTTGAGGCCAGAGCCCGGGCGATTTCGACCCGGCGCCTTTCGCCACCGGACAGGGCCAGGGCCGGTGTCCGGCGCAGATGAGTGAGGGAAAATTCCGCCAGCAAGTCTTCGAGCCGGGCTTCGCGCTGGTCCGCCAGGGGCTCGGAAACCTCTAGCATGGCGCGAATATTGTTTTCCACCGACAACCCCCGGAAAATCGATGCTTCCTGAGGCAAATAGCCAATTCCCAGCCGGGATCGCCGGTACATGGGCAGGCCGGTGATATCCTCCCCATCCAGCAAAATGGTCCCGTAATCGGGCGAGATCAGACCGGTCATGATATAGAAACTGGTAGTCTTACCGGCGCCATTGGGCCCCAAGAGTCCAACAACTTCGCCGCGCTGAACCGAAAGCGATACCTCACGCAGTACGGGGCGTTTCTTGAAGGCCTTGCCGAGATTGCTGGCGACGAGCCCGGTATTGTCGGCAACCAGACGCGGGCCCTCCGCCGGCCGGTCCGTCGATGGCTGTGCCGGTCCGGTTCCCTGGATCGGGTCGTCGGGGCCTTGCCCTGAAGCCATTAAATCCCACTCCAATCTACGCGACGTGCGGCGTTACTGACTTTTCGGGAGGGGCTGCCGGCCCTGTCTCTGAAAAATTCCCCGTACCCGCCCCGAAGAGCCGCTCAGCAACCGGCTGACACCGCTATTCAGGTTGACCTCCGCCGCCTCACCATTCAGCTGATCGTCGCCACGGGTTATCTTAACCGATCCTTGCAAAACAATTATACCGGTTTGTGTGTTGTACACACCCCTGTGACCGCGCACGATTTCACTTGGCGTCGAGATAAGAACGTTGTCGAAGGCATCAATCCGGTTCACCTGGCTCTTGCCACCCTTGCCTTTGGAAAAATACGCCGTCAACACGTCGGCGCGCAGCCGCTTGTCGCCGCGCACCGCAACGGCATTGCCGCGGGCCACCGCCAGCGATTTTGCTTCCCAGAATTCCAGGCTTTTACTGGCCGAGATCTTGTCCGTCGCGGTCTCCATTCGCGGTGCGCCGGTCAGGACAAAAATGCCCTTGGTCACATCGTAGACGCCTTTTTTCCCGTAGGCCGTCTGACGCGGTGACGTGATGCGCACATTGCGGGCTGCATCAATACGCCAAATCTGGGTCTTGCCGTCCGGACCCTTTTTGTAGTGGGCGATGAGCTCATCCGCATGGACGGCAACATCACCCTGCCTCGCGCTCGCATTGCCACGCGCGATGTAGGTCTGTGCGTCCTGTTGCCATTCGATGCCTTGATCGGCATGAATTTCAACCGGCTTGCCGCTACCCTGATTGGGCAACCCCAGCCCTTGGGCGCCGGCCACGGACGGCCAGCAGAGCGACAGAAGGGCGACAAGGAAGGCAAGGGTTCTCACCCTTTGGGCCTCTTGAGCCCTTTGGACCGGGCCCGGGTTGGCTTTTTCGATGCGGGATAAAGAACCAGCTTGCTCTTACCGGTGAAAATCACGCGCCGGCCACGATCGAAAATCTGAAAGCCCGCCGAATTCAGCGAACCAAACGGCCCTTGTCCGGAAACCGGATCCAGCCCTGTCGCCATCCCCCCCGCCAGATCGACATGGGCGCTGGCGGTGCGTAGCTCATAGCCGATATCGTGAAAAAGATTGACCGACCCCTTTAACGCCAGGGTCTCGGCCTTACGATCAAACAGGCCGCTATCGGCGGAAATCGCCAGCCAGGTACCCGACCCCATGGTGATATCGGCACGCGGAAAGGACAGATCAATCATCATGGGGCTGGTCTTTACCTGCGACGCAGCATCGGCGGTCACCGTGAAGGGACGGTCGTCGGAATCGGTCCCGGTAAAGCGCGGATTGACGATCTGCTGCCCACCGCCGTCATTCACCGTGACCTTCGATACGCCCAGAGAAAATCTTTTGGGCTTCTCGCCGAATTGCGGCCAGGCGATAACGATGAGGGCAACCGCAGCGGCGATGAGGGGCAGGGTGATCCGCATGGAGCTGACAAAACGCGAATAGGCGCCGCCCGCCCGAATCCGGCGAATTTCGCCCAGCGTACCGCCTCGTTTTCCCGCTTGCCCTACTGGCGAGGCATCCGGGTCGGATTGTCGAAGGAATGTATCGGTCATCACACCGATCCGGTCAGACTATGCCGGCGCGCAATAAGTCGTGAATGTGAACAATCCCCACCGGCCGTTCGTCATCGACAACGAAAAAGGCGGTGATCTTCCGCTCGTTCATCATGCCAAGAACCGCCGCGGCCAGCATATCCGGCGGCACCGTCTTGGGTGACCGGGTCATCACGTCACCAGCGGGACGCCCGAGCAAATCGCCTTCCATATGGCGCCGCAAATCGCCATCCGTGATTATGCCGCCCAGCATCCCGTCGGAGCCGACGACACCGATACAACCCAGGCTTTTGGTGGTCATTGTCAGCAGGGCCTCCGACATTAGCGTGTCTTCGGATACGAGCGGCAACGCATCGCCGCGATGCATGATGTCGGAAATCTTGATGAAGCGCCGCCCGAGCTGCCCGCCGGGATGCAGTGCGTTGAAGTTATCGGCCGAAAAGCCTTTGCGCTCGAGAAGCGCGACAGCAAGCGCATCGCCCAGGGCCATCATCGCCGTGGTCGAGGTGGTAGGCGCAAGATTGTGCGGGCAGGCTTCCTCGATGGGCGGCAGAACCAGAGACACATCACCGGCCTTATCGAGCGAACTGCCCGCCCGTCCGGTCAAAACAATCAAGGGGATGTTCTTTATCTTGGTGAAGGCAACCAGGTCTGAGAGCTCGTGTGTTTCACCGGAATAGGACAGGGTCAGAACCACGTCCCGGAGTGTTATCATGCCGAGATCGCCATGGCTGGCCTCCGCCGCATTGATGTATTGGGCGGGGGTGCCGGTCGATGCCAGGGTCGCCGCAATTTTCTGCGCTACATGGCCGCTCTTGCCCATGCCGCTGATAACGACACGGCCCTCGGCAGCCTCGATCACATCAAGAGCGTGGATAAAATTGTCACCCAGCGTTTCAGCGACGGCGGCAAGGCCCGCCGCCTCGTCCGCCAGCACCCGCCGGGCGACATCGAGATCTGAAGATTTAGTTTTAGTCTTCTGCGCAACCGTCACGATGGTGGTTCCCAAGTTTAGGCCCAAATACAGTCAGTAAATAAGTTTAACCCAAAAACCCTATGGACAGGAATTCCAATCGTCCCCCAATCGTCCCAATGTGCGATCCACATCAGTGTTCGAAAATATCCGTGTCGGGCCATCCGGCCAGATCCAGCTGAGCCCGGGTCGGTAGAAATTCAAAACAGGCCTTGGCCAGATCCGTGCGGTTCTCCCGCGCCAGCATAAGATCGAGTTTGCTGCGCAGCTCATGAAGATACAGCACATCTGACGCCGCATAGGTGAGCTGCGCCTCGGTCAGTTCAGCCGCGCCCCAATCCGAAGATTGCTGTTCTTTGGAAATCGAGACGCCGAGAAGATCGCGGCACAGATCCTTGAGCCCGTGCCGATCAGTGAATGTCCGGATCAGTTTTGAGGCGATCTTGGTGCAATAGATCGGCCGGCACTCGACGCCCAGGTAGCGCTGCAGGACAGCCACGTCGAACCGGGCGAAGTGAAACAGCTTGGTCACTTTCGGGTCCACCAGCAGGGCCTTGAGATTGGGGGCGTCATAGGCGCCCTGTGCCAGCTGGACAATATGGGCATTGCCGTCGCCGGCCGATAGCTGCACCAGACAGAGCCGGTCCCGATCGGGTTTGAGTCCCATTGTCTCCGTATCGATGGCAACACTGTCGCCGAAGTTCAGGCCCTCGGGTAGATCGCCTTTATGGAACTCAACGGTCATGTGCGGGCGTGTCTCATCTGATAGGGCGCGCCGTGTCCGCCCATGGGGAAGACAGGACGATGGCCACAACGGACCACCCGGCAAGGCCGGATGGTGCCCAGGAGAAGACTCGAACTTCCACGACCTTACGGCCACTGACACCTGAAGCCAGCGCGTCTACCAATTCCGCCACCTGGGCTAAAACGTAACGTGGGTATGCCACAGGACGTTGCAATGTCAACTGCTTTCCAACGGGTTTGTTGACGCCGATGACTCAGCACGATATGAGGCGCGGTAGAAAGACACGATCGGGTAACCCGGAAGTCGGTCGACCAGGAGGGCAAGATGGGCTTGGGCGTTGTCACTGTTTTTGGCGGAGCGGGATTTCTCGGCCGCTACGTGGTTCGGGCGTTGGTCCGCAAAGGCGCCCGGGTCAGGGTGGTCTGCCGGCGGTCGGATGAAGCCCTGCGCTGCAAGCCCATGGGCGACGTCGGGCAGGTCATACCGGTCGCCGCCAACATCCGGGACGAGGCTTCGGTGGCGGCGGCAATCGCCGGATCGGACGCCGTCATCAATCTCATCGGGATCCTGTATGAGCGCGGCCGGCAGACATTCGACGCGGTTCATACGGAAGGAGCGGCGCGTATAGCCCGGGTGGCCACAAGTGACGGAATCGACCGGCTGGTTCATGTATCGGCCATCGGCGCCGATGAACAGGCCCTGGCCCACTATTCCCAGAGCAAGGGTTTAGGGGAACGGCAGGTAACAGAGGCGTTCAAAAACGCCACCATCATACGGCCCAGTATTCTGTTCGGTCCGGAGGACAAATTTTTCAATTTCTTCGCCGGTATTGCACGCCTGGCGCCGGCCCTGCCGCTGATCGGCGGTGGTCATACGCGCTTTCAACCTGTCTATGTCTGCGATGCCGCGGAGGCGATTGTCGCGGCCTTGTCCGACACCAGCTCCGTTGGCCGGACCTACGAGATCGGCGGTCCCGAGACCTACAGTTTCCGCGAGCTGATGGACATCATGCTGGGCGTCATCAAACGCCGGCGCCTGCTCCTGCCGGTGCCCTTCTGGGCCACCGCCATGGATGGCGCATTTATCGAAACGAGTCTCAACGTGCTGGCGAAATTTGCCGGGACCATCGTGCCGGCTCCCCCCATTACACAGGATCAGGTGCGCCTGCTGCGCAGCGATAATGTGGTGTCGGGAGACATGCCGGGGCTGGCCGAGTTGGGTATTACCCCAACGGCCCTTGATGTGATTCTACCTACCTACCTGGCACGCTACCGGCGCGGCGGCAGTAAAAAGGACGAGCTCAGCGCCTCCGTATCCCGCCATTAGCGCGACCGCCCGACCAAACCGGCGTTTTACACCGCGTACCAGACGATAATCACGCCGAGCAGAAGGCGGTAGGCCACGAACGGTGTATAGCTCTGGCGCTGAAGCCAGTACATCATGGCGGCGATGGCGATAAGCGCGGCGAAAAACGCCAGCGCGGCCGCGAGGATTACATTGGCCTGTAAAACACTATCGCCACTTTCCAGCACGTCTTTGCCCAGCAGAACGCCAGCGCCCAAAATGGCCGGAATGGACATCAGCATGGAAAACCGGGCCGCTTCGCGGCGTTCAAAACCGAGCATGCGTGCCATGGTGATGGTCGTCCCCGCCCGGCTCGCCCCGGGGATCAGGGCAAAGGCCTGGGCAATACCGATGAGCAGCGCATTGCCGGTGGTCATGTGCGTGATGCGGTGGATGGTGAGACCGCTCCGGTCGGCGAGATAGAGCAGAATGCCGAAGCCTATAAAGGCCCAGCCGATGATGGCCGCCGAGCGCATCGTATCGCCCACATAGGCCTTGATGAGAAACCCGGCGATTATCACCGGAATGCTGCTGACCAGGACCAGCCAGGCAAGTTTTGCGCCCTCATCGACGCGACCGGTGGTCAGGCGGAGCAGACCACGCAGGACCGACCAGATATCGCGCCACAGATAGACCATGACGGCGCCCAGCGTGCCCACATGGACGGCAACGTCGAGCGCCAGGCCCTGGTCCTTCCAGCCGAGCAGCACGGGTGTCAGCGCAAGATGTCCGGAGGAGCTGACGGGTAGGAATTCGGTGATCCCTTGAATCACCGCCAGGACAGCAATCTGGAAAACGGTCAATGAGTCCCCCTCACTAAGGGGTTCAGGTACACCGCCTGTGTGATTCGCACCAGACCAAAGAATAGTCCGGATTCGGGACTAGTTGGTGATTTCGATATGTTTGGAAAGGATTGCCGACCCTGCCAGGGAAGCATTTAGACAAGGTAGTTATCTCATACTGTCTTATATTTGTTTTTTTCTCGCTAATCCCGGGAAATTCCCCTATACTATAAGCACCTGGCACGCATCAGCTGGGAATTCAATGTTTGCTGCTCGGTCAAGTCGCTGACCTATCTCAGGTTAGCGGCGCAGTGTTTGACGACGCCGGGCGCATCCCGCGCGCATTCTGGGGGATAAAAATGCTCAAATTCGTATCAGTCGACCGCGAAACGCCGGAAAAGCGCCCGGCCGAAGAGCGCCGCCTCGATTTTGACGAGATTTATCGCCGATTTAACGACCCGCAGGCCGAGGAACAGGCCAGCCGGTGCTCGCAATGCGGAATCCCGTTCTGTCAGGTTCATTGTCCGCTGCACAATAATATTCCCGACTGGCTGATGCTGACCGCGGAGGACCGGTTGGAAGAAGCCTATGAGCTGGCGTCGTCGACCAATAATTTCCCGGAGATCTGTGGCCGCATCTGCCCGCAGGACCGTCTGTGCGAGGGGAATTGCGTCATCGAGCAGGCCGGTCACGGCACCGTAACCATCGGCGCGGTGGAGAGCTACATCACCGAGGCCGCCTTCACCAACGGCTGGATCCAGCCGCCCAAGCCGGCCCGCGAGCTCGAGCAGTCGGTGGGCATCATCGGCGGCGGTCCGGGCGGCATGGCGGCAGCCGAAGTGCTGCGGCGCAAAGGCTATCAGGTACATATCTACGACCGCTATGACCGGATCGGCGGATTGCTGGTCTATGGCATCCCCAGCTTCAAGCTGGAAAAGGAAATCGTGAAGCGCCGCGTCGATCTGCTGGAAGCCGCCGGCGTCGAGATGCACCGAAATGTGGATATCGGCGGCGATGTGACGTTTCAGTCCATTCGCGCGAAACACGATGCGGTGTTGATTGCGACCGGCGTTTACAAGGCACGGGATATCCAGGTGCCCGGTGTCGGTCTGGGCAATATCATCCCGGCGCTGGATTTCCTGATTGCCTCCAACCGCAAGGGTCTCGGCGATTCGGTGCCGGGCTTCGAGGATGGCAGCCAGAACGCCGCCGACAAGCGCGTGGTGGTCCTCGGCGCCGGCGATACCGCCATGGATTGCGTCAGGACCGCGGTCCGCCAGGGCGCCCAGTCGGTGACCTGCCTGTACCGCCGCGACAAGGCCAATATGCCGGGCTCGCGGCGTGAAGTTCAGTATGCCGAGGAAGAAGGCGTGCAGTTCGCGCTGCTGGCCCAGCCTGAAGCGTTCCTGGGCGACGACATCGTCTCGGCGGTGCGCACCGGGCGTATTCATCTGGGTGTCGCCGACGCCTCCGGACGACAGACCCCTGAGATCATCGACGGATCAAGCTTCAACGTGGAAGCGGATCTGGTCATCAAGGCGCTGGGTTTCGACCCCGAAGACATGCCCTCCCTGTTTGGTGTGCCCGAGCTTGGCGTAACACGGTGGGGCACCATCAAGATCAATTTCCGCACCAAGATGACCAATCTCGATGGCGTCTTCGCCGCCGGCGACATCGTGCGCGGCGCCTCGCTGGTCGTGTGGGGTATTCGCGATGGCCGCGACGCGGCAACCTCCATCGAGCAGTATCTGCGGGCCCGCGCTCCGGCGGCCGCCGCCTCCAAGGCGGCCGTGGCATGAGTGATAAATTTTCCAGCGACGGCGAGCGTTTCGTCCATGAGTGGCAACGGGACGCCGCGCGATTAACCCGGCATGGTCTCTACGACCCGGCGGACGAGCATGGTTCCTGTGGCGTCGGCATGGTGGTTGCCATTGACGGCAAGCCGCGGCGCGAAGTGGTGGAGGCCGGCGTCGAGGCGCTCAAGGCCGTGTGGCATCGCGGCGCCGTCGATGCTGACGGCAAGACCGGCGATGGCGCGGGGATCCACGTGGAAATCCCGCAGGACTTTTTCCATGAGCACACCATCAGGACTGGCCACACGCCGGGGCCGGGACCCATCGCCGTCGGCATGATCTTCCTGCCGCGCACCGACCTGTCCGGTCAGGAGCGCTGCCGCTGTATCGTCGAGGCGCAGATCCTCCAGTTCGGCTATTCGATCTATGGCTGGCGCCAGGTACCCATCAACGTGGGTATCATCGGCGAGAAGGCCAACGCCACGCGGCCGGAAATCGAACAGATCATGATCGCCGGCAAGCCGGGTGTGTCGGAGGAAGTCTTCGAGCGCGACCTCTATATCATCCGGCGGCGTATCGAGAACCAGGTGATCCGCGAAAGTCTCAACGATTTCTATGTCTGTTCGCTCAGCTGCCGCTCGCTGATCTACAAAGGCATGTTCCTGGCCGAGCAGGTCACCGAATTCTATCCCGATCTGCTCGATGACCGGTTTGTCTCGCGCTTCGCCATCTATCACCAGCGCTATTCGACCAACACTTTTCCCACCTGGAGACTGGCGCAGCCCTTCCGGATGCTGGCCCATAACGGCGAGATCAATACCCTGTCGGGCAACGTCAACTGGATGCGCAGCCATGAGACGCGCCTCGAGTCGGAGGTGTTCGACAATTATATTGAAGACATCACGCCGATCGTCCAGTCGGGCAGCTCGGATTCCGCCGCGCTGGACGCGGTCTATGAGCTGCTGGTCCGCGCCGGGCGGGACGCGCCCATGGTCAAGGCGCTGATGATCCCCGACGCCTGGTCGAAGAAGCCCAGCATCAGCGCCGCCCATGCGGCGTTCTTCAGCTATTGCAACTGCGTCATGGAATCCTGGGACGGGCCGGCGGCGATTTGCGCCACCGATGGCAATTGGGTGGTGGCCGGTATGGACCGTAACGGCCTGCGGCCGCTGCGCTATTCGGTACGTGATGACGGTCTGCTGGTGGTCGGTTCGGAAACCGGCATGGTCTCCATCGACGAGGCCCGCATCGTCGAAAAGGGCCGCGTCGGCCCCGGCGAGAGCATTGCCGTCAATCTGAGCGAAGGCCATTTCTATCATGATGGCGAGCTGCGTGATCTGCTGTCGTCGACAGCGCCCTATGAGGAATGGGCGAAGAACATCACTCATCTCGACGATCTGATCCAGCCGGAAGACGGCGAGACCGCAGAGCTCGACCGCACCGAATTACGGCGGCGCCAGCTGTGCGCCGGCTTCACCATGGAAGAGCTCGAACTGCTGCTCCAGCCTATGGTCGAGGACAGCAAGGAGGCGGTCGGCTCCATGGGCGACGATACGCCGCTGGCCGTCCTCTCGGAACATTATCGCGGGCTGCATCATTTCTTCCGCCAGGCCTTCAGTCAGGTCACCAACCCGCCCATCGATTCATTGCGTGAATACCGCGTCATGGCGCTCAATACGCGGCTCGGCAATAACGGCAACATCCTTGACGAGGACGAATCCCAGACCCGCCTTCTGCAGCTTCGCTCACCGGTGCTGACCAACGCCGAGTTCGACGCGCTGCTCGATTATGTCGGCGAGGCGGCGGTGGAAATAGATTGTACGTTCGACGCCATGGGCGGCGACAACGCGCTGAAGGAGGCGATGGACCGCATCCGCGCCGAAGCCGAGAACGCGGTACGGGGCGGCGCCATCCATGTGACCCTGTCGGACAAGAAAGTCGGTCCCGATCGCGCGCCGATCCCGATGATCCTGGCCACCGGCGGCGTCCATAGCCATCTGGTGGCGGAATCGCTCCGCACGTTCACCTCCGTCAACGTGCGCTCGGCGGAATGTCTCGACACCCATTATTTTGCCGTGCTGATCGGCGTCGGCGCGACCACGGTCAACGCCTACCTCGCCCAGGAAGCCATCGCCGACCGCCAGCGACGGGGCCTGTTCGGCGAGCTTTCATTCGATGATTGCGTCGACCGGTTTGTCGAAGCGGTCAATCAGGGGCTTCTCAAGATCATGTCCAAGATGGGGATTTCCGTCATCTCCCCCTATCGCGGCGCCTATAAGTTCGAGGCCATCGGGCTGAGCCGGACCCTGGTGTCGGAATATTTTCCGGGCATGAATTCGCGAATTTCGGGGATCGGGCTATCGGGCCTGCAACACAATGCCCTGCGGCTCCATGAGCGGGCCTTTGGCACCGAGGAAGTCATCGCGCTGCCGGTCGGCGGGCTCTATCGCTATCGCCGCACCGGTGAGGAACACGCCTTTCAGGGCGAGATGATCCACATGCTGCAGAGCGCCTGTGAAGACGACGCCTATGCGACCTATAAGAAATATTCCGAGGCCGTGCAGCGCATGGCCCCGGTAAGCCTGCGCGATCTGATGGAGTTCGCGCCGAAACAGGACGGCGTACCGCTGGAAGAGGTGGAATCCATCACCGAGCTGCGCAAGCGGCTGGTGGCACCCGGTATTTCGCTGGGCGCGCTCAGCCCGGAAGCCCATGAAACCCTGTCCATCGCCATGAACCGGATCGGCGCCAAATCTGATTCCGGCGAGGGCGGCGAGGATCCGGCCCGTTTCAAACCACGCCCCAACGGCGACAATGCCAGTTCGGCCATCAAGCAGGTCGCCTCCGGCCGCTTTGGCGTCACCGCCGAATATCTGAACAATTGCCGCGAGATCGAGATCAAAATCGCCCAGGGCGCGAAGCCCGGCGAAGGGGGTCAATTACCGGGCATGAAGGTATCCGGGATGATCGCCCGCCTGCGCCATGCCACCGAAGGCGTGACCCTGATCTCGCCACCGCCCCATCACGACATTTACTCCATCGAGGATCTGTCGCAGCTGATCTACGATCTGAAACAGATCAATCCCGATGCGAAAGTCTGCGTCAAGCTGGTGGCGCAATCCGGTATCGGCACCATCGCCGCCGGCGTCGCCAAGGCCAAGGCGGACGTGATCCTGATCTCGGGCCATTCCGGCGGCACCGGCGCGAGCCCGCAATCCTCCATCAAATATGCCGGACTTCCCTGGGAAATGGGTCTCGCCGAAGTGCATCAGGTGCTCACCCTGAACCGGCTGCGCCACATGGTGACGCTGCGCACCGATGGCGGCATCAAGACCGGGCGCGATGTTGTCATCGCCGCCCTGCTCGGCGCCGAGGAATACGGCATCGGCACCACGTCGCTGGTCGCCATGGGCTGCATCATGGTGCGTCAGTGCCATTCCAACACCTGCCCGGTGGGGGTCTGCACCCAGGACGATTCCTTGCGCGAAAAATTCACCGGCACCCCGGAAAAAGTGGTGAATCTGTTCAGCTTCGTCGCCGAGGAGATGCGCGAGATTCTGGCTTTTCTCGGGGCGCGAACGCTGGATGAGTTGATCGGCCGAACCGATCTGCTGTCACAGGTGCGGCGCGGCAACCCGCATCTCGACGATCTCGATCTCAACCCGCTTCTGGTCCAGGCCGACCCCGGCGGCAATCCCCGCACGTCGGATCGCCAGGGCCGCAACGAAGTGCCGGATTCGCTGGACGCGCTGATGATCAAGGATGCCGAGGCGGCCCTGACCGGCGGTGAGAAAATGCAGCTCGCCTACAATATCCGGAACACGCAACGGGCCATCGGCACCCGCTTGTCGTCCATGATCACGAGACGGTTCGGCATGGCCGGGCTGCAACCCAACCATATCACCGTCCGGCTGCGCGGATCGGCCGGCCAGTCGCTCGGCGCGTTCGCCGTCCAGGGCCTCAAGCTCCAGGTCTATGGCGATTCCAACGATTATGTGGGCAAGGGTCTGTCGGGCGGCATCATCGTCGTCCGTCCCATGACGTCGAGCCCGCTGACCACCAACGAGAACGCCATCATCGGCAATACGGTGCTCTATGGGGCCACCGCCGGAAAGCTGTTTGCCGCAGGCTGCGCCGGCGAGCGGTTTGCCGTGCGCAATTCAGGCGCCGACGCGGTGATCGAGGGCTGCGGCGCCAATGGCTGTGAATATATGACCGGCGGCACGGTCGCCATCCTGGGGCCGGTGGGCGACAATTTCGCGGCCGGGATGACCGGCGGCATGGCCTTTGTCTACGACACCGATGCAACCTTCGCCGACAACATTAATGCCGATACGGTGGTCGCCCACCGCATCCAATCCGGCCATTGGAACAAGACCCTGCGCGATCTGGTATCGGAGCATTGGCGCGAGACCCAGTCACGCTTCTCCGAACGGCTGTTGGTGGATTGGGACCGGGAGGTGCGCCGGTTCTGGCAAATCGTCCCGCTCGAGATGATCGACAAGCTGGAACACCCGGTGCTCGAAGCCGCGGACGAGGAACGGCGGGCCTGAGGCCCCTGCCTCAAACCGCCGTCGGAATGAGTTCCAGTCCGCGGTGGGCATCGTTGGTGGTGCCGGCTTCCAGATCGAAGCGGTTCTGGCTATAGCCGCCGGGCCGCTGGCTTCTCACCGTGATCGCCACCGAGCGCTCTCCCATGCCCCATTCCGAATGGGGCACCCAGGGCGGCACGATATCCACATGACCGGTGGGCGCCTCGTTTTGCGCCAGTAATTCCAGCGCGGCCTTGCCGGGCACGTTGCCGTCATCGAGACGCTTATAGACATGGGTCCGCTCCTCGCCATGGAGCACGCCATAGACGGTCCAGGTGTGGGCATGATCATGCACATTGGCGCGATGATGGGGCTGGCGGATCAGAGCGCCGACGAAAAAATCATAATCGGGATCATGGTGGAGCTGCAGTTCGACACCGCGCTTGGCCGGCCAGGCATTTGATGCTTGCCGCATGGCCGCATCGGCACAAAGGGTTTTAAGAAGCCCCCGGACGCCTTCCCAATGCTCGGTCTCGGGCAGGTCCTTCGCCCAGTGGGCGCGCAGATCGTCGATAAACACGGCGAATGCCGGAACGGAATAGTCAGCCAATTTTGCCTCCTTGTTTTTGTCG
>JABJKO010000255.1 GCA_018660305.1 Rhodospirillaceae bacterium
CCAGACCCTCCTTTAGATCAGGCCCTTGAGTGTTCCAATTTATATGACGACGGACAATCATATGATAAAAACATACCTGTTGGCCGCGTCAGCCGCCCTTCTCCTCAGCGCCCCCGCTTTGGCGGGTCACCATGGCCACAAGAGCCCAGAGTCCGGTCCTGTGCAGGCGACCAAAATCATGATCAAGGGTCCCTGGGCCCGGGCCTCCATCGGCCGCAATGGCGCCGCTTTTTTGACAATCGTCAATGAAGGGAAGACCGACGATATGCTGGTTAGGGTCGGGTCCGCGGTTGCGAAGCGTGTCCGGCTCCATAGCCACAAGATGGATGGCAACATCATGCGGATGCGTGCCCTCGACCATGTCCGCGTACCGGCAGGCGCAACGGTGACGTTAAAGCCGGGCGGGCATCACGTCATGCTCATGGGGCTTACCAGCAAACTGAAAGAAGGCGGTGCGTTTCTGCTCACCCTGGAATTCAGGAACGCCGGAAGAATGCAGGTTACCGTCAAGATCGGAAAAATGGGCGCCATGGGAAGCGCGCCGGACCACAGTGGCCAAAAGATGAAGCATTAGGGCAGGCGTTCAGGTCGCACCGATCGCCGCCACAAGGGCGCGCGTAAAGTCCTTTGTACCGCAGGTCCCGCCCAGATCAATTGTCCGTGTCCTGGAGTCGGCCAGTAACGCATCGGTTTCGTCCTTTAAGCACCCGGCCGCCGCCGTTAGATCATCCCGATTGTGGCGGGCGCCCAAATGATCCAGCAGCATGGCCACGGATTGAATAAAGGCCACCGGATTTGCCTTGTCCTGTCCGGCGATATCGGGGGCCGACCCGTGGGCGGCCTGGGCAATGGCATGCCTGTCGCCGGCATTCAGAGACGCCGCCAGCCCGAGGCCACCGGCAATCTCCGCCGCCTCATCGGATAGAATGTCGCCAAACATATTGGTGGTGACCACCACGTCGAAACGCTGCGGTTCCCGAATTAGCAATGCCGCCATGGCATCGACGATCACGGTGTCGACTGTTACGTCGGGATAATCCTTGGCCACGTGTTTCACCTGATCGAGAAACAGCCCGCTGTAAATCTTGAGAACATTAGCCTTGTGAACCGCGGTCACCCGCTTGCTGCGCCGCCGCGCCAACTCGAACGCGGTAACCGCGATGCGCCGGCACCCCTCCACCGTGACCTTGCCAACCGCAAGGGCCACTTCGGGCGTCGGCATGAATTCACCGGTACCCACCGCCATATTCCGGTCCGCATAGAACCCTTCGGTGTTTTCGCGGACGATCACCAGATCCATGTCATCGGCGTGGCCGGGGACGCCCGCCCGGACGTAGCTGGGACGGATATTGGCGTAGAGGTCGAAATTGCTGCGAAACCAGGCCGACGGGTTGATACCGCCCTGCGCGGCAGCCGGATAATCCTCGGTCGAGACCGGTCCAAGCAAAACGCCGTCGACCTCCGAGGCCAGCGCCATGACATCAGCCGGCACTGTCGTCCCGGATTGCTCCAGACTGGCGAACCCGACCTCGCGGTGAATGAGATCAATGCCGAGAGAAAACCGACGATCCAGAACGGCAAGAGAGTCGACCGCTGACGCAACGATTTCCGGTCCGATGCCATCGCCGGGAAGTACCAGTAATTTCATTTAATCCGTCCCCTTCTATCATGACCGGGACAATACCCGAGGGGGCGATGGGACGAAAGCCGCGGCGGGCCCGTTGGCCGCCGAACCGCTAAATCAGAATATTGTTCTAAGCGGGCTGATCGTTGTCGGACGTGGCCGTCGCCAGAAATGTCGACGCGCTCTCCAGAGAGGCGCCTGCCTTTTCCTGCAACGATCTGTCGGCATTTCGCATATAGGACAGTATGGTCGCGACCGTCCATTCCTGCTCGACACGTTCGCAGAATTTGTCATCGAGCGACAATCCGTCGCTTCGAACGCTGTGAACAAACTGCCATAGCTGGTTGTAGGCCATGAGCAGCCTTTCGGAATCGATTGCCGGCGCCATCGGCTGGCTGTCACTGTCCGCCTCGGGAGATTTCGGCGCCTCGCGAACTGGTTCCTCTGCCTGCTGTTCGCCACTTGCAATGACACGCAGATGCACCACCAATTGATTGACGCGCTCCAGCCAGTCCGGCCTGCTGGGCAGCAATGCTTCCACGGCGGCGACGGACATCGCCAGCGCAACGGCAATGACACTGCACACAATGGATTTTGCTGTATCGACGAAATTCATGGCTACGACCGCCCGGCAAGGCTCGACAAACGTCCAGACCAGTCAGACTATCCTATTGGCATGAATGTTGCGTTAATCGTTGGCTCTAGGCGGAACCGGCAACAACCACAAGCGCATCAAGGGCAAAGGCGCCCTCTCCGTCCGCAAGGGCCACAAAGGGGTTGATATCGAGGGATTCGATGGAGTCACCGGCATCCGCCGCCAGCCTGCCGACGGCGACCAGGGCGTTGACGATGGCACCGCGATCATAGGGTCCGGCACCGCGATATCCATCGATAAGACGCCCGGCGCGGGTAGCCTCGATGAGCCGCTCGGCCCCGTCCGGCCCAAAGCCGGGCGCCGCAAAGGCCACATCCTTCACCAGTTCAAGCCAGACACCGCCGGCGCCGAACATGACCACCGGACCCATTTCCGGGTCGTTCTGGATCCCGATCACCAGCTCCAGGCCATTTGGCACGGATTGCGCCACCAGCCAGCCCTCGAGCTCTATGTCCGGATCATACGCGGAGACGTTTTCGGCGATCTCGGTGCAGGCACGCCTCGCGGCGTCGGCATCGTGCACATTCAGCATGACCGCGCCGGCATCGGATTTATGGGTCAACGCGCCCGCCACGGCCTTGATCACCACCGGATAGCCAATCTCCTCCGCCAGCGATACGGCGGCGTCTATGGTGGTGGCGACGCCCTCCCGGGGCAGAGGAACCCCATAGGCAGACACCAGCGCCTTGGAGTCCGGTTCACTCAATGCCACGGCCATTCTTGTTTCCGACTGCCGCCGCTTTAAATCTGCGATCTGGCCGGGGATGGCCGGTACCGCAGCCCGAGTCGCGGCGTCAGCGGCATATTGCCGGCGATTGCGGTAGTCCAAGGCGGTTCGAATGGTCTCAAAGGCCCGTTCCGGTTCGTTCAGGACGGTGATATGGGGAAACTTCTTGCGCGCGTCCCGCGTAAAGTCGGTCAAATCGTACGATGTGGGCGACGTCAGGGCGACGGGCTTGCCGCCCTTGCTGAGAAATCGCTCTTCGACGCCCTGCATGACGCTGAGGACGCGATTGGCGCGGCGGCGGTTGGCATCGTTCAGCCCTTCGTTGGGCGGCAGATCCTCCTGATAGAGCATCATGCCGATGGCCGGATCGCTGCAAATGGCGTCAATCAGGTCGAGAACCGTCTCGGTGGGCTGATTGAGAAACTGCGCCGCATCGAGCGGGTTGCTGATGCGGGCGTCGTCGCCCATCAGCGCGGCAATCCGGGCAACCGTTTCAGGGGCAAAAGCCGGGATGGGCACCCCGTGCCGTGCCGCCGCATCCACCGACAGCCCCCGGACGCCGCCGGAATTGACCAGGACTCCAACCCCATCGGCCTGGGGCATGTCGGCCAGCAGGAGAAACTCCATCAGATTGACGGCCTCATCGGCGCTGTTCACCCGGATGGCGCCTGCGTCCCCGGCGACGGCATCGAAGGCCTCGATGGCGCCGGCCAGCGATCCCGTATGGGCAAGCGCCGCCGCACGTCCGCCTTCCGAGGCCCCCATCTTGAGCACCACGACGGGCTTTCCCGCATCGCGCGCCCGCCGGCAGGCCGCAAGGAAATCCTGCGGCCGCCGCACCGCCTCGATCAGGCAAAACACCAGGCGAACGTCGGGATCGGTTATGTAGTAATCAATGTAATCGGCCGCCGCCAAGCCGGTTTCATTACCGCTGGTTACGATATAGCCCACATCGATGCCGCGGCTGATCAGGCTGCGGGCAATGGTCGGTGTCGTGGTACCGCTCTGGCCGACCATCGCCACGGGCCCCCGTACCAGATTAGTCATCCGGTCATCGGGCAAGGTCAGCAGATTTGAGCGTGCCGACAGATTGCCCAGACAGTTGGGCCCCGAAACAGCCAGACCGGTCTGCTCGATGACCTCACGAAGTTCCTCTTCGAGCGCACGCCCTTCCTCGGTCGCCATTTCGATGTAGCCCGCGGCATAAACGGTTGCGCTGCGGGTTCCCAGGGCAGCCGCTTCCTGCAATATGCCGGCGACTGTCGGCGCGGCGCGCATCACCACCAGATGATCAGGCACTATCGGCAGCGACGCGAGATCCGGATAGCATGTCGCCCCCCAGATCTCATCGTGGTTGGGATTGACCGGATAGACCGGCCCGGGGAATTTGAAGCGCTGGAGATTAGCGAATATCCGGGCCGTCCAACCGGTGGGATTTTCCCGCGCGCCAAGGATGGCAATGCTGGTCGGGTTGAGCAGCGCATCAACTTTGTCTTTTTGCATGAGTCCCTGTTTCGACGATTTATTCATTAGTGTTTCAGCTAGTTTGTCGCATTCGTCTGGTGCTCACAAGAGGCGGCAAAGCGGCGGTTGACGGTCAACCAATCCGCTTCTAACGTGATTGGATAATAAGAGAACACGCGGCCCATTTCATGAGGATCGCGTACCAAAACTCAACAGGGGGAACAGGATGATGCGGAATTTCGCACTTTCATGCTTATGGGTATGCGCGGTCACCATCGGCATCACGGGATCTGCCAGCGCCGCCGATTATTACAAGGGCAAAAAGATCACCATGATCGTCGGCTATTCGGCCGGTGGAGGATTCGATTTCTTCGCCCGGCTGGTGGCGCGCCACTACGGTAAATACATTCCGGGCCAGCCGACTGTCGTGGTCCAGAACATGCCGGGGGCCAGCAGCGTCAAGGCGGCAAACTATCTGTACAACGCGGCCCAGAAAGACGGCTCCACTATCGGTGCGCTGGGCTCGACCCTGGCGCTCAACAAGCTCCTCGGCCGGCCGGGGAAATACGATGCGTCAAAGTATTTTTGGATCGGCCGCATCGCCGCCGGTGATTCCGTTGGTATTGTCTGGCATAAGGCGGGCGTCAAATCCGTCAAGGATGCCAAGAAGAAATCGGTCATCTGGGCAGCCGGCTCCCCCATGGGGCCAACCATGATGACGGCGGTCGCGCTAAACAAGCTCAACGGCGCCAAATTCAAGATCGTCAAAGGCTATAAGGGCTCATCCCGCATGCTGGCGGCCATGGAACGCGGCGAAGCCGAAGGCACGACCATTGGCTGGGCCGCTCTGAAGAAGCGCAAGGCCCATCTGTTACGGGACAAGAAGGTCGATGTCTTCTTTTTCATGGGGTACGAACGTAATCCCGACCTGCCCAACATTCCCACATTGATCGAAACCGCACCGACTGAAGAAGCCAAGAAGATATTCAGACTTCTGACCAGCCGCGAAGTGGTTGGCCGTAATTTCAATGCACCACCTGGCATCCCGGCCAAGGCCGGCGCCGCATTGCGCCTTGGTTTTAACCGGATGATCAAAGACAAGGCCTTTCTCGAAGACATCAACAAACGCGGTATTGAGATAAGCCCGATGAGTGGAGCAAAACTGCAGAAGGTTGTGGAGGAAGTAATGGCGACGGATGCCGCCCTTGCCAAGAAGCTCAAATGGGCCACGACACCCTAAGACGTACACTGGCGCCGCCGCTCAGCGGCGCCGCTGCCGCGTCTTAGAATTTCCGCGGTATTACTGTAGATAAACACACGACAAAACAGGGACATCCCGTGAAGAACAATTTGATAAACAAGGACATAGCGATCATCGCCTATGCCGAAACCAAGAACGTCCGGCGGTCCGGGCGGGCGACATATGATATTGCCGCCGAGGCCACCGCCAAAGTGCTCGACTATGCGGGTCTGGGCACCAAGGACATCGACGGTATGGCGACCATGCTGCCGTCCAGCGAGGCCGGCAATAATTTTTATTCCAACTATCTCGGCGACCATCTGGGGCTGACGACGACCTGGACCCAGACCACCGATCTGGGGGGTGCGGCCATGCTGGGCAACGTATCCCGCGCCGCCATGGCCATCCAGTCCGGCTATTGCGAGATGGTGCTGTCCATCGCCGCCGCCGCGCCCACCACCCGGCGGGTGGACGATCAGCGGTCCTACCGCACGGAATTTCGCAACCCGACGGGGATTCAGGGCCCGCCCGGCGCGTTCGGGCTTCTCATGCACCGTTACATGCACCAGTACGATTTGAAGTTCGAGGCCCTCGGCAAGCTGGCCGTCGCGCAGCGTAATGGCGCCATCGTCAATGAATTCGCGGTGGAAGGGCTGCGCAAGCCACTCACGGTGGACGATTACCTCAACGCCCGCATGGTTTCGACACCCCTGCGGCTGCTGGATTCCGTCATGCCCTGCGATGGCGGCAACGCCATCCTGATTACCACCACGGAACGGGCGAAGAAAATGGGCGTCAAAAAAATGGTGCATCCCATCTCCTACGCCGAAATCGTCAATTTCAATATTCGCGAACAGCTTCCCGATATCACCGAAACCGGTTTCTCCGTGGTCGGACCCCAGGCGCTGGAAAAGGCTAATATGACGCCCGACGATATCCATATGTTCCACCCCTATGACGATTTCCTGATCGCCGAAATGCTGCAGCTCGAGCAGATCGGATTTTGCGGACGGGGAGAGGGATCGGAATATCTGCTGGAAACGGATATTTCCCCGGCCGGGAAACTGCCCATCAATACGGGCGGCGGCCAGATATCCGCCGGCCAGCCGGGTCTTGCCGGCGGCCAGCTCAATCTGATCGAAGCCATACGCCAGCTCTTCAACGAGGCCCCCGGCCGGCAGATACCCGATCCGAGCACCGCCATGGTCACCGGCATCGGAGTCATCCCTTATGTGCGGAACTGGGGAAACAGCGCGGTACTTATTCTGGAGCGTGGATAATGGCAGAAAGAACGAAAAACCCGCGTCCCGCGCCGACGCCCACCAACATCACCCAGCCTTTCTGGGATGGCGTCAATCAGCATAAGTTTCTGCTGCAATATGATCCCGAGGTGGACAAGTACCAGTTCTACCCACGCGCCATCAGTGTCCATACCGGAAAACAGAATCTTGAATGGCGGGAAGTTTCCGGCAAGGGGACGCTCTACTCCTATACGGAAACCCACGTTCCGGCCCGCGGCTTTGAAGGCGACGAACCCTATCTGATCGCCGCCGTGGAACTCAACGAGGGCGTCCGCTTGATGAGTCTGCTGCATAATTGCACCATCGACGATGTCGAGATCGGCATGAAGGTGCGGCTGTGCTGGGACACCATCAATGAAGACAGCGAATATTTCGCGTTCGAACCCGATAAATAGAAACCCAAGGTACCTGGCCAGAAATGAGTAACTTCAGCTTCATCAAAGACAGCAAGGAAGATGCCGTATTTCGCGCGGAAGTGCGCACTTGGCTGGCGGAGAACCTGCCGGACAATCTCCGCAATTGGGCGACACGCCCACCGCCCGAATTGATTCGCCCGTGGCACAAACAGCTATACGAGAAAGGCTGGATCGCGCCGCATTGGAAAAAAATATATGGCGGCATGGAGGCGACTCTTAACCAGCAGCTGATCCTTCTGGAGGAGTTTGGCAGCGCCGGGGCGCCCATCATATCGCGGCAGGCCCTGGGCCATATCGGGCCCATACTGATGGAGTACGGCACCGAGGAGCAGAAAGCGCAGCATTTGCCAAAGATGCTGACCGGCGAAGTCCACTGGTGCCAGGGTTATTCCGAGCCCAACGCGGGATCCGACCTTGCCAGCCTGCGGACACGCGCCGACCTGGATGGCGATCATTTCGTCGTCAATGGGCAGAAAATATGGACCACATGGGGTCACCATGCGCACTGGATGTTCGCGTTGGTGCGGACCGATCAGGACGCGCCGCGCAAACAGGCCGGAATCAGCATGATCCTCATCGATCTGGCGACGGAAGGCATTACCATCCGGCCGATCCGTACCATCGCCGATGACGACGAGTTCGCGGAGGTTTTCTTCGACGATGTGCGAGTCCCGCAAGAAAACATCGTCGGTGAGGTCAACGACGGTTGGCGGCTCGCGAAGGCGCTTCTGGATCATGAGCGTATCGGCAATGCCAGCCCGCAATTTGCAATTGATAGCCTGGATATGCTCAAGAGGCTGGCCCGGTCCACCGGGGCAATCAACGATCCGGTGTTCAAGGAGAAACTTATCCGCGTCGAACTCGACGTCCTCGCTCAGTCGGCGGTGGTTGCCCATTCCGTTGAACTGGCGAACGCCAACCGGCAAATCAGCGCCAGCTCGTCGTTTATCAAGCTGTTGGGGACCAATACGGCGCAAGCGGTCGGCGATCTTATGCTCGAGGCAGCCGGGCAGCGTGGCGCCGAGCTCGACGCCTTCGATACACCTGAAGGCCCGGTTGAGGTCAGCGGATTTTTTCGCGAGGCGCGGCGTAATTCGATCTATGGCGGCACCAGCGAGATACAGCGAACGGTCATCGCAAAACGGGTTCTCGGGCTGCCATGAACGTGATTCATAACCGATGCTCCCGGTCAACGAAGGCTAAATCTTGCCAGCCTTCGACGCACCGCGTAATTTCACCATAGTTTCTCAAACAGGGTCGCGGAACCTCCGCGGCCTCCCTCCCTATCGCCGGTTCCAACCGGTTAGATCTATAGAAGGACGGACCGCAAAAGAATGCCGCGCAGTAAGCGACAAGGGGACCACGATGCGCCCGCGAACGACGTCGTGGTCGTTCACAGCTCCGATCTCCATGTGGATGACAGCTACACCGCCCGTGCCTATGGCGGCGACGGCAATGGGCCGCTGCGCTGCGTCCTGGAGGCCGCGGAGGAGACGTCGGCCAGCGTCGTCCTGCTGACCGGCGACATTTTCGAGCACAACCGCCTGCCGCTGGATCTGCTGGACGAAACCACCCAAATCCTTGAGGAAGCGGGCCGGCCGGTCGTTATTCTGCCGGGAAACCACGATCCGGCCATCCCGGAATCGGTCTATCACCGCAGCGGGATAAGTGATCCTTCGAATGTCTATGTTCTGGGTGTCACCCACAGGAAGGCGGTCCATTTTCCCGAATTGGATCTGGAAATCTGGGGTCACGCCCATCGCCATTATGACGATATGTCCCCCTTACGATCACCCCGCACACGTAGTACGCGCTGGCAAATAGCCGCCGCCCATGGCCATTATGAGCCGGATCCGGACCTAAGTACGCCGTTACGCGCCTCATGGCTGATCAGCGAAGCGGAATTAGCGGCAACCGAAGCGGATTATGTCGCCCTCGGTCATTGGAATACCCACAGGCGCGTGGGAAAGCGCGACTACCGGGCCTATTATTCCGGCTCGCCCGACCTGGCCGGAACGGTGAATCTGGTCAAGTTCGACCGCAATGGAGCGGTCACCGTGAAACGCCACAAGATCCGCATGCCGGTCTGATCAGGGCGCCAGCAGAATTTTGCCAATATGCTCACTGGTTTCCATGAGACGATGGGCCTCCGCGGCATCGGCCATCGGAAAACACCGGTAGGTCTCGGACTTAATGGCGCCGGTTGCGAAATGGGGCCAGATATACTCCTCCAGTTGCCGGCAGATCGCGCCTTTTTCTTCCGTGGAGCGCGGCCGCAATCGAGAGCCCGTCACCGTCAGATGTTTGGCATGGATATGCCCGAAATCCGCTTCGGCAATCTTTCCGGCCCGAAGATTGATGAAAACCAACCTGCCCTCGAAGGCCAAAATCTCAAGTTCCCGCGGAATATACGGACCACCAACGATATCCAGGATGACATCAACACCGCGCCCTTCGGTAAAGGACCGGCTGACCTCGGCGAAATCTTCGTCCACATACCGGATGGCCCGATCTGCACCGAGACGTTCCATGGCGCGGCATTTTTCGTCATTACGCGCCGTCGCCAGAACCGTCGCACCCCAGGCTTTGGCCATCTGAATGGCTGTGCAGCCGATACCGCTGGTGCCGCCTTGAATAAGAACCGTTTCACCGGATTTCAGCGCGCCTCTTTCCATGAGGTTGGTCCAGACAGTGCAAAATGTCTCGGGGACGCCACCCGCCTCTTCGATGGAAATATTGGGTGGCACAGCCATGCACTGCGCCGCCGGCGCTACCGCATATTCCGCGTATCCGCCGCCCGCCAGGAGGGCGCAAACCGTATCGCCCGGTGAGAACCGGTCAACATCCCGACCAACGGAAACCACGGTGCCGGCGGCCTCCAATCCTGGAATGTCGGTCACTCCAGGCGGCATGGGATAGGTACCCTTCCTTTGGGAAAGATCAGCGCCATTGAGGCCGGCGCTGGCTACCTTGATCAGTATTTCGTTATTACCGGGTTGCGGCACGGGGCGGCTGACGGACCGCAGGACTTCGGGGCCACCGGGTTCGCTCACCTCAATGGCGGTCATGGTCTCGGGAATGGATAGGGACATGGAATACTCTTGTGGCGGCGTGTCCCCCACTATCAGCGCGATCCATACGGGGGATCAATAGGCCGTTTGTCCGCCAGGCGCACAAAAGAAAACGGCGGCCCGAAGGCCGCCGCTCTCAATGGTCGTATTTCCGTAAACGCAGGCTTAGGCGGCCCGGCGCATGGGACGGCGCGAACGCACCGACTTCTTTGCACCAGAACGAACCTTGACGGACTTGATCCCTTTGCGAAGCTTAGCGAGCTGCTTGTGCACTGGGTTCTTGACCGCGCGCCGACGAGCCGTGCTCTTGCGAGCGGTCGACTTACGGATGGTCTTACGGGCCGTGCTCTTACGAGCGACCTTCTTCCGCGCCGGGCTCTTGCGAGCGACGGATTTACGGACAGTCTTACGGGCCGTACTCTTGCGAGCGACCTTCTTCCGCGCCGGGCTCTTGCGAGCGACGGATTTACGGACAGTCTTCTTAGCCGTGCTTTTGCGAACGACTTTCTTGCGAGCGACCGTCTTCCGCGCCGGGCTCTTGCGAGCGACAGACTTACGGACAGTCTTCTTGGCAGTGCTCTTGCGAACGATTTTCTTACGAGCGACCGTCTTCCGCGCCGGGCTCTTACGAGCAACCGACTTACGGACCGTCTTCTTGGCTGCAACCTTCTTCTTGGCGACAGTCTTCTTCGCGGGCGATTTGCGAGCGACGGGTTTTCTTACAGTTTTACGGGCAGTGCTAACGCGGGACCGGGCGGTGCTCTTCCTGGCCGCCGGCCGACGTGAAGACGCTGCCTTTGCGCGCGGCTTACGCGACACGCTGGGCTTCTTCTTAGTAACAGACTTGGTAGCCATATGAGGCTCCTCTCGATAGTTCGACCAGGGCACCCGGATACCCGAGTGCTTTCAAACGGCGAGAAGAATTAAATGGATAAAGTTAATAAATGGTGACCAAGATTCAGTATCGGGTCACCGGTCATTGGTGACACGCTGTTGGTTGGAAATTGCTGCGGGGCGATCTCCGCGACTCGATGGAAGAATGTTCGCGCCCTTTGGGCGGACATACAATCGGTGAACTTTGTGGCAGGATTATGATCCGCCGGCTTTGACGGCGCCGCGGGAGAATTCGATTGACGACGAAACGAGAGGTAGTAAATGGCGCAAATGCGCCGTTTCAGAGCAAACCATTATCTCCGGTGATCGGCGCGGAGATCACCGGCCTTGACCTCAGCTCCCCCCTCCCGCCAGAAATCATATCGGCATTGAGGACCGCCTGGCTGGAACACCAGCTGCTGCTATTCCGGGCTCAGGATCTCACCGAAGAACAGCAAATTCGTTTTGCGGAAAAATTTGGATCGCCGGTCGGAGGTAGGAATAAAAATAAGATTTCTGCCCGTCGCGATCAGGATCCCCGTATCATGCTCATTACCAATATAAGGAAAGAAGGAAAGACCATCGGCTCCCTCCCCGATGGCGAATTGCAGTTTCATTCCGATTCCGCCTTTCTCGACTGCCCGCTCATGGGAACACTTTTATATGGCGTGGAACTGCCGTCGACCGGCGGCAACACCTTGTTCGCCAATACCTACCTTGCCTACGACGCCCTCTCCCCCGCCCAAAAGAAGGCCCTGGCGTCTCTTGAGGCCATCAATGTCTATGATTATGCCACCCAGGTCCGGACCGGACGGCTGGACCGGGCACAATCGCCCCATGCCACGCACCCTGTCATCCGCACCCACCCGGAAACCGGACGCAAAGGGATCTACGTGAACCGGCTGATGACCGAGGAGATTGTCGATTTTCCCACGGAACAAGGCGATCCCCTGCTTGCCGAGCTTTTCGATCTCATCGAACGGCGTGACTTCATGTATGAGCATGTCTGGCAAAAAGGCGATCTTCTGATGTGGGACAATAGATGCACCCAGCACGCCCGCACCGATTTCCCCGAAAACGAGACCCGCCTCCTGAGACGCGTTGGCCTGGAGGGCGATAAGCCGTGGTGAAGTGGGCCGCGCGTGCTCGAGCTCAATCCGGTCAAAAACGTCTGGCAACTCCTGCGCGATAACCGGCTGTCCAACCGCGTCTTCGCATCACAGAACGATATCGTCGACCACTGTTGCGACGCCTGGAACACGCTCATCGATCAGCCCTGGAAAATCATGTCGATCGGACAGCAATATTGGGCAGATGGGTCCTGATCAATGCAGATCAGTATAAGGACAGAGGCCAGCCAAAGGAGGAATCCACAGCCTCCTAAATACGATCAGGACTTGGTACCCCGATGGCGTTCGTCCGTACTCGCCACTCGTGCCCTCCCGAGCGTTTGGATTTTTCTTTTGGCACGAGGGCAGCGGTTGGGTTGCTATTCGTTAACTGTCCGAGAGGGCCATTAAGGCTTTTAGAGATTTGTTTTGGTGCAATTTTTCACCAACAGCGTCTTCATTCAACTGTTGCCAAAATGCTAAAGTTTCACAAAGCTGCTCGGCCGTACGGGGTCCGGTGATTAACCCCGCCAGCGCTCTATTCATAAAAATCATGAGTATCGCCAGTTCATTCATTGTACGCGGGCAGGGATTAAATGTGTGCTTATCCGTTAGAAATGCCCTTAAACGCGACGCAATTTCCGGTTCACTTATATTTCTCAGAGCGAGAGAGCTTTTTTCCGACTTTCGATGATCCATCTTTACACCACCCATATTGACGCTATAGGCGATGTATCGAGCGTCAGGAAAGTGAGGAAAATAATGCTGACGGGCAGCTTTCGTCGACGCATTCTCTTTGATTTGTATCCACCAATGCCTGGCTAGATCGGGCGACGCCTCAGCATACCGGTCGGGCCGCCGCACGCCTGAAAAGCCAATCAAATACCCTTCATTGTGCAGCGCCTCCATCGCACTTACGGTTTCTTGAATAGCGAAAATATCGTCTCTGTTGTCCCAATGAATGCCAATTCCCTTGAGTGCCTCCGAGAAATTTCCGCGTAAAATATCAGTTGTGGTTCGGATGGCTGCGGAGCCAAGGTTTGAGCGGTCTTCACCTGAATTGTCGACTGCCCCAATCTTGCAAAAAACTTTCATCCCAGAATTTGGATTACCCTTTAGCCAGCTGGTAATAATTTCATTTGCCCGTCCAAAATCTTGTGCGTTTCCATTTATGGGATAGTTGACCGCGGCATCGATCCATTTTCCGCCGGCTAGAGCAAAACCATCCAACATTGCATGGGCGGTCTTTTGATCAACACCCCAGCCCCACAGGGCCGTCCCCATCATTATTGTCTTTTCTTGAGGTACTAAATCCTGCGTTGCGCAAGTCATAATATAGCCGCTTTTGATCGTAGATGCCGCTTTAAGCGCTGCATCGACCTCATATACTCAACAGCAAGCTTTCCTATGCGTACTTTTGAATTTTGATCATCTGTCCACGTGACAGGGATATCCTTATAACGGAACTCCAAGCTTTCCGCGCAAACCAGCAATTCCGTGGAGAAAAACCACCCGTCGTTTGTCGCTCCTGCGTCAATCAGACGTTTCAGTTTATCGCGCTTCAGAAACTTAAATCCACACATCCCATCCGTGAAAGACGTGCGGAAATAAATACGGACCATCATGTTAAAGACATTGCTGACAAAGGTGCGTAGTAGAGAACGACCAATCACCTGCGCGCCGGCAGCGAGCCTCGAGCCTGAAACGATATCGGCGTCATCCCGAAGCAATGGCACAAATGCGTCTTTCAAGTGGTCAAGACCGGTTGCCAAATCTAGATCCATGTACCCAACGATGTCTGCGGAACTATCTCCCCAAGATTTCTTTAACGCGCGACCAACCCCTCGTTCTTCGAGACGTAGATAGAAAACGTCATAAAATTCATGAGCAAGCCGGGCTGCTATTTCACTTGTCTCGTCGACCGATCCATTGTCTGCGATGACAATAGAGATCTTTGCCAGATCTTTTAATTCGGCATGTATATAATCGCGCGCGGCACGAATTTGGGCCTCTAAGGTCGCCGCTTCATTCAGAACTGGTATAGTAATTTCAATATTTTTCATGGCTACTATGTCTCTTCGATGCCTCAGACAGGTCCATAAATCGTAAAGCTGAAAAATTTAGAAGGCCGGCTAATGGAAAGCTAAAGTAGGCCACAACGTAAAGTTTTTCACCGAATAACGGGACTTTCTCGTTCGACGATGAATTCGGATGTGCTAACAGTGTTACAGTGAAGATTCTCCGCGAATCACTAAAACAGGGGGTTAGCTGCCTGGTGCAGACTGATGTCGCACGTTGAGTTTCTCTTCGCGCGTGAGTTGCCCGCTTCGGAATTCCCGAGCAATGTAGAAGCGTGGATGCTTGTTGCTGTGCCGAAGAAGGTGGACCATATATTCCGCCAACATGCCGATTGCCAGCGCCAGCAGGAAAAACTGAACCGATAACTGGAGGGATAGAGTGGTCCAGCCATCCGCGACATTTTCTTTTAGAAAATAGGATAGAACGACGTAGACCGAGTAAATCAGGCTCGCGCTGGAAGCAATCCCGCAGGTAATAGTGACAAATCGCAAAGGTACGGTGGAGGTGAACATCAACAAGGAAATAGCGTAGCTCGCTGCTTCGCGAAAACTCCGCCTCATCCGGTGCGGTCTATTTTGGGTCACTGTATATACTAGGCGGTCACTCTTGAAGCCGCCCATCATGGGCAAAAGTTGATAGGTGACGTGAGCGTCTTCATGCTGCAATACGAAGTTGACAAGACGCCGGCTCATCAGACGGTAGCGCGGCGCATCCGCATAAAGATCGTACCCAGATATGGCACGGTAAAAGCGCAGAAACCAGTGCGCCGCCATGCCGGAAAAACCCTGGGCACGCCGTTCCCCGGCGTCGGATCGGACAGCTAAAACAAGATCGTTGTCGGCGCGAGCCCGCTCGAGCAGAGCCGGTATCTGGCTAATATCGTCATACGGGTCCAAAAGGATGACATAGTCGCCAATCGCCTGCTGGATGCCGGCGATCCGCGCCAGGTCGTCATTAACCTGTGCCGAAAGGCAATAGACTTGGAGGTTGGGCAATTCGTTGGATAGCGCTTCGAGAACACTAACCGTCCCGTCGCCGCTGGTATTGTCCACCACGACGATTTCGTAGTCGGTAACGGTATCGGAAAGTATCTTTTGGATAGCAATAACAAGCGCATGAATATAGGGCTCCCCGTCTCGTACGACGAGAACCGTTGAAACCAGAGTGTCGAATTTCTGCGTCATACAATCCATTTTTATGTTCCCTCAACGGCCTGTTTTGTTACATGCCGAGGATCGGCAGTGGTGCCAAGAACATTGCGCATGGCCTCCTTCACATCGAATATGTTGTCTATCTTCCCCCCCAGTATTGAATACATTTCCGCCATGTCACCATGCTGCTGGAACAGGATAGGTCGGCCATCGTCAACTTCATTCGACAGCAGGATCGCCTTGATTTCAAAAAGCGACTGTTCGTAGTGAGCGTCTTTCAATAAAGGTAAATAACGAGTGGCATCGGCGATCATGTAGCGGTGTCGGCTACATGGAGCACTATTATTAAGGACGTCGTATGGATGCACCGCTCCGGCTTCGGCGTCCTGCCATGCAAAGTGAGGGGTATAACGGACGTGAGTTAACGAATGACATCCTTTTGCCGGAAACGGCATACACGAAAAAAAGGGTCCGTCCATCACTGTAACACCAAGACCTGCCAATTGTTCGGGAGGTGTAATCAGCGCAATTTCCGCGATCTCATATTTCAAGCGGGCGCGACCCGCCGGCATTCCTGGCGCGACAAAATTTAGTCCCGCATAAGTGCAGTTGAACACGCGTGTCGACTGGAGTTCGAGGCGATCATTGCCCTGTGCGAGACTAAGAAGTAATCCGTCCTCTTCTGTTTTAACGTCCTCAACTGTCACACCCAGGAGAATATCCACGCAAGCCGCTTCCATTTCCCGGCTTACTATTCCGGCAAGCGCGCGAGCATCGAAGGCATACTCCGTCACCTCGTAGACCGCATCAATAAGGTCGAGGTTGAACAACTTTTGCAACGGTTCTCCGGCTGGCTGGTAAGCCGCACCGATCTGGTTGCAAAATTTTTCAAACTGATGTTTCGTGACCAAGCTGTTCTGGGCGCCGATGCAGTAAAGGGCCTTGAAATCGTCGGCAATGCAATCTCGGTAATCATGTGCAAACCGAAGAAAATTCACGCGGCTTCGGAACGCAGTCGTAAAACTTCGTGGGTAATGGTACCCGTTATGGACGCGCGCTTGGTTGCTGAAGGAGGC
>JABJKO010000100.1 GCA_018660305.1 Rhodospirillaceae bacterium
GCCCGAAAACGGCCAGAAAATTGAGGGATACGCGCCCAATTGCGGCCAAAGGATTCATATTTCAGGCGGCCCCAAGATAGGTTCGGAAATACCGGCGTCCGAGATTGGTCAGAATTTCGTACCCGATGGTTTGGGCGGCGGCCGCGACATCATCGACCGTGTGTTTCTCATTGATGAGCGAGAGGGTCATCCCCGGCTGGCATGCCTGCTCCGGGACATCAGTGACGTCGAAAGTCGTGAGATCCATTGAAACGCGTCCTACGACCGGCACGCGGTATTCGCCGAGGTAACCGCACCCCCGATTGCCAAGGGTGCGAAAATATCCATCGCCATACCCAACCGCGACCGTCGCAATCCGACTTTTCCGGGTGACACAATGCGTCGCACCATAGCCAACGGCCTGACCAGTGTCAATGACACGGATTTGCAGTATTTTTCCTTTTAACTCAATGGCTTGAGACATTGGGTTCGACTCGTTTGCGACCGGAATCAGACCATAAATCGCGGCGCCCGGACGAACCATCTGATGGTGAAACCGGGGGCCAAGAAAGATCCCCGAGGAATTAGCCAGGGACGCCGGTGCATCAGGCAGCGTCGCCAGGGCATCGCCAAAGATACGGTGCTGTTCCGCATTCATGGGGTGGGTGCGGCTGCCCGCACAGGCGAGGTGGCTCATGATGTATTTGAGGTCGATACCGGCCAGCCTGTCGGGATTTCGGGCCAGGACATCCGTGTCGGATGCGGTCAGGCCAAGACGGGACATACCTGTATCGAGTTGAAGGATCGCCGGCTGCTCCTTATTCAGCCGCTGTGCGTAAGCCGACCAGGCTTCGATTTCGCCCGGCGAATTGAGAACCGGAACGACCCGGTGCGCGCTGTATTCCTCCTCGGCGCCGGGGACGAGGCCATTCAGCACGAAGATCGACGCGTCAGCGGCCATGTCGGCGAGCGCCTGGCGCAGGGCGATGGCTTCATCCAGTTGGGCCACAAAGAAATTGCGGCAGCCCTCCTTGGCGAGGCGGCGTCCGACCGGGGAGAGGCCGAGCCCATAGGCATCCGCCTTTACAACGGCGGCGCAAACCGCACCTTGAACCCGGTCGCGCAACAGGGCGTAGTTGGCCGCGATCGCGTCGAGATCGATGGTCAGAATGGCGCCGGCATTGTTGGCCGTCATGGTCAGGAGAAATTGTCCTCCGGCATATAGTCCTGCCTCGACAGATTGCCGAATTTGGTCAGCATGCCATTGAAATGGAGCAATACTTTCCCGGTGGGGCCATGCCGTTGCTTGGCAACGATCACCTCCGCGAGGTTATGGACCTGGTCCATCTCTTCCTGCCACGCATGATGTTCCGGAGTGTCCTCCCGCGGTTCGCGCCGGGAGACATAATATTCTTCGCGGAAAATAAACATGACCACATCCGCATCCTGCTCGATGGATCCGGATTCACGCAGGTCCGATAGTTGCGGGCGTTTGTCGTCGCGTTGCTCCACCTGCCGCGACAGCTGCGACAGCGCGACCACGGGGACATCGAGTTCCTTCGCCAGCGTCTTCAGGCCGCGGGTGATTTCCGAGACTTCCTGGACCCGATTGTCGCTGCGCGTCGACGATCCGCTGACAAGCTGCAGGTAATCGACAACGATCAGACCAAGCCCATGCTGGCGTTTAAGGCGCCGTGCCCGTGTCCGCAAAGCCGAGACAGAAAGGGCCGGCGTATCGTCGATATAAATCTTGGCGCGCTGCAGCTCATGGGTCGCCTCGACAAGCTTGCCGAACTCGGCGTTGTTCATCTGGCCACGGCGGATGAGTTCGGAGCCGACCCCCGATTTTTCGGAAAGAATGCGGGTGGCGAGTTGCTCGGCCGACATTTCGAGAGAGAAGAAGGCGACGATGCCGCCATCGACAACGGTTTCGTTGCCGAATTCGTCGGTTTCCGTCTTATACGCATTGGCGGCGTGATAGGCGATATTGGTTGCCAGGGCGGTTTTTCCCATGGAGGGCCGGCCGGCCAGAATAATCAGGTCCGAACGGTGTAATCCACCGAGCAGATTATCCATGTCCGTCAGGCCGGTGCCGACACCGGTAAGCTTACCGTCCCGCTTATAGGCCGCCTCGGCGGTCTGGATCGCCTCCGTCAGGACGGACGGGAAATCGCGAAACCCGCCCTGGTAATCGCCGACTGTCGCCAGATCGTAGAGCCGCTGCTCGGCGCGCTCGATCTGGCTGGTCGCCTCATTGTCCACATCCGGGTCGTAGGCCTCGTTGACCGTGTCCTCGCCGAGGTCGATCAGTTGCCGGCGGAGAAACAGATCATGGACCGTCTGCCCATAGTCACGTGCGTTGATAACCGTCACGGCGCTGGCGGCGAGGCGGCCCAGATAATTGTGTCCGCCGAGACCCTTAAGCGCTTCATCCTGCTCGAAATAAAACTGCAAAGTGGTCGGGTTCGCCTCAAGGGCGCGTTCGATCTGTTTGCCGATGGCCTCATAAATGCGGCCATGAAGCTGATCGGAGAAATGATCGCTGCGCAAAAACTCCGAGACCTGCTCATAGGCACGGTTATTGACCAGAATGGCGCCGAGCAAAGCCTGTTCCGCTTCAAGGTTTGCCGGTGGCACCCGGTAGCCTGGCGCGCCGTCATCCGGCTGCGGCAGAGCGGCGACGGCCGCGTTTCCTGTGTTTGATTCCATACCCAGACCCTAACCGAATAAAACTAGACCCTCACGGTCGGGATTACGAGAATCATGGGGACAAGTCGCCTTTATTGCCCTGTCTTCCTGTGCATAACCCAAACCACGTCAACACCGGCCGGTGCCATGACGATGTTTGGAACAATCGCGCCGCATTTCAGGCGGCGTATTGTCGCTTCGCTCCTTCTTCCACGGCCCGTCTGCGTTCCCAATCGATCATGTAGTCGCGGGTCAACGGGACAGCATCCATATTTTTTGCCAGCTGCAATTGAAAAACCATCAAATTCTGGTGACGGAAACCCAATTCGCAGATGACAAAATACAATTCCCACATGCGGCAAAAGCGCTCGTCATAAATCTTTACCGCTTCGTCGCGATTTTTCATGAAACGCTCACGCCATTGGCGCAGCGTTTCCGCATAGTGGAGGCGCAGGATTTCGATATCCGTCACCACCAGCCCCAGTGGCTCAACTACAGTCATGACTTCCGACAGGGAGGGCAGATCCGTCCCCGGGAAGATGTATTTTCGGATGAACGGGTTGATCGGCGCCGGCTGGTCCAGACGCCCGATGGAATGCAACACCATCACGCCATCGTCGTGCAGCAGGTTGCGGATCGTTTCGAAGAATTCGCGGTAATTCCGTTTACCCACATGCTCGAACATGCCGACCGAGACAATCCTGTCATAAGTCGATTTTTCTTTCCGGTAGTCCTGGAGCCGGAAGCCGATACGGTCGCTGAGCGCGGCTTTCTCCGCCCGTCGCTGCGCAACTGAAAACTGTTCCGTCGACAGGGTGATACCGGTGACATCGACGTTCTCCACCTGCGCCAGATAAAGACCCAGCCCGCCCCAGCCACAGCCAATATCGAGGATCTTGTTTCCGGGTTTCAGCAGAAGTTTCGACGCGATGTGGCGCTTCTTCGCGAGTTGCGCGCTCTCGAGATCGGTCTCCGTCTCCGTGAAATAGGCACAGGAATACTGGCGGTCCTCGTCGAGAAACAGCGCGTAAAGGTCTTCGGACAAATCGTAATGATGGGCGACGTTTTTACGCGCCCTTGCCATGGGGTTGAACTGGCCCAATTTGGCAAGATCGAACCATCGGGCGACGCGGAATAAGGGATGGGCTTCGAGGTGGTGGTAGTTGCGCGCGCATGCCTCGATGAAATCATAGAGAGTCCCATCCTCGATGATGAGATCTCCATCCATATAGGCCTCGGGCACGAACAGGCCGGGGTTTCTAATGAGCTTATAATCGAGGTGTCGGTTATTGATGCGGATTGCACAGACGGGATTGTCGCCCTGTCCGACGATTCTTGATCGACCCTCACTGTCTATCAGCCGTACGCTTGTATCACGCAGTGTATAGTTGAGAAGGTTGGCAAAAAGCATGATTCCCTACTCCTGTTGAACGTCTCCTTATGGACTTGAGTCTTATTTGACCCGTTGATGTGGATTAATTTAGGAAAAAATGTGGTCTCTTTGTACCCCTAAATTAGAAAAAAACTAAATCGCCGTCCAAATGGTTCCGTGGGCATTGGAACCAGGGTTTTACTCCCAGGCAGACTCTGGACTCATCCACAGAATTATACACAAAAGCTGCGGCAAATTAGGGAAAACCGGGGACAAAACCTCGAGTTTCTGCCAGAATTTTACGTTGTACCCACTTTGTTAGATCGTATCGAATCATGAAAAGTCCTACATAAGAACTGTATTGCTGATGGAGCGATCCATGTCTGATGATGATATTGATCTGGACCGGGTGATTTCCGATCCGAATTATCGACGGCAGGTCATTGAGTTCCTGAATGGAGCGGAGGTGGCCGATAATTCCGAGAAACACTCGGGATCCACTTCGGCGTCGGCTAATAGCGTAAACAGCGAATTTTATTGACCGGAGCCTGATAAATCTCTCCGGCCTGCCTGATACACAGGTCATCCCCCGCCGCGTCTCGCGCTTTCGGCCGGGTGGTGTCTTTCCGTGGGGTCAACCCCGCCCGTAATTATCCTCATACCGAACGATGTCGTCCTCTCCGAGGTAGCTGCCCGATTGTACTTCGATGAGGTTGAGGGGCATTTTTCCGGGATTTTCCAGCCGATGCAGTGTGTTCGGCGGAATATAGGTGGATTCGTTTTCGTTGAGGACAAATTCCTCGTTACCGCGGCGGACCGTGGCAGCGCCATTGACTACGATCCAGTGTTCGGCGCGATGGTGATGGGATTGCAGCGACAGGCTGGCCCCGGTATTGACCGTGATGCGCTTGACCTGAAATCTCTCGCCTTCATGGACGGTCTGGTAATAGCCCCACGGCCGATGCACACGGGGGTGCGTTGTCGCTTCCTCGCGCCCACGGGTTTTGAGTGCGTCGACGATGGTTCGTACGTCCTGTGCCCGATCCTTCGGCATGACGAGGATGGCGTCATTGGTTGCCACCACTACGAGATCCTCGACACCGAGTGCCGTAACCAGAGGCCCTTCGCTCCTGATATATGATCCGGAACTATCGAACGTCAGCACATCGCCGATGGTCACGTTGTTCGACCCGTCTTTTGCGCCATCGTCCCACAGTGCGGTCCAGGAGCCGACATCGTTCCACCCCATATCGGCGGGAACCACGGCGGCCCGGTCGGTGTGTTCCATGACCGCGTAATCGATCGATTTGGACGGGCAGGCGGCAAAGGGCGCCTCCGCGATGCGGATAAAATCCAGGTCGGTTTCTGCGTCGTCGAACGCCTTGTTGCACTGGGCGACAATTTCCGGTTCAAGCTGATTTAGCTCTTCCAGATAGCGCTTGGCGGTAAAGAGGAACATGCCGCTGTTCCAATCATAGCCGCCGGCACCGAGATATGATTTCGCGGTTTCCAAATTGGGTTTCTCGACAAACTCTCCGACTTTGAAACAGCCGTTATGTCCCTTGAGAGCCTGGCCACGGCGGATATAGCCATAGCCTGTTTCCGGTCCGCCAGGGTTTATCCCGAAGGTCACCAGCGCGCCATCAAGGGCAGCGCCGGCAGCGGTGGTTACCGCGCTCTGGAAGGCCAGCGAGTCCGTCACCGCATGGTCAGATGGCAACAGGAGGATGAGGGCGTTTTCGTCTTCCCGCGCCAGCATGATGGCGGCAATGGCGGCTGCCGGCGCCGTATTACGGCCAACCGGTTCCAGAAGGATGGCCTTGGGTGTCTGGCCGATATCCCGTAGTTGCTGCGCCACGATGAACCGATGCTCTGTGTTACAGACAATGACGGGGTCCGCGAAACGACCGGAATTATGGGCCCGGCTGGCTGTTTCCTGAAGCAGAGACCGTTCGGAGGTGAGCGGCAAAAGCTGCTTCGGATACGATTCGCGTGACATGGGCCATAACCGGGTACCGGATCCGCCCGAAAGGATCACGGGAGAAATTTGGGGTGACTTGGCCATTCTGATCTCCGTCCACTGATCCGTTTAATGTTTCACCGGGCCCTTAATTATCTCTTATCCAATCCGGACAGAGGTGGAATTAGGTCAATATACCAGCCGATTAGGACTTGAAGCCGTATCCAGTTAAATCATACGAGAACGATCCACATCATCGCGACTCCGATAATGCCAAACAGAATGGCAATGGATTTTTCCATGGTTCTTGGGGAAATCCGGCCCTGAAGCCAAGGGCCGAGCTGGCCGCCGATGATGACGGCGGGGATCGTGTAACAAACCAGGTTCCAGGGTATCGCATTGGCTCCGCCCGCCGATATCAGGGCGGCGACCTGGGTAAAGGAGGCCGACGCTATGGTGACGATAACGATAAAAACCGACGTTGCCGCCGCCACGGCGACCGGCACCCGGTTTCGCTTTACCAGCTGGGGGACGATAACCTCGCCGATGCCGACACCGAGAAGCCCTGTGAGAAAGGCGCCCGTACTGGTGATGATGCCGCCGATAAATCCCTGATGCGGGATCGGGTAGGTATAGGTTTGTCCGGTACGGGCAACGACGGTGCGGGTGGGGCGGGCGACATCGGCGCCGACCGCCTTGGCTTCGAGATCACCCGACGCGGCGGCGGGGGGCGTGTGTTTCAGAATGATGGGGCAAAGGCCCAGCATGAGCAGGGCATAAGCCGCCTTCAGAAAGGTGTCCTGATCTTTCAGGACCGCGAGCAGCAGGGCGCCGACAA
>JABJKO010000037.1 GCA_018660305.1 Rhodospirillaceae bacterium
GAGAGCATGTCGCTGGACGATTACCGCCAATCTCTGCTGGCCCTGCAGTCGGTGCGCGATTGTTTCGCTGCCCTGGAAGGCAAGGCGGACAGTTTCATCACGCTCTCGACCCCCACCATGCCGCCGCTGGGATCGTCCACCGGCGATTCCGTATTTGGTGATCCAAGTTCCTGTTTGGAAGCGCCGGCGTGGAACATCCCGCTGTTCGAGGATCGCGGGCTCCCCATGGGTGTCCAGCTTCTCGGCCACAAGCACCAGGATTACGAGCTTGCCCACCTCGGACGCTGGATGATGGAAACGTTCCTGGGGTGAAGCTAAGTCACGTTCGACACGGGCGGGTCTCAGACCCGCCCCTACGGAGCAAATATGTAGGGAGCGGTCTTAGACTGACCCGCTCAGCTGCCCGTCAATTGCTCTGCGCCCCTTCGATGAAGGCATGCAGGCAGGCGTTGAAGGCGGTCGGGTGTTCGCGGTAGGTGAAATGGCCTGACTCGTTGAACACGTTGAGCTGCGCCTGGCGTTCCCGCGCGGCGATCATATCGTAGAGCGCGCGGCCCATTTCGATGGGTGCGGTGGGATCGTTATAGCCCCAGATGAGCTGGGTCGGCCGGTCCATGCCGTGGTCGCGGATCCAGGCGAACATGTCGATCTTGTCCTTCGCCAGGTTTGGCAAAAAGAGGGTATGGCGCAGCCCGTCGCCGCCCGCCGACATCTTCCGGCAACCCTCCTGATAGCTCTCCTGCTGCCCCACCTCCACCAGCCCGTCGATCCATTCGTCCGACACATGGGCCGGGCTGTAGGAATAATGCTCCATGATCCAGCGCTGGCTTTCGGCGGTCAGGCGGGGTTCCGGCGGAGCGGCGAGAACGATTTCGTTGAGTCCGATTCCCGGCGCGCAGCTGTTGCTGTCGATGATGGTGCAGGTCCGTACCAGATCCGGCCGCTCCATGGTCATGCGGCAGGTGAGGTAACCGCCCCTCGAATGGCCGACCAGATGAGCATTCTGAATACCCAGCGCATCCAGTGTCGCGCTTCCGTGGCGGACCGCCGCCGCCATGGTGTAATCGCCATCGGATTTGGGATTTCCGGTATAGCCCTGACCCAGCTTGTCGATGGCGAAGACATGGTACTTTTCCGCCAGCCCATCGAAATTCAGGCCCCAATCGAGGGCGCAGTCAGCCGCATCGTTGGAGCCGAAATTGCCGCCGTGAAACAACACGAGAAGGGGGCCGTCGCCCTTTTCGTAATAGCAGGTCCGGACGCCATCGACGTCGATGAATTTCCGGTCGTTCATGGGCATGGGTTTTAACTCCCCGGCCCAAACAGATGGCAGGAGACACCATGGTCACCGTCATAGGCGAGTTCAGGTTCTACTTCCGAACAGATTTTTTCGGCAAACGGACAACGGGGATGGAAATGGCAGCCCGATGGCGGGTTGATGGGGCTGGGCACGTCGCCCTGCAGCACCATGCGCTCTGCTTTGCGGGTGGGGTCCGGGATGGGGACGGCCGATAAAAGCGCCCTCGTATAGGGATGCTGGCCGTCGGAATAGATCTTGGATGCCGGCGCGATCTCGACGATCTTTCCAAGATACATCACCGCGACCCGGTCGCTCACATGCTCGACCACCCGCAGATCGTGCGAAATGAAGAAGTAGGTCAGTTTGAATTCGGTCTGGAGATCCTGCAGCAGGTTGAGGATCTGCGCCTGGATCGACACATCCAGCGCCGAAACCGCTTCATCGGCTACAATGAACTTTGCGTTCACGGCAAGCGCCCGCGCGACACCGATGCGCTGGCGCTGGCCGCCGGAAAATTCATGGGGATAGCGGGTATAGTGTTCTTCCCGCAGGCCGACCCGTTCCAGCATGGCCATGACCCGGTGTTTCAGATCGTCGCCCGAGGCGATGTTATGTATTTCGAGCCCTTCGCCGATGATGTCGCCGATCCGCATGCGCGGGTTGAGCGAGGCATAGGGATCCTGGAAAATGATCTGCATCTTGCGCCGTATGTCGCGCATGTCCGTGGCGTTGAGGTCGCTGATATTCTGGCCCTCGAAGTGAATATCGCCCGACGACGGTTCGATCAGCCTGATGACGCAGCGGCCGAGGGTCGATTTTCCGCAGCCTGACTCGCCCACCAGCCCCAAAGTTTCTCCGTCTTCAACGGTGAGGGACACGCCATCGACCGCTTTGACATCTTCACGGGTGCGCGACAGGAAGCCGCTATTGATGGGGAAGTATTTACGAAGATTCTTGATTTCCAGCAGCGCCATGATCAATGAACCTTCAAGCAGGAGACCCAGTGTCCCGGTTCGATCTCGATGAGCTCCGGCTGGTCGACCGCGCAAGAATCGTCGGCACGGGTACATCGTGTTCTGAAGCGGCAGCCTGACGGCCAGTCGAGCGGGCTTGGGACAATGCCCGGAATGGCTTCGAGCCGGACGGTCTTGCCCACCGCGCCGGGGACGGAATTCATCAGCCCGATGGTATAGGGATGCAGCGGCCGCGCGAATATGATCTCCGGTTTCGCGCGTTCGACAATCTTGCCGGCATACATGACGGCAACTTCGTCAGCCTGCTCGGCGACCACACCCAGATCATGGGTGATAAGCAGCACGGCCATGCCGAGTTGCTCCTGCAATTCGCCGATCAGCTCCAGGATCTGTGCCTGGATGGTGACATCCAGCGCGGTGGTGGGTTCGTCGGCCATCAGCAGCGTCGGATTGCAGCATAGAGCCATGGCGATCATCACCCGCTGGCGCATGCCGCCGCTCAATTGGTGGGGAAAATCCTTAATCCGTTTTTCCGGCTCGGCGATTTTTACCAGCCGCAACATATCGATGGCCCGGTCGCGGGCCTCCTTCTTCGAGGCCTTCTGGTGAAGCTGGACCGACTCCATGATCTGCTCGCCGATGGTGAAGACCGGGTTGAGGGAGGTCATGGGTTCCTGAAAGATCATCGAGATTTCGTTGCCGCGGATCTCCCGCATGCGTTCCTCGCTATAGCTCGCGAGATTTTCACCCTGATAGATTACCTCGCCACCGACCACACGGCCGATACCCTTGGAGAGCAACTGCATGACAGACAAGGCGGTGACACTTTTGCCGCAGCCGGATTCGCCGACCAGCCCCATGGTTTTGCCGTTCTCGATATTGAACGTCACACCATCCACGGCTTTGACTTCGCCGTCGCTGGTGAAAAACGACGTGCTGAGATTTTTGATCTCAAGTAGGACGCTCATCCCTGTACCCCAAATTTACGCGACCTGCCGCGATATTTTTATCCTACGGCAGATCGAAATTTGCCCCGGCCAGTGGCGCGGGGACCCGTACTCTCCCGTCTTGCGTACCGAGATGCAAGGGGGTCACGGGCAAATTTCCTAAAGTGATTCGAAAAAAATGTTTTCAAGACCCATATCGGGGATGACAACCGCACATCAAAAAGTACTATCGCGCTATGACTGACACAGACCATACCAATATTGAAAAAGAGATCGCGGCGTGCCTGACCGACGCGCATTTCGACGGGTTGCCGAATTTTTACCAGGGCAAGGTGCGGGACGCCTATGATCTGCCGGATGGCCGACGGATCATGATTGCGACCGATCGCCAGTCGGCTTTCGACAAGGTCCTCGCCGCGGTGCCTTATAAGGGCCAGGTGCTGAACCA
>JABJKO010000144.1 GCA_018660305.1 Rhodospirillaceae bacterium
GGCGGGAGCAGCGGCCTGACCGGCCGGTCACCGACCACCAAAATTACTGATCTTTAAGCAGCCGGGGAGATCCGGCTGTTTGCTGTTTTACGCGACAGGATCATGCCGCTATGGTCGCGTGAACAGTGTAACGGTATTGAAAAAGGGAAATGGCGGCATGTTGAAAACCGGCGCGGAACATTTGGAAAGCCTGCGTGACGGACGTCGGGTCTATATTGGCGGCGAACTGGTCGACGATGTCACGACCCACCCCGCCTTCCGGAACGCTGCCCAGTCCTTCGCCATGCTCTATGACCGCAAAGCGGCGCCGGAAAACCGCGAAGTCATGTCCTTTGAGGAGGACGGCGAGACCTATAGCAGTTGGTTCCTGATGCCCCGGACCAAGGACGATCTGGTCAAACGCATGGAGACCCATCGGCGGATCGCCGAATGGTCCCATGGGCTTCTTGGCCGATCGCCGGATCATGTCACCAGCTTCGTGACCGGGCTTGCCATGAAACCCGCCATGTTCGACGAGATCCGGCCCGGCTTCGGCAAGAACATCGTCAATTATTACAAATATATGCGGTCGAACGACGTGTTCGCGACCTACACCGTGCTGCCGCCGCAGGGCGCCCGCAAACCGGAGCTCTATGAACGCGAAGGCATGAAGGTCCCGACACTGCGTGTCACCGATGAGGACGATCAGGGCGTCACGCTTAACGGTATGAAGATGCTGGGGACGTCGGCGGTCTATGCCAACGAGACCTGGGTCGGCAATCTGCTGCCGCTGGCGCCCAATCAAGTCAAGGAATCCATCACCTGTGCAGTGCCGCTGAACGCACCCGGGGTGACCATGTGGTCCCGCAAACCGTTCGAACGGTATGCGGTGAGCGAATTCGACAACCCGCTGTCCTGGCGGTTCGACGAGACCGACGCCATGGTGATTTTCGAGGATGTGAAAGTTCCCTGGGAAAAGGTCTTTGTCCACGACAACGCCGAGATGTCGCGTGGAATTTATGTCCAGTCTCCCTCCCATTCCATGGGCAATCACCAGTCCAATATCCGGTTTCTTGAGAAACTGAAATTCATTGTCGGGCTGGCACACAAGATCGTCGAGACCAACGGTGTGGGCCATATCCCCGCGGTCCAGGGTGAGTTAGGCAAGCTGGCGGCGCGCATGGCGGGGCTTGAGGCCATGATCCACGGCCAGGTCCAGAATGCCGAGGAAGTGGTGCCCGGCTATCTGAATATCAATCGGCGCTACATGTATGCGGCGCTTCATTGGTGTACGACCAATTATGCTGACGTCTGTGACATCGTCCGCGAACTGATGGGGGGCGGGCCATTCCAGATGCCGGCCGATATTTCAGTGATCGGCGACGAGAAGATGCGCCAGACCTTTGAGGATTACTGGTCGGTCCCCGGCCAGTCCGCCCTGGACCGGATGAAGCTGTTGAAGCTTGCCTGGGATCTTCTGGGCTCCGAATTCGCCGGCCGTCATTCGCAATATGAGAAATTTTACGCCGGGCCCGGTTTCGTGGTCACCAATTACAGCTATTTGAATGCGCCCTGGGAGGCGCTTGACGGGCTGGTCGACGATGTTCTGGACAGCTACGACGTTCCCAAGGACATGAAGATCCGCACGGTTCAGGACTGACGGCGGCGGGGCAGTCGGTGGACGCGGCCTGGTCTCTGGAGTTCCTTGCGGCGGTGGCCGCCATTTTCGTCCTGGCGGGATTCGTCAAAGGCGTCGTCGGGATGGGACTGCCCACCGTTTCGCTCGGGCTGCTGGCGGTCCTGGTCGGGCCCAAAGAGGCCATCGCCATCATGCTGGTCCCGTCTCTGATCACCAATATCTGGCAGGGCATTGTCGGTGGGGCGCTGGTCGTCCTGATGCGGCGGCTCTGGTCGTTGCTGTTGGCGGCCTGTGTCGGCATCTGGTTCGGCGCCGGCATATTGGCGCGCGCGGATGCCGGGATCATCGCGGGGTCGCTGGGGGTGATGCTGTGCCTGTATTCCGCCATCAGCCTTCTGACGCCGCAGATTCCCGCGCCGGGCGAGAGGGAAGGCTGGCTGTCGCCGGTCATCGGCATCACGACCGGCCTGCTGACGGGCCTGACCGGGACATTCGTGGTGCCCGGCGTGCCCTATCTGCAGGCGCTGGGCCTGGATCGCAACGCGCTGGTGCAGGCCATGGGTATCCTGTTCAGCGTCTCCACCCTGGCGCTGGCAGTGTCCATGACCGGCCACCGGATTCTACCGCAGGACCTTGGTCTTCTCTCGGCCGCGGCACTGGTGCCGGCCATCGCCGGCATGATAGGCGGCCAATGGGTGCGGCACAGAATCCCCGAACCCCTGTTTCGCAGGATTATCTTTTGGAGTCTGCTGGTCCTCGGACTCTATCTCATCATCAAGGGGTTCTTCTGAGAGTTGGTAAGCCCTGGTATGACATTCCCTAAACCAGCCGCCCCCCGGGCAGGTGCGGGAAGGCACTGTGTTCGTGGGCTTCTCGCACCGGTATGGTCTTGGTGATGTAAGAGCCGTCGAGCTCGTCCAGGCTGGTAACGCCGATCAACCCCATGGTGGTGTGGATTTCAGTCTCCAGCATCTCCAGACAGGCCAGAAGCCCTTCGGCGCCGCCGGCGGCAAGCGCCCAGGCCTGCAGCCGGCCGATACCGACCGCCGTGGCGCCCAGTGCCATCGCCTTGATTACGTCGGTGCCGCGGGTAAAGCCGCCGTCGACGACCACCTCCGCCTTGCCATCCACCGCGGCCACTATCTCGGGCAGCATGTCGATATTGCCCAGGGTGTAATCCAGCTGGCGCCCGCCATGGTTGGAGATATAGACCACCTGGACCCCGTGCTCGACGGCCATCGCCGCGTCTTCGGCCGTCATGATGCCCTTGAGCATGAAGGGGGTCGAGCCGATCTCATCCTGGATCACCTTGAGGGTGTCCCAGGTCACGCCCTTCTGAAAGTCCCGCGCCGGCACCCGGCGGCTCGCGATCAGTGATGGATGGAGCCGTTCCCGGTTGCCGTAGAACGCGGAATCGACGGTCAATGCGATGCCCCAGTATTCCGCCTTGACCACCCGGCGCACCAGCTCGCGGATCCAGTCGTCGTCGCCCCGGACATATATCTGGAACACTTTGGGATGGGGCGAATTGGCGGCGATTTCCTCAAGGCTTGGTTCGGTAACGGTGCTGATGAAGTTGATCAGGCCGAATTCTTCGGCCGCATCGTCCACGTCGTTGCCGCCGTTGGTGGTGAACCGCTGGAGACCGCCCATGGGCGCCAGCAGGACCGGCATGCGGAGCTTGACGCCCTGAAAAATGGAAGAGGCGTCGGTCTGGCGCACGTCGCGTAGGACCCGGGGGCGCAGGGCAAGACAATCGAGCGCCTGGCGATTGCGCCGGAGGCTGGTCTCGGATTCCGCCGCACCGTTGATGTAGTCCCATTCGTCGTCGCTGAGGATCCGCTTGGCCATGACGATCATTTCATGGGGAGTGGCAAATTTGACGCTCATGCTAATCGTCTCCTGATAGTTATGGGTTGCCGTCGTGGGACGGATGGCAGAACCCGTCCCACTTTGCGGAACGGGTCCTGTCGCCGCCGGGTTCTTGCCGGTTTCGTCTACCTCATGAAAATCTGATGGCCATACACCCGGTTATGCGGGGTCGGGACGTAATCCACCTTGTTGGAGAGGCCGTACAACGTGTTGATGCGCCACAGGAAATGCGCCGGCACATCCTCGAGTATAATGCCGAACGCCTTCTGTAGTAATTTCTTGCGCTTTTCGGGTTCGAACTCAGCCCGCTCGGCAGCGAGGGTTTTATCCAGCTCGGGGTTTGAGTACTTGATACGGGGCGTCACGCCGGTCTGAAAGTACTGACCGATTGCCGGACTTGGATCGATAATGGACCCGCGCCCATGATAGAAGAACGGCCGCTTGCCCTTCCGCACCAGGGGCCAGTGGGTCGAATATTCAGGCGTATGGAACTTCACCTTGAAGCCGGCGGCTTCCAGCATGGGAACCATGGCCTGGGCGGCCTCACGGTCTTTGGCATAGCGCCCGGTGGTGCAGTAGAAATCGATCTCGACCCCGAGCAATCCGGCCTTCTTCAACAGCGCCCGCGACTTTTTCGGATCGTAGTCGTACTTCGGACCGACGGCGGGATTCCAGGCATATTGACCCTTGCCCACCGGACCATGCAGGATCGAAGCGCCGCCCTTGAAGATCGACTTGATAATCAGGTTGCGGTCGATGGCATGGGCCACGGCCTTCCGCGCCAGCTTGTTGTCCCATGGTTTGAACTTGCCGTTCATGCCGAGGAACATGGATTCTACCGACTCACCCTTATAAACCCTGGCGGCGGAGGATTTCTCCACACGGGGAACCAGATGCGCGGGGATAAACGGGGCAACCTGGAACTCACCGTTCAACAGCCCCGTTACCCTGGCCTCCGGCTCCTTGACCCGCTGGAAGATAACGCGGTCTGGATTGGATTTTTTGATACCCGGCCAGTTCGGGTTCTTTGCCAGCACGATGCGCTCGCCGATTTTGACATCCTCCAACATGTAAGGACCCCAGCCGAGCGGATACTTACGGTCGGCGTCGCGCGCGCCATGCTTGTCGTAA
>JABJKO010000167.1 GCA_018660305.1 Rhodospirillaceae bacterium
GCGAAATCCATCGGTTGTAACCAATGCCGTGAGCGCGCCCTTGCGCTCAATCAGGGCATTGGTCGCAAGGGTGGTACCATGAATGACCAGTGTCACGTCCGAGGCGGAGACACCGGTCCGCCGCAAGATATCACCGACGCCTTCAAGAACCGCGCGATCCGGTGCGTCCGGCGTGGTCAACAATTTCACGCTGTCCTGGCCACCGCCATGTTCCAAAACGACATCAGTAAATGTTCCACCGATATCGACCGCCAGCCGGGCTCCGTCACTCATAAACACGCTACCTTTTGTTCAAAACCGTGCAACTGTCTTCCCTCATGCGGCAGTGTCAGACAAGCGCTACTATGATGTTTCGCCTTTGGGGCGTCAACGAAGCGCTATTGGAAGTCGGCTTCTCTACATCATCGCAGCTTGGCAATCGCAAGATACGTTTGCCTTGCCGGCGGGGCATGCTCTGACTACCCTCGTAGGAACAGAGGGAGGGAATGGAATATGCTCAAAATTTGGGGACGGAACGACGGCTCGAACGTAATCAAGGTGATGTGGTGTCTTGGAGAGCTGGGAATAGAGTTCGACCGGATAGATTGGGGCGGGCCGTTCGGCGGCAATGACGAGCCGGAGTACCGGCGGAAAAATCCCAACGGCCGGCTGCCGACGCTGGAGGAAGATGACGGCTTCACACTATGGGAGTCCGGCGCCGTGCTACGCTACCTCTGCGCCAAACACAGCGCCGGCGACCTATATCCCGAGGACCTGGCGGAACGGGCTTCCGCCGACAAATGGATGGACTGGAGTTCGCTGAATTTCGCGCCATTCAACGCGATATACCTTGACCAGTATTTCCGGCTGTCGGAGGCGGAACGGAGCGATGCAGTGTTGGCGGCGGCCGTAACGAGCGCCGTTCCCTGGCTCGACATCCTCGACAGCCATCTGGCCGACAACGAATTTCTCGGTGGCGGGCGCCTAACCATGGCCGATTTTCCGGCCGGTTCCCTCCTGCATCGCTGGATGCACTGGACGCCGAACCGGCCTTCGCATCCACATGTGGAGGCCTATTACGAACGGCTGGCCGCGCGGCCGGCCTACCAGGGACACGTGGTGGCGGCGAATGCGCCGCGAACGCAACAGATCCAGGCGATGTAGTAAACCATCTATAAGCACGGAGAAGACCGATATGGGACCGGAAATTGTCGATTATCTGCTCTATGAGAAGGAGGACAACGGCGTCCTCTGGATAAAATTCAACCGGCCGGAAAAGATGAACGCCCTGTTTGGCACGGCCGAAGAACTAGGCACTGTCGCCAAGGTTGGCGAATATATGCGCGCCGGCGATGATGATCCGGACGTCCGCGTCATCGTGCTGACCGGCGTCGGCCGCGGCTTCTGCTCGGGCGCCGACCTGAAGAGCCGGGCTTCCGAGGACGAGGTCGGCCCCAATTTCAGCGGCGCGCGCGGCGGCCATGAGGGCCCGGATGCTGCCCGGCAGCATTTCTATCACGGCTTTACCAAACTGCACCGCGACATCGCCATCATCCGCAAGCCGACCATCGCCATGATAAACGGCGCCGCTGTCGGCTCCGGCATGGATATGGCGCTGCATTGCGACATCCGCATCGGCTGCGAGAACACCCGCTTCATCGGCTACCAGCAGGCCGGCCAGATCATAGAGAACGGCGGCTCCTATTATTTGCCGAAAATGGTCGGGCTGGGTCGGGCATTGGAATTCGCCTATACCGGTTCGTTGACCGCTGAACGCGCCTACGAATGGGGCATGCTCAACCACCTAGTCACCTCGGAAGAGCTGGAGGCGACGACACGGGAGCTTTGCGAGAGGATCATTGCCCAGCCGCCGCTAGTACAATGGAATTCCAAGCGGATCATGCGCGCCGCACTCGACAGCACACTTGAAACCACCATGGTCCTGACATCAAACGCCGGCGGAATATTGCAAAGCTCGGACGACGCCAAGGAAGCCCGACAGGCATTTGTCGAAAAGCGCAAGCCGAAGTTCCGGGGCGTATAGGCCCATCATGAAACCTTTGGAAGACATCCGCGTACTCTCAGTCACGGTTTTCCTTGCCGGACCCTTTCTTGGCATGACCCTGGCCCGCTTCGGGGCGGAGGTCATAAAGGTCGAAATGCCCCGCGTCGGCGATCCGATCCGCGAAATCGGGCCGTTTACGGGCCCAAATGGCATCAACCACGATCGGGAAACGGAGGAGGATCTCTCCATCCGCTTTCTCAAGCGCTCGGAAGGCGTGAAAAGCGTCACCCTGAACCTGAAGGACCCGGAAGGGCGACGGATGTTCCTTGAGCTGGCAAAGCAATCCGACGTGGTGATCGAAAATCTATCGCCCGGTTCCATGACGCGCCTGGGCCTGGGTTATGAAGACGTCGCCGCCGTCAACCCGGGCATCATCTATTGCTCCATCGCCGGTTACGGCCAGACCGGCCCCTACAAGGATCTGCCTGCCCATGACCATCAGATCCAGGCCATGTCCGGCATCATGGACATGAACGGCGCGGCTGACGGCCCGCCGACCCGGATCGGCGTCTTTGTGGGCGATCTGGTAACGCCGCTGTATGCCGCATATTCAATCCTCGGCGCCTTGCGCTTGAAAGAGAAAACGGGAGACGGGCAATATCTCGATGCCTCCATGATCGATACCCTGGCGACCTTGATGTTCATGGAACCGATGGAACTTGTCCTTCGCGATGGCCAGGCCGTGCGGTCCGGCAACGACAGCCGCAACGGCGTCACCGGGCTTTATCGTCTAACGGACGGCGATGTCATCATTACGGTCGGGAGCCAGGCGCGATGGAAAAACCTGTGCGAAGCCGTCGGTGCCGGTGATTTGCTGACGGACCCCCGTTACGCCACGACGGAAGACCGGGAGACCCATGTGGAGGAATTAAGGCGGCGGATCCAGGACGGTCTGGGCAGGTTCGGGTGCGAGGAAGGCATTGCCCTGTTGCAGAATGTGGGCATCCCCATCGCGCGGGTGCGGACCCTGGATGAAACCATGGACGATGACCATTTCCGTGACAGGGGCACCTTGCGGCCCATGTATCGCCAAGATTCGACGGAGCCCGTGGAGCCGGGCATCATTCCGGGCTTCCCTGTCGCCTTTTCCGGTGGAACGCTGCCCCAGCTTGAGGGCGGCGCGACGCTTGGCCATCACAACGACGAAATCTACGGCCGGTTGCTTGGA
>JABJKO010000036.1 GCA_018660305.1 Rhodospirillaceae bacterium
CGAACTGTTTTGCCACTTCATAGCCAAAGCCGGTCGATCCCATCTTGGGAATGGAGGGGCCGCCGGTGGCCATGACCAGCGAGGTCCCTTGGTAAGTCCCGCGGTCGGTCTCCACCGTGAAGCCCTCTTCGCTTTTGGAGACCCGTTGCACGTCGATGGATATGAGGATGTCGGTGCCGCGCGCCTCGGCCATGAGGATATCGGTGATCTGCCAGGCCGGGCCGTCGCAAAAGAGCTGGCCGTGGTCGCGCTCGTGGTAGGCGATTTTGTGCTTTTCCACCAGGGCGATGAAATCATGCTGGGTGTAGCGCGCCAGGGCCGACGTGCAGAAACGCGGATTGTCCGACAGGAAATTGGCCGGCGAAGCGTGCAGATTGGTGAAATTGGCCCGCCCGCCGCCGGATATGCGGATCTTCTGCCCCACCTTGGGGGCGCGTTCCAGCACCAGCACGCGGCGGCCGCTCTTGGTCGCTTCGCCGGCGCACATGAGACCGGCCGCGCCGGCGCCGATAATGATCGTGTCATAGTCTAACATGGAGGGGGTATAGCCGGACGGCTGGTCCATTGCCAGCCGGTTGGCTTGCTATAGGATTGCGGCGGTCAAAAGGGGGGAATTGGTTATGACGGATCAGATGAAAGCCATCCAGATCGCCGCCTATGGCGGGCCGGAGGTTATGGAGCTGATCGATTCCCCGGTGCCAATCCCCAAAGCGGGGGAGGTGCTGATCCAGCTCCACTGTGCCGGCATCAACTATTCCGATATTTCATGGCGGACGGGAAAGCGCGGCGGGCCGCTGCCCCTGATCAACGGCAGTGAAGGGGCGGGCACAATCGTCGCCCTCGGGCCGGATGTAGATTGTCTCGCCATCGGCGATCGCGTGGCCTACTGGAACCCGGCCATGGGCAGCTACGCGGAATTCGCGGTCTGTCCTGAATTCCGGGTGGTCAAACTGCCCGACCGGATGGATTTCGGTATCGGCGCCGCCCTCATGCTGCAGGGGCTGACGGCGCATTATCTTGTACGCTCGGTCTTTCCCGTGGAGAAAGAACACAGCCTGCTGTTTCACGCCGGGGCCGGCGGTGTCGGCCAGATTGTCATCCAGCTCGCCAAGGCGCGGGGCGCCCGGGTACTCACGACCGTGGGTTCACCGGAGAAGGCCGCCTATGTCAGGGAAATCGGCGCCGATGAGGCCATACTTTACGGCGAGGTGAATTTCACCGAGGCCGTTCGCGGGCTGACCGGCGGCGAGGGGGTGGATGTGGTCTACGATGCGGTGGGTGCCGCCACCTGGGAGGGCTCCCTCGATTGTCTCAAGCGGCGCGGCACGGTGGTCTATTTCGGCGGCGCGTCGGGCCCTGTTCCGGCCTTCGATACAGGTATCCTGTCGGCTAAGGGTTCGCTGAGTTTATCCCGCCCCATGCTGGGTGATTTCGTCCGCGATGGTAAGGAAATCGCCTGGCGGGCCGGCGAACTGTTCGATTTGTGGACCGCCGGAGAGTTAAAAATCAGGATCGGTCAGACCTATCCCCTGGAACAGGCCGCCAGGGCCCATGCCGATCTGGAAAACCGGCGAACCACCGGAAAATTGCTGCTCCAGCCCTAGGGGTTCGCGGGCGGGATATCTGGCTGTCCCGCCCATTGGGGGCTATGATACAGGCAAGCTCCCCTGAAGCGATGAATAGGCGATGCCATGATGATTGATGAGGTTCGCAAGTTTCTTGTCGATAATCACCGGGGCGTTCTTGTGGCCAGGAAACGAGACGGCTCTCCCCAGATGACCCTGGTCACCAGCGGAATCGACGGGGCAGGCCGGGTGGTTATCTCCGCCCGGAAAAATACCTTCAAGGTCAGGAACATTATGCGCGATCCTCAAGTGTCCATCCTGCTCATGGGGGAGGAGTTTCATGGCTCCCATTACTATCAGGTGGATGGAAAGGCCGAGGTGATCGGGTTGCCGGACTCGCTGGAACTGCTGGTGGATGCCTATTGCCGGCGGCTCGGGGGTCAGGCGGATTCCGAAGAAACCCGCCGGAAAATAACCGAAGAAGACAGGGTCATCATCCGTATCGACATAGAGAGCGTTGGCCCGCAAAGCCGCGGCCGGTGACCCTTATGATGATCCGCCTTCTTCACAGAGAAAACAGCCCGGTAGCCTGATGGTCGATGCCCCCAACCAACAGCCAGGCCATTCCGCCGACGATCCTCACGAGATTGCCGCCTATCTGGTGCAGGAAAACGGTCTCGACCGCGCCCGGCAATTGGCCATGGAAGGCACATTTGCAGCCAATGAGCAGGGTGATTTTTACCGGCTCAGCGTGTGGCGCGACGTGAGACGCCTTCTCAACGACTGGACGGACATACCGGAAGAACCGCTGGTGGGATAAAAGCGAAAATCAGCGCGGCGTGCCGGTCACGGTTTTTTCTTGCACGGGAAGGCTTCCGCCAAGGCGGATAAGGTGATGGTGTCGGCGGCCAGGTGGCGTTTGGACGGGTTTGCGTCGAGCCAGGCAATGACGATATCGGCCATTTGTCCGTCAGATGCGCCTTTTGGTAAACAAGCGCGCCAGATTCCGTCAGGCTGCTTGTTCAGCATACCGGAAATTTCTGTGACATAGCCCAGACAGTGAGTATGGGCGGCCTTTTCCGTTAGATTCCGGCAGTACACCAGTAAATCATTGCCGGTCTTGAAACTCTGCGCGCCCGCGTCGAGTCCGGGCACCCCTACCACCAGTGCCGCGCACAATAGCAACCGTCTCATGGCGTCTCCATCCAATCGGGGTGGATCCCACTCTAGTGGGGAATTTGGCCCCAAGGCAATTATCCATATAGTGTACCTCGCTCCCGCTTGGGACGGGGGTGTCCGTTGGGGATAGCGGGTTTTGGATACGGGAGTAGGGCATCTTGGAGAAGATCAACATTCAGTTCACGTTGTTTTCGGCATTCTATGCGCCGCTGATCGCGACCATGTCGGGGGGCTTTCTCAGGGAAGAAGGGCTGGATCCCCATTGGTCGGTGTCGCCGCCGGGACTGTCCGCCATCGATGCGCTGGAAAACGGCTCGGCCCACGCTGTCCAGTCGGCCCTGAGCCAGGGCTTTACCTCCCTCAACAAGGGGGAGCTTCCCGTTGCGGTGCATTTCGCCCAGATCAACGAGATGGACGGGTTTTTCCTGACCGGCCGCGAGGCCGATCCCGACTTTAGCTGGGATAAGCTGGAAGGCGCTGAGCTGGTCATGTTTGGCGGCGGCCAGCCTGCCGCCATGTTTAAATATGCCTGTCACAAGGCGGGCATTGATTTCGATAAAATCATACAAATCACCCCGGGAGGTCCCGGCCCCATGGATGAGGCGTTCCGAAACGGGCAGGGGCAGTATGTCCAGCAGCAGGGTCCGTTCCCGCAGCAATTGGAGGCCGATGGGGTGGGCCATGTGGTGGCTCAGGTCGGCACCCAAATCGGGCCGGTGGGCTTTTCCAGCCTTGCGGCCACTCGGGAGTGGCTGACGACCGACATGGCGGCAGCCTTCATGCGCGCCTACAGAAAGACCCGGCTCTATATGAACGAGGCGCCGGCTTCCGAGATTGGCAAAGCGCAGAAAGTGTATTTCCCCGACATCGACGAAGCGGTCCTGGTGAATTGTATCGCCACCTACCAGCAACTCGGCTGCTGGACACCTCATGTGGACATCACACCGCAGGCCTATGACGCTGTTCTTGATGTCTTCGGCTATAACGGCCTGCTAAACGAACGCTATGCATATGACCAGGTGTGTTGCGCACCGCCCGGTTCCGCCTGAACGGCGGAAGAATTGACCCAATGCCATGGGGTTCATATAAATTATCCTTGAAGAATTAATCGCCAAATCAGGGATTCCGAGAAAATGGACGACACTGCGGCTTCAACAAAAGACCCCGTTTTTCTGCATGACACCTACCTCGCCTGGTGCGACGAACAGCCGGTTCCGGTGATAGAGGGCTTCGGCATGGATCTGTCGAAGATCGAGACCAAACCCTGGGATCTCTATGGCATGAACGGGGCGATCTGCCTCCTGAAGGGCCGCGACGATTTCAACTCCATCTTCTGTTTCGAGCTTCCCCCCGGATCGAAATCCCGCGAGTTGCATCACCTCTATGAGGAAATCGTCTATGTGATCGACGGGGTCGGCTCGACCCAGATCGAAACCCCCAATGGCGATAAGCAATCCTTCGAATGGGGCCGCAATTCGCTCTTTTCGGTACCGCTGAATGCCAAGTATCAGCATTTCAACGGTTCCGGCACCGAACCGGCCCGGCTGGCGTCGGTCCATAATTTTCCGTTCCTGATCAATCTGTTCCGTAACGAGGCGTTTATTTTCAATACCGAGCGGGATTTTTCCGAACGGCTGGGCCCCAACGGCTATTTCCAGGGCGACGGGCAGATGATCGAAATCCGTCCCGGCCGTCATCAATGGGAAACCAACTTTGTCGCCGACATCACCAATTTCACCCTGAAAAGCTGGGCCGAACGGGGCAAGGGTTCCTCAAGCCTGCGCTGGGTCCTGTCCGATAGCACCATGGGTTGCCATACATCCCAGATCGTGCCGGGCACGTACAAGAAGGCCCATCGTCATACCTGCGGCACCAATGTCTTCACCATCGATGGCGAAGGCTATTCCATGCTCTGGTATGAAGGAAAAGAAGACGAGCGGGTACGGGTCGACTGGGACCATGGCGTCATCGTGACCCCGCCGGAACAGATGTTCCACCAGCATTTCAACACCGGCAATACGCCGTCGCGCTATCTGGCGGTGCAGTTCGGCACGGTGCGCTATCCCATGCTCGCGGCCAAGGTGAAGAAATGGACATCGGGCAACGACACCTCCGTCAAGAAAGGCGGCAGCCAGATTGAATATGAGGACCAGCCCGAGGATCACCACAAAATCTGGCTGGAGGAAATCGACCGCAAGGGTGTTCCCTCGGAAATGAGCGAGATTTTCGACGAGGATAAGATCCGGGCGGAACGCTAAAGCGAAGCCAGATGCTCGGCGGCGTTGAAATAGGGGAGGTTGTCCTGTTTCGAGCAGCCGAGGATGGCGAGCCGTTCGGCGATTTTGATGGCCTTCTGGTATTTGCGTTCGCATTCCGCGAGGCTGTGGTCCTGGAAGGCAGTGCCGCAGATGGAGATGCCGTAATGGGCCGGCACGGTGCGGATCATCTTTCCGGCCAGCATGCCGTCGGCGAGGATTTCGAGATCGAAATCGGGTTGTTTCACGATCTGGATTTGCTGTTCCACCAGATAGCCGCGGATCTTGGCTTCCGCCGCCAGCGCCATATCCCAGTAATCGGATTCCGTGGCGGTTGGTTCGGCCGATACCTCCTGGAAGGCCATGCAGAAGGCGAGGAACACCTGCTCCTTGGCATCGGCTGATTTCCACGCCGTGCGGCCCATGCTGTTCCACACCGAGAGGTTCATCTCCTCATAGACCCGCGGCACCCGTTCGAAGAACAGACGGTGCAGGCCACTTTCGTTCAGCGTGGCATCGAGCTTCTGTTCCTTGTAAATGTCGGTCGCCGCATAGGTGCCGCAGACCGGGCAGGTATCGTTCTCATAGGCGTCTTTTTTGTAGACGTGGGAACAGCGCATCTTGTTGGGCAGTTCGTTCTTGCACAGCAGATAGATCTCGCCGTCTTCTTCACCATCCTGCTGCTGGCCGATCCAGTTGAATCGGTTCATGAACGCCATGTAGGACTTCCGGTGACTCCACAGGCTCCATTCCAGCTTTTCCACCGGACCAAAGGTGGTCCAGTTGGAGCTGACATCGATGACGACGCATTTGTCCTTGCCCGGCGCCGACCGAAGCCCGCGGCCCACCGACTGGCCCCACAATACTTTCGAGAGGGTCGGTCTGAGATGCACGATGATGTTGCAGTGGGGGTTGTCCCAGCCCTCAGCAAGCACGCCCACCGACACCATGGCCTCGATATCCCCCCGTTCGTGGGCGGCGAGCAGTTCCATGCGTTCCTTGATGGGGGTTCCGGCGGTGACGATGGCGGCCTCGATGCCGGCCTGTTCGATAGTCCGCAACGTGGCGTTGGCGACAGTGACATCGGCGCAGAACCAGGCCGAAATGGGGGGAGTGTTCAGTTTTTCGCGCTCTTCCTTGTAGCTCCACAGCGCATAATCGATCATCGATGATTTGATGATCGCCGGCGCCAGCTTGGCCACCGGAAAATCGCCCGAGCTGATATCGATGCTGTCCAGATCCAAATCGTGGACGAAATGGGTCCGGTAAACGGGCTGCACCAGAACGCCCTCGGAGATGAGGTCTTCGATGTTGGCGCAATCGATAATGGCGTCGAACGCCAGATTGAGCTGATCGCGCTGATCGCCGGTGCGCCGTTCGGGCGATGCCGTGAGCCCGATGAACTGGGCATCGGCTTTACCGTTTTCGTTGAAATCGTCGATGATCCGCTTGTAGCCCTTGCCGTTGGGAGAGACGCGGTGGGCTTCGTCGACGATGATGAGATCGGCCTTGGGGATGGCGTCGGCCAGCACGTCCCTGGCCCGCATGCTGGTGGACAGCAGAATGTCGTAATCCTCGAACGCCGGCCCGGTATCTGAGACCGCGAGCTTGCGGACCGAATGTTTTACGCTCAGGGCTTTCTCGAGCTGTTCCAGAAGCACCAGCCGGTGACACAGCACGATGATCTTCTTGCCGTTATAGAAGCGCTCCACCAGTTCGCTCGCCAGCACGGTCTTACCGGCGCCGGTGGGCGCTTTGACGATAAATTTGTGGTGCTGCTGTACCACCGACGGGAAATCGTCGATGAATTTTTGTTGCCAGTTTCTGAGTTGCATCGGAGGGCTATATCAAAGATTGGGTGGCCGCGCACGCGGCGCATCTCTTTTTTATGAATTAAGGAGCGGAGGGGCGGGCTTCACATCTCCAGCGCACTGTCGTCCGGGTGGCTGTCATTGAGTTGCTGAAGCAGCTCCAGCCGGTCGCCCAGCACCCAGGCGTTGCTGATTAGCCCGTCGCGGAAGACAAAGATAGCGGTGCCGATGTAACGGAATTTTCGCCCGGTGGGTTCGATCCCGAAGATTTCACCCATGTGAGTCCCCCGATAAGTCAGGCAGGCGGCGATCTTGTTGCCTTCGGCGATGAGATCTTCCACAGAATTGGTGAAATCGGGAAACGCGGCCCGCACCATCTGGGCATATTGGACGAATCCTTCGTGGCCGCTCTTCTGGACACCGAGCGAGCCGTGAAACCCGATATCCGGGGTCAGAATCTCGCCGATGATGTCGTAATTCCATTGGTTCCACAGCTCGTCGTAGAAGCGTCGGACAAGGGCTTTGTGATCTTCAAGGGTGTCGGTCACTCAATCTTCCTAAATCAGGTCTCAATTTGGGGTGCGTGAAGCACTTTGTCGCGATGCCGCATTGGTTTATCATACCCGTCAGAAAAATGCCTGCGTCCGTTGGGACGCTTACAGGAGGTCTTCACCATGGATAGTGGCGTCGAACAAACAAGGGAACTTCCCGAACAAATTACCATCAAGACCGATACCCGCGATATCCTCGCACGGGAGACCAAATACCAGATCGATAAAGGCTTTCACGACTGGACCATCGTGGATGTGGATGCTCATCATTCGGAAATGAGCTCCTGGCGGGAGGTAATGGGATACCTTGAGGACCCTATCCTCAAGCATTACGCCGATGAATTTCAGTCACGCACCGGTGGTGCGCCGGGCCTGTCCAATCATATGCCGGGTCTGCGCTATCAGGATGTCGGTGGCCGCATACCGCATCAACAGCAAATTGCGGAGGATGTGCCCGATAGCGATGTTCATCGTGACGTGACTCTGGTGCGGCGCTCCATGGAAGCCATGGGGATCGATTATCAAATCCTGTTCCCCGGGAATCTTTTGCAGCTTGGCACTCATCCGCAGCCGCGCGTCGAGGCACAGCTGGCGCTGGCCTATAACCGCTGGGTGTGCGAGCGCATCCTGCCCCATGACGATCGGGTCAAGACACTATTGTATTTGCCGATCTCCGAGCCCGACGTGTGTCTCAAGATGATCGACGAATTCGGTGATAACCCGAACGTGGCGGGTTTCATGATTACGGCGATACGCTACAAGGCGGTTCACCATAATTCGTTTATTCCGATTTATCGTGAGCTCGAGGAACGCGGTCTGCCGCTGGCCTTCCATGCCGGCTTGACCTGGGGCGATGACTGGATGAAACAGCTCGATCTGTTCATCTCCATGCACGCCATTTCATTCGTGCTGTGCAACATGGTGCATTTGACCAACTGGATCGTGCACGGCATGCAGGAACGGTTCCCCAAGCTCGATGTCATCTGGATAGAATCGGGTCTTTCCTGGCTCGCTTTCCTCGGACAGAGGCTGGATTCCGAATATATGATGCGGCCGTCGGAAGCACCGCTTCTCAAGAAGCTGCCCAGCGAATACATGCGCGATATGTATTACACCTGCCAGCCCATCGAGACGTCCAACATGGGGCTGACCGAGCAGACCTTTAAGGCGGTCGATGCCGGCAACCAGCTGCTTTACGCGTCGGACTGGCCACATTGGGATTTCAACGCGCCGAGCACGATCTTCGACCTGCCGTTCCTGAGCGAGCAGGAGAAGAAAAATATATTGGGCGGAAATGCCGTCAAGCTGTTCGGCATCGACGTCAAAAACAACAAATTCTGAGGAAGGGGATAGAGTTCCATGGCTGATCTGTATGTGGGCCGCGAGGATGAATTCGAAGACCGCGGCCGGAAGGTAATCGCCAGCGGCGATCTGGAAATCGGCGTGTTTTTTGTCGATGGCGAGTTTTTCGCCTACGAGAATAAATGCGTTCACCAGGGCGGACCGATCTGCCAGGGGCGCATTTTGAACCGGGTTGTCGAGCTCATCGCCGATGACAAGACCAGCCAGGGCCTCGCCTGGTCCGAGGAGGACGTTCATATCGTCTGCCCATGGCATGGCTACGAATTCAACATCAAGACCGGTGTTCATCCGGGCTCGAAGAATGCGCGCCTGCGCCGTTTCGACGTAAAAGTGGCGGGCGGGGAAGTTCATGTCGTCGTCTGAGGAAGTCGGTCAATCGGCCAATGCGGCGTTTGACGCCGCGCTCAAGGTCCTGACCGAAGGCTCGTCGGAAGAGGTGTCGGCGGAGACGGTGCAGAAGCTTCTGACGGCCGGCGCCAAGCTCTATTGCCGCAAGCTCACCGAGGAGGACGAATATTTTCCGCCCTTCCGGGAGCAGGACGTGGTGACCGCTACCGAGGCGGTCGTCGCCATCGCCGAAATGATGCGCGCCGCCGATCTCAACACCTTCGACCTCTCCATGTGGATGTCGCGCCCGCATAACGAATAACGGGTACCGATTACGCCAGCTCACCATTGGCCCCGCGGCTCAGCTTCTGTATGATCCGGCGACAAATTTTGCCGAGGATATGGTTATGAATACTGTTGCCGACACGGATGGGCCGAAGCTTAAAAAATGGGCCAAATTTAACTGGGAAGATCCGCTTCTGGTGGAGGACCTCCTCACCGAAGAGGAAAGGATGGTGCGCGACAGCGCCCGCCAGTATGCCCAGGATAAGCTCATGCCCCGTATCCTCGAGGCCAACCGCAACGAGACGTTCGATCGCGAAATCATGAACGAATTGGGCGAGATGGGCATGCTTGGCTCGACGCTGGAGGAAAAATACGGCTGTGCCGGCGTCAGTTATGTCTGTTACGGGCTGATCGCCCGCGAGATCGAACGGGTGGATTCAGCTTACCGGTCGACGCTCTCGGTACAGTCCAGCCTGGTCATGTGGCCGATCTATACCTATGGCACTGAAGCCCAGCGCCAGAAATATCTGCCCAAGCTCGCTTCCGGCGACTATGTGGGCTGTTTCGGCCTGACCGAGCCCGACCATGGGTCCGATCCCGGCGGCATGATCACCCGCGCCAAGAAGGTCGATGGCGGCTATCAGCTCTCCGGCGCCAAGATGTGGATCAGCAACGCGCCCATCGCCGACGTATTCGTTATCTGGGCCAAGGACGACGAGGGCGTGATCCGCGGCTTCATTCTGGAAAAAGGCATGAAGGGCCTGAGCGCGCCCAAGATCGAAGGCAAGTTCAGCTTACGCGCGTCGATCACCGGCGAGGTGGTCATGGACGAGGTATTTGTGCCCGACGAGAATTACCTGCCGGGCGCCAAGGGTCTGGCCGGTCCGTTCGGCTGTCTCAACAACGCCCGCTATGGCATCGCCTGGGGCGTGCTGGGGGCGGCGGAATTTTGCTGGCATGGCGCGCGCAACTACACCATGGAACGCACGCAGTTCGGCAAGCCCCTGGCCGGCAACCAGCTGGTCCAGAAAAAGCTCGCCGATATGCAGACCGAGATCGCGGTGGCCACCCAATCCTGCCTGCAGCTTGGTCGCATGATGGATGCCGGCACCTGCTCGCCGGAATCCATCTCGCTGATGAAGCGGCACTGCACCGGCAAGGCGCTGGACATCGCCCGCGTCGCCCGCGATATGCATGGCGGCAACGGCATCGTCGACGAATATCACATCATCCGCCACGTAATGAATCTGGAAACCGTCATCACCTATGAGGGCACCCACGATATCCACGCCCTGATTCTGGGCCGCGCCCAGACCGGTATTCAGGCGTTTGTGTGATTGGTTTGGTGTTGCCCACAAAACTCAATTGTCATCCCGGCCCCCGAGCCGGGATCCAGTCTTTTGACCCGGTCTCTGGACCCCGGATTAAATCCGGGGTGACACTGGTAGTGATATGACTTCCCCCTTGTCCCATCTCCGTGTGCTCGATATGAGCCGTATTCTGGCCGGCCCGTGGGCGGCGCAGACGCTGGCCGATCTCGGGGCGGAAGTTATCAAGGTGGAACGGGTCGGGTCCGGCGATGACACGCGCAGCTGGGGCCCGCCCTTCATCAAGGACACGGATGGCAACGAGACCGAGGAATCCGCCTATTTCCTGTCGACCAACCGGGGCAAGAAATCGCTGGCGCTGGATATTGCCAAGCCGGAAGGCCAGGAGATCATTCGAAAGCTAGTGGCCAAGACCGATATCCTGATCGAGAATTACAAGGTGGGCGGGCTGGCCGCCTACGGGCTGGGCTATGAGGATCTGAAGAAGATCAATCCAGGGCTGATCTATTGTTCCATCACCGGCTTTGGCCAGACCGGCCCGTTCAGCACCCGCGCCGGATACGATTTTCTCATCCAGGCCATGGGCGGGCTCATGAGCGTCACCGGCGAACCGGATCGAATGCCGGGCGCCGGGCCGCAGAAGATCGGTGTCGCCCTGACCGATATCCTGACCGGGCTCTACACCACCATCGCCGCGCTCACCGGCATCGCCAAGCGCGATTCAACGGGCGAGGGGTGTCATGTGGATATGGCGCTGCTGGACGTGACCACGGCAACCATGGCCAACCAGGCGCTCAATTTTCTGGTGACCGGCACCGCGCCGGGCCGCATGGGCAATGCCCATCCCAACATCGTGCCCTATGAGGCGTTTGAGGCCTCCGACATGTATCTGATCGTCGCTGTCGGCAATGACGGCCAGTATCAGCGTTTCGTGGAGGCCGCCGGACACCCCGAACTGGCCAGTGACGATCGTTTCGACACCAATGCGGCGCGGGTGGCAAACCGCGAAATCCTGATTCCCATCATCCGGGATTTCATGAAACAGCGCACGGGCTCGGACTGGATTGCCACGCTGGAAAAAGTCGGCGTGCCGTGCGGGCCCATCAACAACATGGAACAGGTGTTCGCCCATCCGCAGATCCAGCATCGCGGGCTCCGGATGGAGCTGGAACATCCGCTGGCCGGTAGCGTGCCGCAGGTCGCCAACCCCATCCGCTTTACCGGCCAGCCGCATTCATATCAGGGCGCGCCGCCGACCCTGGGCCAGCATTCCGACGATGTGCTGAGGCGGATACTCGATATGTCCGATGACGAGATCGCCACCCTGAAAGACGCCGGCATTGTGGGCGGCTGACCGGGCATTCATGCTCGATTCTTGACAGCAACCGCGCCGCCCCTGATTATTCGTACACAAACAAATTTTCAAACTGGAGTTTAGGTCGCTTATGCCCTCCGATGACGGCGGTTATGTGCTTGAACGGCAGGCGGGGCATCTGTTGCGCCGCGCCCATCAGCGTCATTCGGCTATTTTCCAGGAAAACATCGGCGACGAGCAGCTGACGCCGCTGCAGTTCGCGGCGCTGGTGAAGCTGCGCGATCTCGATGAGGTGTCGCAGAACCAGCTCGGGCGCCTGACCGCCATGGATGCCGCCACCATGCAGGGGGTCATCAAGCGCCTCGCCTCGCGTAATTTGATCGACCGCCGGCCTGATCCCGATGACCGCCGGCGGCTGATATTGAGCCTGAGCCCCGAGGGACGGGCGCTCATCGAGCGGCTGTTGTCCAACGGCAGTAATATTACGCAAAAGACCCTGGACCCGCTGAGCCCCACCGAGCAGAAATCGTTTATTCAGCTCCTCACCAAGCTGGCGCAGATTAAATAGGGCACCGTTCGGCAAAACTCAGTCTTTATGCTCGGATTTGCGTCGCTGATGTTCGGTTAAATTTATGCGGCGGTACGGAGCCCGCTCAATTGCATGGGTCACGAGGAGATCCAGCCATTTGAGATTCTTATTCCCGGGTCGGAGCCGTATCACCCCCACCCTAACCCTCCCCCATCGAGGGGGAGGTATAGGTGTGGGGTAGCGCGCCGTCTGGCGTGCAAGAAGAATCTGTCTTGCTAAACCGGACACTCGTGGCCATCGCCGGGCATGACAATGGGGTGGGCGCCGCTTCAGGCGGAATCGAGGGCTGTCAGCATGTCCTCGACGGTACTGTATTTCTGCCGCGGGGTCGGGTCGGGCGCGGCGCCTTCTTCGAGGGCTTTGATGGTCAGCCAGTCCTGGTAATTGGTGACCCGCAGATCATGATCTTTGATAAAGCCATCGAGCCCATCGGGTCCGGCCTTGGCGTCACCGCTGAAATCTTCGAGGATCAGGTCGGCCACCGCGTATGAATCCAGCCGGTTGGTGCCGATGGTGCCCGACGCCCCGCGCTTGAGCCAGCCCACCGCATAGACTCCTTGCTTCACGCGACCCTCATCGTTTTCGGCAATACCCCAGCGGTCGTTGAACGGAACCCCTTCGATGGGTTCGGCGCGCGACCCGATGCAGGTGACCACCATGCCGCAGGGAATATCGAAGGTTTCGCCGGTGCCGACACAGCGCCCGTCTTCCACCTTGGTCCGCTCCATGCGGATACCTTCGACGCTGTCGCCGCCAAGAATTTCCACCGGCATGGCGAAGAATTCAATATGGACCGTACGGCGCTTCTCGCCTTCCTTGCTGTCGCTCAGGCCGCGCAGGGTATCAAGGATGCGGGTCCGGACCTTCTGTTCGCGGTCGTCCATGCCGTCGGGCAGTTCGGTGGGAATGGCGGTTGCATCGACCACGGTGGTCGCGGCTTCCAGCGCGCCCATTTCCTTAAGTTCGGTATTGGTAAAGGCCGCCTCGATGGGGCCGCGCCGGCCGAACATATAGATGTCCTTGATCGGCGATGAATCGATGGGCTCCATGGCGTAATCGGCGATATCGGTGGTGATCATTTCCTGCGGCGTGCGCGACAGGACCCGGGCGACATCGATGGCCACATTGCCGATACCTATCACCGCGGCGCCGGCGATATCCAGATTGGGATCGAGGTCGCGGAAATCGGGGTGGCAATTATACCAGCCGACAAAGGCGTTGGAGCCGTAGACGCCCTTTTTGTCCTCGCCGGGGACACCCAGCTTGTTGTCCCATGGCGCGCCATAGGCGAGGACCACTGAATCATAAAGCCCGATCAACTCATCGAGGCTGATATCGCGGCCCAGCGCGAGATTGCCCACCAGACGAACCGATTCATGCCCCAGCGTTTCGGCGTATTTGCGGTCGACCCGTTTGGTGTGCTGATGGTCGGGGGCGACCCCGCCGCGCACGAGACCGAACGGCGTCGGCAGTTTATCAATGATGTCGATGCGACAGCCCGGTGCTTTTTCAAGCAGCGCCTGCGCCACATAGATGCCGCCGGGACCCGAGCCCACGACGGCGACGTTGCGGTTATCGTAATCGCCCACTTTTCTGACTAAACCCGTTTAGCTGAACCCTGTTACCGGGACGGATGATAACGGAATGATCATTTGATGAAACCCCCGGAATCGTAAACTCATCGAAAACTGGGGAGTGATTTGGGGATAAACAGACAGCGCCAGGGTTGCCATTGTCTTGGGTCTTCACGACGAATCCCTCACCCACTTCGGCTAGGCTCAACTATAGTTTCGCCGAACCTGCGTACTCTCTCCCGCGCGGGAGAGGGAAGGGGCCCGCGACGCGTAGCGGCGTGGGAAGGGTGAGGGGGCGTTTCGTTTTCGTAAAACCTTAGACGACGGTCCAGGTCTGTCCCTTGTGCATGAGCTCATTGATGCTGACCGGCGGTGATTTCTTGGTCACCTCGTCGATCTGGGCATACATGCTTTCCTCGTAGGCCGGTCCGGGGTCGCGGAAGATGACGCCCATGGCGACGGGCCAGTCAGGGGCATTCATGCCGGCGATCATGCCGGCCAGCGGCCGGTTGGTTTCGTCATGCACCAGGATGTCTTCCTCGGTGACGCCGTTTTCGCCGATGGTGACGATCTCAAGCTCGATCTTGCCGGGTTTCAGACGAAGCCCCTTGTTATCATCGGCGCCGAAGATCAGCGGCTTGCCGTGTTCGCACATGATCTGGCCGTCGGCGGCGTTGGCCTTGTCGGTGAAGGAGGAATAGACGCCGTCATTATAGACGATGCAGTTCTGCAGGATCTCGACGAACGAGGCACCCTTGTTGGCCTTGGCCGCCTTGAGAACCACCGGCAGCAGCTTCTGGTTGGTGTCGACGGCGCGGGCGACAAAACGGGCGTTGCAGCCAAGGGCGAAGACGCAGGCCGACACCGGCGCGTCGATAGAGCCCATGGGGGTCGAGGGCGAACGGGTGCCCAGCGCCGAGGTCGGCGAATACTGACCCTTTGTCAGCCCGTAGATTTCGTTGTTGAACAAAAGCACCTGCAGATCGATGTTGCGGCGCAGGGCGTGCAGCGTGTGATTGCCGCCGATGCTCAGCATGTCGCCATCGCCGCCGATGACCCAGACGTCGAGTTCCGGA
>JABJKO010000035.1 GCA_018660305.1 Rhodospirillaceae bacterium
CGCTGCTTCTGCCGCCTTGGCGCGTCGTCTCTGAAGAAAATACGGTACCGCCAGCGAGATTACGAGGAGCACCCACATCACGTTGGCCAGGTCGGAGGAGAAGATCACCAGGAGATCGCCGCCCGACATTTTGAGAGCCCGCAGGAAGTAGGTTTCCAATAGCGGCCCCAGAATGACCCCGATCAGGATGGCGGCGGTGTGATAGCCGGTCTTGCGCGCGATGTAGCCGATGATGCCGAAGGTCAGTGCCAGATACATGTCGAACATGTACTGGCGCGGCACGAACGCGCCGACCAGGGTAAAGGCGATGATGACCGGCGACATATAAGTCGTCGATACCACGGTAATCTTCGACATGTAGCGGGCCAGTGGAAAGATGGTCAGGATCATGATGGCATAGGTCACCGCCATGGCCGTAAACGGCCCATAGGCAATCTCCGGCGCCTCCATGAACAAATCGGGCCCTACGGTGACACCGTGGAACTGCAGCACCACCAGCATGATGGCCGCTGTCGCGCCACCGGGGACGCCGATCACCAGCAATGGCACAAGGGTCCCCGAGGTGACGCCGTTATTGGCCGATTCCGGCGCAACAAGCCCTTCGATGTGACCCGTGCCGTAAAGTTCCGGGGTTTTTGAAAATGTCTTCGATTGCTGATAGGCGACAAAGGACGCGATGGCGGCGCCGGCGCCGGGCACGACACCGATCACCAGCCCGATGAGGCTGGTCCAGATGATATGCCACCAGCGCGACAAGGCGTCACGGGCTCCTTCAAAGGTTTCCTTCCAACCGGCTTTTTGCATGGCGATCCGGCCGCGCTCGGTGAGGATGGATTCGCCTTCGATGACGGCAAAGGCTTCGGAGACGGCGAACAGCCCGACCAGCGCCGGGATCAGCGGCACCTTGTCGTAAAGCTCGAGGAACCCGAATGTGCCGCGCGGCGTCTCATAGACCACGTCGGCGCCGATATAGCCGATCATCAGACCGAAGAACCCGGCGATCAGGCCTTTCAGCGTGTCGCGGGCGGCGATGGTGGCGATCAGCGAAATGCCAAACAACATGATCACGATCATCTCGACGCTGTGCAGGTAGAACGCGGCCTGCGACAGCCACGGCATGGTCAGAAGGGCGATGATGGTGGTGAGCAGCCCGCCGAAAACCGATGACACGAAGGAAATGGCAAGCGCCTGATGAGCGCGCCCTGATTTGGTCATGGGATAGCCGTCGAGCGGCGTCGCCGCGGCACCCGCCGTGCCCGGGATATTGACCAGGATGGCTGGAATGCCGGCCCCCATGCGCGACGAAGCGTACAGCGCCACCATGAAGATTAGCCCGACCTCGGGATCCATGGCCAGTGTCAGGGGCAACAGAATGATGATGGTGTTGGCGGCACTAAACCCCGGGATGGCGCCGACGATCAGTCCCAGAAAAATCGCCGGCAGGATGATCCACCAGAAAGTGAAGGTGTGGAGAAAGAGTTCGCCAAAGAAGGCCCATTCGAATTCCATTTTAGAGCAGGCCCTTCATCATGTTTTCGAAGGGACCCGCCGGGAACCGGGTATTGAAAGCCCAGATAAACAGCGCCCAACCCGCGAGGGAGAGGATCGCCGACAATGAAATGATAAAAACCTTTTTTTGGCCGTTGCTAAGCAGAAGCATGGCACCGCTCAGGAACAGAAAGACGGTGATGGTGAAACCGAGATATTGAACGAAGAAAATAAAACCGAGTGTCAGGCCCAGAAGGGCGAGCCGCTTGGGCACATAGGATTTGGGTGCGAACAGGGGACCGATTTGAAGCGATGCCTCGCCGCTGCGAATTCTGCCGACGCATTTGAAAACGAATGCGCCAATCAGGCCGATCAGGATCGTGCCGACGAAGAACGCGCTTACCTGCGCCGACCACGGGACATCGACGATGGTCCAAAAATAATAAAGCGTAAAAATGAACGCGACGACGGGGATGACCAGTTCTCCGCCAATTGGTTTCCGCTCGGTGTTACCCGAGCCATTTTCTTCACTCATGAGGGATTGATCCTTTTGCCCCGCCCGACAGCAACAAACTAACCGTTTGCACCCCGGTCGCACATCCTTGCCAACGAAGGCGGCACGCCTTGTCCCGGCGTGCCGCCTCAGTTTTTTCTACGAATTTGCGCGTCTTCAGGTCTTTTTGCCGGTCAGCAGGTCTTTATAATCCTGGCCGACTTTGGTGATGTCCTTGACGTACTGGGCGCAATCCTCGCGCGAACCATAGGTGAACAGTTCCATGGGCACCTTGGTCTTCTTCAAGGCTTTGCGATAGGCCGGGTCATTGTTCACCGCGACGAGAGTCTCTTCCAGCTTTTTGAACCGGTCGGGGTGCTTGTTCACAGCCGATTTCTTGATGCCGAAAGCCCGGGCGCCAGCAATCAACGGCGGCAGGTTCATGCCGAAATGCTGGTTGACCAGGGCCGCATTCTTGATCTTGCTCGGGATCGGATTCTTGTTGTCGAAGATGGCCAGAATATTGAAATTCTTGCCGCGCCGCGCGATACCGCCCGACGGCAGGGCGCCGAAATCCATTTCGCCGGTGGCTACACCGGCCCGGGTGTTCTTACCACCCGACAGGGGGATCGGATTGAACTTGGCGCCGGTGTGCCGGCCAAGGGCGAGAACGCCCAGCGTTGCCGGATGGGCAAGGCGGCTGACACCAACATTGAGGGTGCGCTTTTTGCCCTCGGCGACGATCTCGTCGATGTTTTTGAATTTGGATCTGCGGCCAACAAAGATGATGCCGGGGTCGCGGTCCATCTGTCCGAAGTAGAAATAGGAATTGATGTCGAAGGTGGGTTTCTTGACCACCCAGTTCAGGACTTCGGGTCCCATATTGCCGAACAGCAATTCGTAGCAATCGTCTTTCGCCAGCCCCATATATTTTTCGTAACCGACACGCCCAGCGGCGCCCGGATAGAACGCGGGTTCGAAATTGGTGTTCAGGTGCTTCTTCCAGATACCGGAAACAGCGCGCAAATTGCGGTCGGCGCCGCCGCCTTCACGGGTTGGCACATACACCTTGATATTGCGCTCCGGGAAGGCCGCGGCAAACGCCATCTGAATGGGCAGCATGCTGAGTGCGCTCGCGCCCAACGTTGCGCCGGCGCCCTTCATAAAAAATCGGCGTGAAAAGTCGTTATCGAAATCGCTCATCTAAATCTCTCCCTCTTTTTTAGCGGCGCGGAAATCAAGAAGGTGCGACGCCGCATTTGTCGGGACCGCCGTAATAGGCCGACCCATTGCAATATGGTTAGGGATATTGCTGTAACGGTCAAGCAAAAGGACCGCCTGAGCCGCTCAATTCGGCGCTATCCCCGGTATGTTCTTCCGTAAACAGCTATGAAAAAAAATTATTCCAAGGGCGTATAGCGCTGAATTTCTCACCTTGATTTAGGTCAGTGGCCAGATCCAGAGCAGCATGGGGATGGCGACAACGACGATCAAAATTTCGAGAGGAAGGCCCATCCGCCAGTAATCCCCGAATTTGTACCCGCCCGGACCCATGATCAGCGCATTGTTCTGGTGACCGATGGGAGTCAGAAAGGCGCAGGACGCGCCGATGGCAACGGCCATGAGAAAGCAGTCCGCATTGACATTCAACTGGGTGGCGATACCCACCGCGACGGGGGCCATGACCACCGCGGTTGCCGCGTTATTGATAATGTCCGACAGCGACATGGTCAGCACGAGGACAATTGTCAGCGCGATCACGGCGGGGTACCCGGCGACCAGTCCGGACAGCGCCTCGGCGATGACCGTGGTGGTACCGGTATCCTGCATGGCCTGGCCCACCGGGATCATGGCGCCCAAGAGGACGACAACCGACCAGTCGATGCCGTCATAGAGCTCGCGCACCGGCACGATATCGGTCATGACCATGGCAACGACGGCAATGGCGAGCGCGATTGGGAAGCTGACGAGCCCCATGGTGGTTGCGGCGATGGCGGCGCCAAAGACTGCCATGGACAGCCACGCCATATGGATTTTGCTCCCCTGTATGGGGCGCTCGGCGAGGGGCAGACATCCCAGCGAACTGATGATCTGGTTAAGCCGGCTGGGTTCGCCTTCGATCAACAGTACGTCACCGGTGCGGAAGCGAAAGGCGCCCAACCGGCCGCGAAACGGGTTTCCCTGCCGGGCGATGGCGAGCAGATTGATGCCGTAGGTGGACCGTAAATTCAATTCGTTCGATGTCCGCCCGGAAAGCCGGGAACCCGGCTGTACAACCGCCTCCGCAATGGCGACATCGGTGCCGCCGAGAAGCACCGGACGGCGCTTTCTGGCTTCTTCCGCGTCACTATCGGTTTGTTCTGGGCTCTCCTCCTCATCCGATTGTGGGACGGGCGGTCGCAGGTTCAACACCGATAAACAGGCGTTCAGCGCGTCGGGCCCGGCTTCGATCAGGAGAAGGTCGTCCTGCCTCAGCGGCCGCCGCCGGGCCGCCGGGTCAATTCTGTGGTCGTTTCGGGAAATGCCGAGAATGACCGCATCCTGTTCGCGCACCAGATCATCGAGTTCCCGCAGTTCCTTGCCAATGAGTTCATGGTCCTCTGGAATCTTCGCCATGGTGACGTAGTTTTCCATATCGAAAAGCTCACTCGCCGTGGTTCGGCCGTCAGAATCATGGGGGATGAGCCGCCACCCCACCAGCGCCACGAACGCAATTCCGGTTACCGCGATGACCCCACCCACCGGGGTGAAATCGAACATGGAAAACGCCTGTCCCGTCATCTGTTCGCGGATCGAGGCGATAATGATGTTGGGCGGGGTGCCGATCAGCGTGACCAGCCCGCCTAAAATTGACCCGAACGCCAGTGGCATCAGAAGAACCG
>JABJKO010000121.1 GCA_018660305.1 Rhodospirillaceae bacterium
ATTCTGCGCATCGAAGATATCGATGCCGGCCGTTGCAAGCCCGAATTCGAAGAGGCCATCTATGAGGACCTCCAATGGCTAGGTTTGGAATGGGAGAGGCCGGTGCGCCGTCAGTCGGATCATATGGCGGATTACCGCGAGGCGTTGTCGGTGCTTGAAACCGCCGGCATGACCTATCCCTGTTTTTGCACCCGGGGCCATATCAGGGCCGAGATCCAGCGCATGGGCGGCGCGCCGCATGCGGACGCAGGGGAGGCGGTGTATCCGGGGACCTGCCGCGCCCTCTCCGATGACGAACGGCAGGCCCGCATCGCGGCCGGGGAACAGCACGCCATACGGCTTCGCATGGCGCAAGCCGCGGAGAAGGTGGGGCCGCTCCATTGGCACGATGGGGGACGGGGGGACATTCCCATCGATGTGCTGCGCCATGGTGATGTGGTGATTGCCCGAAAAGACATCCCGACCAGCTATCATCTGGCGGTGACGATCGATGATGACAAGCAGGGCGTCACCCTGGTGACCCGTGGCGAGGATCTGGTGGCCTATACGGATATTCACCGGGTCCTGCAGGCATTGCTGGGGCTGAGAGTGCCCGGCTACCATCACCACAAGCTGCTGACCGACGAAGACGGCAATCGTTTGGCAAAACGCGACCGTTCGATCACCCTCCGGGCTTTGCGGGAGAGCGGTGCGACACCGGAGGGAATCTCGAAAATGGCTGGAATCGAAACCTAGCAGCCTGCAAATCAATCGGCGATGGCTATGGCGTTAATTTCGATCAGGCACCTCGGATCGGTGGCGAGTTGGACCACCTGGACGGTGGTGGTCGTCGGCTTGTTGTCACCGAAATAGTCGCCCCATATCCTGTTCAGGGAATCCTGATCCGATAGATCGGTCACAAAGCGGTTCGCGGTCACGATATCGGCGAAACCCAGCCCAACCGCGTCCAATCCTTTCTTGAGATTTTCCAGCGCCGCGACGGATTGTCCCGCCATATCCGACGGCATGGTATCGAATTCCTCGGGCCGGTGCGGGTGGTGGTGATAAACCGGTGCCGCCGTGACACCCGCGAGATAGACCGTCCTGCCCCCCGTTACCACGATGGCCGGGGCATAGGGCATCCAGATATCCGGCGCATCCGGCCAGTGAACATGCTCAATGGATTTGGTCATCGCGTTATCCTTTGCCGGGGTTGGTGTCCGGCGCAGCTTCGTGAAGTGGCAATGTGTTCATTGCCCCTTGGCGGGACGGCAGTAATACCCCTAACATGGATTCGTCCTTGCGGAGATTGAGACCGGGGGCAAAGGGGTTGGCAATCCGCAATTCAAGAGAGGATTACCATGGAAGACAAGGGGAAAGATCCGGCCCATAATTTGAATGACCGGGTTGTGATCAAGAGATGGCGGGCGACGGGGGTCGTGGTTGCCCGTACCTACGCACCGCTATGCTATGACATTCAATGTGCCAGGAAGCTTCATCGTAACGTGCCGGCTAAATGGGTTGAACCCTTGCCGCAGGGGAACGTTATTCGTCTGGTGGCCTGAGGTTCGAAACCGCGGGCCTTGCCGATACAGGCTGTTTGAGTTTTCCGGATTGGCTGGAGGCAGCAAGCAAAGGAGCCCGCATGTCTGATTTCGATTATGGCGCTTATTTCGGCCCGATCCTGCCGCTCGCCGACGCGACGCGGAGCGACGGCGATCGGTGTTGGGGCAGCGGCGCGGAAAACAACAAGCGGGCCCACGATTATGTTCTGTATCTTGGGTGCAACGTTCTCCGGACAGTGGCGCTGGCGGAAACCATTGTCGCCATCCTGAACGAACTCGGCGTTGATTTTATTCCCCTCGGCGGCCCCGCGACCTGTTGCGGTATCATTCACCACGGCAATGGCGATGTGGCAATTTCCGAGAAACTGACCCGCCAGACCCTGGCCAAATTCGAGGGCTATGAGCCGAAGGCGGTGCTGACCTATTGTCCGTCCTGCCATAGCCATATGGATGACAGCCTCGCGACACCGGGGTTGGATTTTGACATTCCCTATTTGCATGTGACCGAATTCATCACCGAGAACCTGTCCCGGCTGACATTTAAAAACCGCGTTGAGCGGAAGGTCTACCTGCATGCCCATTCCGATAACGAACAGGCCAGATTGGATGCGAAATTTGCCCGCGCAATTCTGGAGGCTATTCCCGGGATCGAGGTTTTGGGAGAACCGGGGGGCGGTGAGTGGGGGCACGATTGCGGCGGCCGTCAGATTGGGATCATCGGTAAGGATACCCATGACCGGCTGACGGGAGAGATGTTCGCTACCGCCAGGGCGGATGGCGCCGATGTCATCGCCGGGCTCTATCATTCCTGCTACCGGCAATTCTGCGGGTTGGAGAGAGAGCAGGGTATGGAGATCGTTCACTACACCGCGCTGGTTGCCGAGGCCCTTGGGTTGCCCGCCAAGCCGGAGGCCTTCAAGGCGCTGAAGCTGGAATCCAAACCCCATGAAGCGGCCCAGCGGCTCAAGGGACGCGCCGCCGCCCACGGGCTGAAAGAATCCGGACTGCGCGCGACGTTGGACGCGCATTTCAGCATACAGGAGCCGTGATGAAACGGACATCAATTGTTCTGGCAGCGAACGACACTCGCCATATCGCCGGTTTGCAGGAAAGCGGAACGGCGGCGGCTTTTTGCGATGCTGTCCGGGTGGAAATCGGCGACGCGGCCCTTCTTTACATCTCCGGCGCCACACCCATAGATGACGACGGCAATCTGGTGGGCGACACCATGCTGGAACAGACCCGGCAGGTCCTTCGCCGTCTCAAGCGCGTCCTGGATGATCAGGGGGCGACATTCGCCGATATCGTCCGGGTGCGGGTCTTCGTGACCGATATCAGCCCGGAGGCTCTCCGGCAGGTCCACGCCGCCCGCAATGAGGTTTTCCCCGCCGATGCCCGGCCGGCCAGCACATTGGTGCAGATTTCCGGCATTATCCGAGAGGGTGGCATGGTCGAGATCGACGCCGATGCGGTCATTCCTCTCTCCCGCTAGACAGGCGGGGCATCAAAATTCAACTCCCGGTAGCACTTTCTTAACGCCAAACTTCGTTAACTGGGTATCGTTACAATGATTAGCCAAAAGTGCTTTCAGGGACCGCATGTCCAGTTCAATTCACCAATCCAGCGCCGACGCCATAATTGCCAATTTGACACAGGAATTCCTTGTCGATGCCGCTGACCGGCTGGGAGAACTGGGTATTCTGGTCAGTAAGGCCATCGCCGGCGAGTTGGATATGCCATCGGTTCTTGCCGATATAAGACGGGAAGTCCATACGTTGAAAGGCACGGGGAGTACTTTTGGATTTCCGTCGGTAACGGTGATTGCCCATCACCTGGAGAATTATCTGGCGGATTTGGAGACCCTTGATATCCGGCTGTTGGACGACGTGCTGCGATTTTTCGATCGTATGCAGGATATTACCGATTCCGGCGAGAATCCCGATGATGAGGCGCTGGCCGGGATCGTCCGGGCCCTGCCCGCAAAGGGCGCCGCGGGTGATGCTGGTTCATCATGATCGCGACATGAATGCGGAAATCACCAATCTGATCGACCGTTTGGACTAGAGGCCTACATTAGGTCTAATTGCTCCGCGCGGTTGAGAAAGCCTGCCGGCTTGACTAAAACAGTGCCAAATGACGGCCGTTAGCCGTGTATTGCAGGTCGAAAGGATGAGAGATGGCGCTCTATTACACAAGATTGGTTGATGAGGGCGAAGAATACTGGTGGTGCGCCTGTGGCAGAAGCCAGACTCAGCCGTTTTGCGATGGCTCCCACAAGGGAACCGGTCTGTCACCGGTCCAGTATGTGGCGCCGCGCGACCGTCAGATCACTTTCTGCGGCTGCAAACGGACCGGCAACCCGCCATTCTGTGACGGAACTCACGAAAATTAGGAGCTTGGGACGGAGACGCAAAACGACCCGCTTCTTTCTGGAAGGAGCGGGTTCGTATGTTCTACCGGATTTGTCGTGAAAACGCGTTTATAACGCGACAGACTTAGGAAACGTCCTAGGCCGCCTCGAAGCTACTGCCGTTGCGCCAACTGTCCGACGATTTGCAACGCTTGCAAATGCGTTCGCCAGGCCAGCTGCTCTCAAACGACTCTTCGCATTTCAGGCAGTTGCGCGTTTTTACTTCGTAAACGCGTTCCGGTTCAGGTTTTGCTGCAATTTCAGCCATACCATACGGTAGCGTATGGCTGTATCAGAGTCAAGAATTTCTTAACGATATTTGCAGTTTTGTAACAATCGCGACCGATCTTCAATTCCGAAAACGGTGCTAACAGGGCCCTCTTTCCGAGCATTGACGGATCCTCCGACAGACGATCATATTACCCCATGCTGAGAGTTCGATTTACCGTTGTTTGCCTGTTGAGTTTCCTGCTGATGTTGCCGGCCGCACGGGCGGATATGGCGGAGGCTCTGGCGGCCATAAAAAAACAGAAATTTGAAATCGCCTACAGCCTGTGGCTTCCGCTTGCGGAGGACGGCAACAGTTCGGCCCAACACAACATTGCTCAACTTTACCGCCTCGGCAAAGGTGTCCCGCGCAGTTATAAGAAAGCCGCTGAATGGTATTTGAAAGCCGCCGAGCTTTGGCACGCGCCATCGCAATATAATCTCGCTCTTTTGTACGAAAACGGTCTTGGCGTGGCGATAAATTACGCGGAAGCGCTTTATTGGTACCGCAAAGCCGCGAAGCTGGATTATGGCGTGGCGCAATTCAATCTGGCCGTGATGTATAGCATCGGCCAGGGAATGAAGCGGAATTTGGTCGAGGCCTACAAATGGTATGACATCGCCGCCGATAAGGGCATCGATGATGCGGAGAAGAATCGTGATCTGCTCGCCAAGCAGATGACGGAGGCGCAAATCGCGGAAGCCAGGGAAGAGGCGCGCGAATGGATCGAGTGGCGCAAAAAAGAATAAGAGGGCATTACAGCGTCGTCGATTGGCCTACGCCAGCTCAGGGTGCCGCCGTTTCACGCGAGAGTACGAGAGGGGCGGTAAAATCATAACCTATCCGAGCGAAACGCCCGGGTGGGTTCTTCGGTCAGGCGGTCTTTTGTTCGCTGACGAACCGGTCGGCCGGTAGTGAAACGGAGGCTGTGGTGCCCTTGCCTTCAGTACTTTCTATGGTGAGGCTTCCGCCATGGAGTTCAGTCATGCCCTTGGCCAGGGGAAGGCCTAAACCGGTTCCCTCGAATTGGCGCTGCAGGGTCATGTCAGCCTGACCGAACGGCTCCAGGATGACCGCCATCTTCTCGGCCGGAATACCATTGCCCGTATCCGATACGGACACTGTCAGCCCGGCGCCGTCCACGCCGGCGCTCAATGTTACCGTGCCGTCGGCTGGCGTGAACTTGACGGCATTGGACAGAAGGTTGAGCAGGATTTGCTTGATCATGCGTTGGTCCGCGAAAAGCCGAGGCAGGTCCGATTCCATCGTGTTGACCAACGCCACCTCGCCATTTTGCGCCCGGTCCGCCACAAGCCGCATGCAGGTATCTGCCATCTGAAAGACGTCGCACGGCTCCTCGTTGAGTTCGATGTCGCCGGCCTCGATCTTCGACATATCGAGGATATCGTTGACGATTTCGATCAAGTGACTGCCGCTATTGTGAATGTCTACTACATATTCGACATATTGCGGCGTCCCGATGGGCCCGAGAGCCTCCATCTTCATAATTTCCGAAAACCCGATGATCGCATTCAGGGGAGTCCGCAGTTCATGGCTCATGTTGGCAAGAAATTCGGTCTTGGCACGGTTGGCGGCCTCTGACTCCTTGAGTGCTTCTTTCTGAGCCTCTTCGGTGCGCTTTCGGGCGGTGATGTCGCGAAAGGAATAGATATAGGAAACCCGTTCGCCGCCGGTCGCGGCGGAGTCGCCCTGCGTGAACGAGACACGCGCGTTGTAGACCACAAGCTCCATCGTAAAGGATGTTCCATCCATGCGTTCGCATGGCACTTCAAGTGGCTCAATGTTTCGCTCCGATAACCGGTCGGGAGTTTCTCCCAGTTTAAAAAAATGAGCGCCATAGTCGTTGGCATTCGGTATGAAGTCGGTGATCGGCATCCCCGCCTTCTCGCCGGCTTTCCAGCCCATCAGAAAGTCGGCGGAGGAATTGGTCATGGTGATGTCACCGTCGGATGTTGTGACGATGATCCCGTCGAAGCTGTTTTCCACGACTTTATGCAGGGACTCGTTGCGTCTGTGAACCATGGCTTCGGCAAACTGTTTTTTTCGCTTGTAGCGCTGAGCCATGACGGCAACGCTGAGGCTGCCGGCGCCGGCCAGGGCGAGACTTGGGGCGAAAAGGGGGATCAGCCATCCGGTCAGGGCGAAAAGGCCGAACCCGGTTCCCCAGAAAGCCAAATAGGCGAGACCACCCAACATTAATCTTGCAAATACACTGACGCCGAGTAGCGCGATAACCACACCGAGACCGGAAGCCGCCAACGTGGCAAGGAGGCTCGCCAGGGCATCTTGGCGAGTGAAACTTATCCCGTCGAGAAGCTGAGCCAGCGCAAACGCATGCACGACCACACCGGGAAGCGATCCCGCGTCATTTCCAAGAAGGGCGGCAAACGGGGTGCGATGACGATCTTCGTTTGGCAGATCGGCCCCGATCAGGACGATCTTTCCGGCGTACCAGGATTTCGGAAGGTCTTTGAGCAAATGAAGAGGGAAAATGCGGAAGGGGGCGACGTTGCCGTCCGAACC
>JABJKO010000034.1 GCA_018660305.1 Rhodospirillaceae bacterium
CAGCCGGGCCGACGATATCCTCGACAATGCGGCATTATTCGATAACACGCCGGCGGCGGTCGCCGATCTGCATGCGGTCTATGCCGCAACGGCCCGCAGTCGCGAGATGGAGAAGCCTTGCCTGACGCCGAGAGAGGCCGTGGCTGACATGCGCCGGCGTCTCGGCGCGGGGCAACAGCTTGGCATATTGTTCGGCGGCGAAAAGGCGGGCCTGGACAATGATGACGCCACGCTTGCTCAGTCCATCATCCAGATTCCCGCAAATCCGGCGTTTTCATCCCTCAATCTCGGCCAGGCGGTGTTGCTGGTGGCGTACGAATGGTTCACCTTCGGCCCAGTTCCCGAACCTGAGCCCGCCGGCGATGGCCTGCCGGTCACTCTGGACGAATTGCATTTTTTCGAAAACCGCCTGGAGGAAGAGTTGACCAGTGCCGGTTTTCTGAAGCCGCCTGAAAAACGCCCCTCCATGATGCGGAACCTGCGAAATATCTTCCGCCGCGCCGATCTGAGCGGTCAGGAGGTACGCAGCCTGCATGGCGTTGTATCGGCCCTTATCCGGCGTGAAGATGACTAAGATTCCGCCTACTTCATTGGTTGACTTAGGCGAACGGATTGGTATAACTCGCGCCAACTTGCGCGCTCCCTCCTTTTAGATGGATTGGTTGTCCGCGCACGACTATTCAAGCAATTCAGGTTGAGAGACGGAATTAGATGACGAAGCGACTGCGCTCGAAATACAAGCTGAACCGCCGGTTGGGCGAAAATCTCTGGGGCCGCCCGAAAAGCCCGGTCAATAAGCGTGACTATCCGCCCGGCCAGCACGCCCAGGCGCGCCGCCGCAAACCGTCCGATTACGGTATCCAATTGGCCGCTAAGCAAAAGCTGCGCGGCTATTACGGCAATATCACCGAAAAACAATTCCGCCGTACCTACAACGAAGCGGTGAAGGTCAAAGGCGATACGACCGAGGGTCTGATCGGCCTGTTGGAGCGGCGCCTGGACGCGGTGGTCTACCGCATGAAATTCGTCCCCACGGTGTTTTCCTCCCGCCAGTTCATCAACCACGGCCACATCCTGGTCAACGGCCAGCGGGTCAATATCCCCTCCTACCGGGTCAGCGAAGGCGACGTGATCGAGATCAAGGAGAAATCCCGCGAGATCATCATGGTGCTTGAGGCTTTGGACTCGAACGAACGGGACGTGCCCGAATACATGGAAGTCGATATCGGCAAACGCCGCGGCACGTTCGTGCGCACGCCAAAGTTCGCCGAAGTACCCTACCCGGTACCCATGGAGCCGAACCTGGTGATCGAGTATTACTCGCGGTAATTTGTCATAATCTTTTGCGTTGTCGAACGGCGGCGCAATTGGCAACATAGAAGCTGTTCAGCATTAAGACTGAGCAGCTTTTTTGTTGGGAGATCGAGCCATGAGGAAGTTGATACTTTTCACAATCATTATGGGCGTGTCGTTTGGCTTCGGGCAGTTAGCGATGGCCGATATGGCGACTGTTGACGCGCTAAAACAGGCATTGTCGGGCAATACAATCGAAGGAAAGAACCGTCACGGCACACCCTTACGCGTGCTCCATGCCACCAATGGCACAACCATTTTCGAATTGAAAAGCGGCGGCTTTTCGGATCGCGGCAAATGGTGGGTCAAGGCCGATGGCGTTGTTTGCTACCAGTGGCAAAAGATTGGCAAAGGCAAGGAACGCTGCAATACCAACGCTCACATCGACGGCGAGGGACGGTTTGTCAGCACTGCGGTGAACGGGAAGACCGGCAAATTGAAAATCCTCAAAGGCAACCAAATCGATTTCTAACCGAGAGCGGTGATGTCGGGGTGACCGCATAGCCACCTATCCCGGCACCTTCGCTGTAATTACGGACATGTAGTGGGTTCGGCTTTCGGGCAGTTGGCCGCTTAACACAGTCTCATTTGCCTGCAGGCCGGACAGCTCGATATTCACGTCGATGAAGCCGGCGTCGGTCAATTCCTGTTCGATATTCAGCTTTCGGACCGCGTGGGTAAAGGGTTCGTTGTTGCGTGCGGCATAGCCATCCAGCAGCCAGGCATCGATGGTGCCGCCCGGCGTCAGATACATATCGTACATGGCGAAAGTGCCGCCCGGTTGCAGGACGCGCCGGCCCTCGGCCATGATGCGGCGCAGGGCTGAGGGCGGCACTTCGTGGATCAGCCAGTGAGAAGTCACCAGATCGAAACGGTCATCCTCGAAACTCATGTCCTCGCCGTTCATTTGCCAATAGTCGATCGCCAGATCAGCCTCGACCGAACGTAAATGCGCCAGGCGCACAGCTGGCGCGCTGACATCGCAGCCATGCACCTCCGCCCCCGGCATGGCGCGTTTGAGGGCCCGGGTTGAGGCGCCGACGGTGCAGCCGATATCCAATACGGTGGCGGGCGCGTGACGTTCCCGCATCAGTTCGCCATACCAATTCAGCGGCGTGTCGGGATCCAGCATGGA
>JABJKO010000033.1 GCA_018660305.1 Rhodospirillaceae bacterium
AAGAGGTGTTTTAGCCGGAGACACCGATTTCACAGGCTGGGATTTCACAGGCTGGGATTTCACAGGCTGGGATTTCGCAAGCTGGGCTTTGGCAGGCTGGGGCTTCGCGGGCGGGACCACCTCGTTCGTCGAAATATTGGTCGATACTTTGGTGGTGGCGAGATTGGCAAAGGAATCGTCAAAGTCCACGGTCGATGCATCGCCCAGCATCATAGGCTCAGTCACCATCTGGAGGTTATCCGGCACCAAATTGCCGGGCGGCACCCGGTCGGGGACCCTTGTATCGGAAGGTGCTGCGACCTGTTTGACGGGAGCATCCTCACAAATCTTACCCCGTGTCACGCCATAGAGAACCGAACAATCCTTCTTGGTTGCGGCGGAGATAGCATAATCCGAAACGGTTTTCCCGGTCCCCACATAGCTGGCGCTGTCAATGGCATAGCCGGCAACGAGTACACCTGACGGGATACCGCAGGCAGTCAGCAGGAACAGCAATGTCGCTAGCGCGGCGAATCTCATCTCTCACCCCATCCACGTGGCCAGAGACAGTCTGAATCAATCGGCCGACGGAGGCGGTAAGAATGGCGCAGGAACGTGTAAGATATCGTTAAAGAATTCGCCCGGATTTACGAAATTTTGTGTTTATTTTCAATGTATTACAAACAATTTCAACGAGCCAGGAGCGGACTGACGGGCTAGCTGGGTTTGGGGGGCGGCTGAACCCCCCTTATGTGAAGTTCTTCCAGCCGGTCCTGGGTTACCTCCGCCGGCGCCGCCATCATCAGATCCTGGGCCTGCTGGGTCATGGGGAACATGGTGACTTCGCGGATGTTCTGCTCGCCGGCCAGCAGCATGACGATGCGGTCAATGCCCGGCGCCGAGCCGCCATGGGGGGGGGCGCCGAATTTGAGGGCGTTGAGCATGCCGCTGAACCGGGTCTCCAGCTCCTCACGCCCGTAGCCAGCGATATCGAACGCCTTGTACATGATCTCCGGAAGATGGTTCCGGATGGCACCGGAGGATAACTCGATACCGTTGCAGACGATGTCATACTGGTAGGCCTTCACGTCCAGCGGATCCATGGTCTCCAGAGCCTCGAGACCGCCCTGCGGCATGGAGAACGGGTTGTGGCTGAACTCGATCTTGCGGGTCTTTTCGTCGAACTCATACATGGGGTAATCGACGATCCAGCAGAAATCGAACCGGTTCTCGTCGATCAACTTGAGCTGTTCGCCCACCTGGGTGCGCGCCTGCCCGGCGAAGGCCGCGAAGGTCTTGGGCACGCCGGCGACGAAGAACACCGCGTCGCCGTCCTTCAAATCGAGCTGGGCGCGCAACGCCTCTGTGCGCTCCTCGCCGATGTTCTTGGCAACCGGTCCGGCGCCTTCGCCATCGCGGAAGAAGATATATCCGAGACCCGGCTGGCCTTCCTTCTGGGCCCATGAATTCATGCGGTCGCAGAACGCGCGCGAGCCACCGCCCGGCGCCGGGATGGCCCACACCCGGACAGCCTCGTCTTTTTCGATCATGCCGGCGAAAATCTTGAAGCCTGATCCTCGGAAAGTATCCGTGATGTCGCTCATCTCGATGGGATTGCGCAGATCCGGCTTGTCGTTGCCATATTTCTGCATGGATTCGTCATAGGGAATGCGCGGAAACGGCGCCTGGGTCACCGACTTGCCGCCGCCGAATTGTTCGAAGATGCCCTGCAGGACTGGTTCCAGTGCGGCAAACACGTCGTCCTGGGTGACGAACGACATTTCCACATCGAGTTGGTAGAACTCGCCGGGCGAGCGGTCAGCGCGGGCGTCCTCGTCGCGGAAACACGGCGCAATCTGGAAATAGCGGTCGAACCCGGCCACCATGATGAGCTGTTTGAATTGCTGCGGCGCCTGCGGCAGGGCGTAGAAATGGCCGGGATGAATGCGGCTTGGCACCAGGAAATCGCGCGCGCCCTCAGGCGACGTGGAGGTCAGGATTGGAGTCTGAAACTCGGTGAACCCCTGCTCCACCATGCGCCGCCTTATATCGGCGATTACCTGGGAGCGCAGGGTGATGTTGCGGTGAATTCGTTCGCGGCGCAAATCGAGGAACCGGTAACGCAGGCGAACTTCCTCGCCGTAATCCTCGTCGCTATTGACCTGCAGAGGCAGCGGATCGGCGGTCGCCAGCACCTCGATTTCCTTGATGGACAGCTCCACCTCGCCAGTGGGCAGAGTGCTGTTGATAGTTTCGTCGCTGCGCCGCACGATGTCACCGGTGACGCAGATCACCGATTCAAGTCTCAGCTCTTCAACCGCCGGAAATATGGCGCTGGACACATCCACCACGCACTGGGTAATGCCAAAGTGATCCCGCAGATCCACAAACAGCAAATTGCCATGATCACGCTTGCGGTGGACCCATCCTGACAGCCGCGCAGGTGCGCCGGCATTGTCGATGCGCAGTTCGTTGCAATTGTGGGTTCGGTACTGATGCATGGCGGGACCTTGTGGGCTTCTCGGGGTGGACTTCTCGGGACGATAGGGAACCGCCCGGCAAAGGCCACGGAACGGGCCATCCTGTCAAGACTCTTGCGGAAAACGGCCTTATGCTAACCGCAGGAAACGGGCCCTTTCACATGCAAAATGGGGCCCGCCGCCAGATTTAGGAGAATTGAAAGGGCCATGAGCGAAAAACGCCAGCTTCATTTCGGGGCCTTCATGCGGCCCGTCACCATCCATACCGGCGCCTGGCGCTACCCCGGCGCCTATGCCGACGCCAACTTCAATTTCGAGCATATCAAGCATTTCGCTCAGACCCTGGAGCGCGGCAAGTTCGATGCGTTCTTCATGGCCGATCATCTGGCGGTCCTCAACATGCCCATGGAAGCGCTTAAGCGGTCTTCCACACCGACCTCGTTCGAGCCCATGACCCTGCTACCGGCACTGGCCATGGTGACCAAGAACCTCGGGCTGGTGGCCACCGGTTCGACCACCTATGACGAGCCGTTTCACGTGGCGCGGCGGTTTTCCTCGCTCGACCATATCAGTGGCGGGCGTGCCGGATGGAACGTGGTCACCACGGCCAACCCGGATGCCTCGAAGAATTTTGGGCGCGAAGATCACATGGAACATGACGAGCGCTATCTCCGGGCGCGGGAATTCTATGACGTGGTCACCGGCCTGTGGGACAGCTGGGCCGATGATGCCTTTACCCGCGATCAGGAGAGCGGTGTCTTTTTCGACCCCGACAAATTGCATGTCCTCAATCACGAAGGCAAATATCTGAAAGTCCGCGGGCCGCTGAATATCGCCCGGCCCATCCAGGGTTGGCCGGTGATCGTCCAGGCCGGGGCATCGAACGCCGGGCGGCAATTGGCGGCCGAGACCGCCGAGGCGGTGTTCACCGCTCAGAGCAATCTTGCCGCTGGTCAGGCGTTCTATAAGGACGTGAAAGGCCGCATGGAAAAGGTAGGCCGCAATCCCGATCACATGAAGATCCTGCCGGCCTGCATGGTTGTCGTCGCGGATTCCCTCGATGAAGCCCGGGAAAAGAGATTCAAGCTCGACAGCCTGGTCCATTACGAAAGCGCCATCGCGTCGCTTTCCATCGCGCTGGGCCACGATGCCTCCAAATTCGATCCCGACGGGCCCCTGCCCGACATTCCCGAAAGCAATGCCGGCCAGAGCAGCCGCGAACGGGCGATCCGAGTGGCCAAGGAGGACAACCTCACCGTTCGGCAACTGGCCCAGCGGCTGGGCGGCCATTCCAGCCTGTGCATCATGGGCACGCCGGAGATGATTGCCGACGAGATGGAAGAATGGCTCACGACCCGGGGCAGCGACGGTTTCACCATCCAGTTCCCCTACGTGCCCGAGGGCATTTACGACATGGTCGACAAGGTAATCCCGATCCTGCAGGAGCGCGGTCTGTTCCGAAAGGAATATGAGGGGACGACACTGCGTGAAAACATGGGTCTGCCACGGCCGGACAATCAATTCTTCCCGGCATAGGCGGAGGGATTGTTGGCGAGAGATCCAACGCCGACAATAAGTTCACCGCCCAGTCCCCCCAGTGACTCCGGGGTCTCGGCCCTTACGGTTCAGAAAATAAGCAAGCCAACGATGGTCCCACCGATAATCGAGAGCAAGACCGTTCCCGCAATCTTGACAGTCTGAACAGTGCGTTGACCTCTGGCTTCCTCCGCCGCGATCCAGTCGCGGGCAAAGGCGACGACGTCTGGCGGTGTCAGCCCTGCATTGTCGCTTCGCTCTATTTCGCGGCGAACAGTATCGATGCCCCAGACGCCGTACAACGCCTTGAGCGAGTTCTTCTTCTCTGTGGTCAGTACCATGTGCCACCTCTCTGTGGCTTTCTCTCGAAGCGAGGCTAGGTCCGGATCGGTCAACGAAAAGACAAGAATTATGGTTGCCGGGCGGGGCATCGGGGGTACCCCGAATTCTCCCGGCCCGCTAAGCCAAGCCTGTCTTCAATCAGGCCAGACACGGGATGCCGTCGCCCCTCTTTTCCGGCCATTGAGAACGATTGCTTTACCCGGTTTCGCACAAAATAAGGGACCAATAATTTGGGGGTTCTCGCCCAAACAGGCGAGGTGGCACGGCTGTATCGGCCACCGATCCGGCCACCGGAGGAGAGAACGAATTGGATGGTTCAATAACCGCAATCGTGGAAACCACCGCCGCTTCGGGCGTGGGCATTCCCCTCGATCTGGCGCCATTGCTGTCGCCCTATGGGGACCACGGAAAACTGTCCATCAAGGTGGAGCGGCTCCCGCTCAGGGCGCGCCTGTCAAAGGGCCGCAACAATGGCGACCATAGCTGGTCCCTTACTCCCGGTGAGCTCGATGATCTCCTGTACCAGCCGCCGGCGGGGCTGGAGACACCGCATACGCTGATCGTCAAGATCATCAGTCTGGATAGCGACAGCGCGTCGACACTTGTGCAATTAGACGTCCCGGTCATACCCGGCGACGGCGCTGCGACGACCGTGCCCGAAGCGGTTGCACATGCTGGCAAAGACGAAGTGCCGAGCGGGGAAGTAATCGCGTTGGAGGCGGAGCTTGCCGCCGTTTCCGAAGAACTCAACAGACTGCGGGACGAGTCCGGCGAACAGACCGCGCGTCACACCGGGGCGCTGCAACAGCAAGCGGCGGAGGCTGAGGCCCGTTTCGCCGAAACGCTCGAATGTCGCTTGTCCGACGCTCACACGTCCTGGGAAGCCGAGCAGCAGAACCGCATTACCATCGCCGTTCAAGCCGCGGTAGACCAGGCGAGAAAAGAAGCCGGCACGGAGACCAGAGCGCAATTGGAGCAGACCAATGAAGCCCGGCTGTCCCAGGAACTCGGGCGGCGGTTGGCTGACGCGAAAGCCTCGTGGGAGGCAGAACAGCAGAATCATACAGCGGCAGCCATGCAGGAAGCGGTTCAGCGCGCCGAGCAAGAGACCACGGCGCGGCTGGAACAGTCCAATGAGGCACGGCTGGCCCAGGAGCTGGGCCGCCAGCTCGCGGATGCCCGCACGGCATGGGAGGCAGAACAAAATAGCCTGATAGCAGTGACCGTACAGGATGCCGTGCGCCAAGCCGAAGAGAACGCAAAGGTCGAGCAAAAACGGGTCAATGATGCGAGGCTCTTCGAGGAATTGGGGCGACGGCTCGCCGACGCACGCGCGTTATGGGACAATGAACAGAAAGCTGACATCGCCGCAGCAGTACAGCAAGCCGAAGCACTTGCCCAAAAAGAGCAGGAACAGGCGCGGGTGGATTGGCAGGCAGCGTCCGCCCAGGAGCTGACGGACCTCTCTGCACGATGCGAGCAGGCCGAAGCCGCTCTCGAGGCAGCCCACCGCCAGCCACTCCCCCTGCAGGAATCCGAGGAGGCGTTGCACGGCCTGCGTGACGAGTTGGAGGCGGCACAGGAATCGATCCGCGCCCGAGAGGCTGAGTTGACCGAAGCCCGGCAGGAGCTGGAACGGTCCACGGCAGAGTATCAATCATCAACGACGCAGAGCTTTCGGGAAGCGGAGCTGGAATTTCGCCTGAACGAACTACTCGCTGAAACCGAAGCCTCCCTCAAAGAAAGCCGGGCGGCATGGGATAGGGAGCGGGAAGAGATTCTCGCCAACGCGGAAGAAATCGCACAGCAGCGTGTGGATCAGGCTTTCGAACAATGGCAGCAGGAAACTCAGGCGGCCCTGTCCAGGGCACAGCAGGACTGGATGGACAGCGAAGCCACGCGACTTGCCGTCGCCGAGGCGCACTGGCGAAAAAACATCGGCATCGTTAAGTCCCGGGGGCCAATCACCGAGCTGACAAATAAACGACGCCAGAGACGGATCAATGGCCGTGTCCTGCGCATGGGCGCCATCGCTGCCTGTCTTGCTGGGGCAATCATGCTCTACCCCTACGTGGCGCCCTTCGTCGCCAAAGATTTATGGCCGGAGATCGCTGCCCAAAAAGACAGGATCGAACCATCCATTCGGAAAGCCGGCGGCGATATCCAGTCCTGGCTGACCGGCGTAATGGACGGCGCGGACGTCACTGATGTCGCTGATGTCGCGGAGCCGCGCGCAGCCATTGATGTCGCCGCCGCAAATGTTCGGGCCGGACCATCGACCAATGCCGCCGTGATCATGACATTGCCCCGCAACAGGAAAGTCACGCCGATTGGTCGACGCGGAAGCTGGGTGCAGGTTCGCATCGGCGGCGCGGCCGGAAAGACAGGCTGGCTTCATAGCTCGTTGCTGAAAAACCGAACGGATCCATAGCGGGCCGGTTCCGTCCTAACAAGATTGCCAGGCCCCCCGGCGGAGATTGATAACTAGAGCAGTATCCCTATACGTTGGCCATCCATGACCGACCTCACCCTCTCCCTCGCCGTCATTGCGGTCTTTTGCTGCGCGCTTTTTGGATGGGGTCGGATTGTCCGTTGGCTGACCGCAGGGGGAACCGATAGGGGCACGCCGCCTTCATGGGCGGTGACCATGATGCTGGGGCTGGCGCTGCTGATCGCAGTCGGGGGTGTGCTGAATCTGGTCCGGCTGGCGAATATCTGGGCACTATCCGGCCTGATAGCCCTTGGCCTCGGTCTGTGTGTGGCGCCCTGGATCCGCCGGGCAGTGGACAGCGGCCTGCCGATGCCGCACATGCCCGCCCGGACAGAGATCGCGGCACGGGCCTCGCTGCTCGCCCTCGCCCTTGCCGTGCTGATCTTCACGATCGCCACACAGCTACCGCCGGCACTCTATAATTTCGGCGACGATTTGCAGAAATATTTTGCCCACCCTGTCCGCATGCTGGAAACCGGGACCCTGTTCGGCAGCCCGTTGAGTGCCATGGGATCGGAATCACTCGGCGGCATGTCATTTTTGCATGGCTTCATTGTTGCCTACTTCCCGCTCACCTACCTGAACGGCGTCGATGCCGTGTTCGGCTTGTTCCTGTGCCTGTTGCTCATCGCCGGGTTCGCCTGGCGGCACCCGGCGCTGGCGCCGGCCGCATTGGTCGCCATGGCCGACCTGTATGCCATCAATCCGCAATATGTGAATATCTCGGCGCTCTACATGGGCAGCGCCCTGATTCTCGCGGCCATTTTCGTCACCGCCGGCCCCGATGAAGCCGGCGCCCCTCCCCCACCTCTTGCGCTGGGTCTGATCTATGCGGCGCTGGTCGCGCTCAAACCGACCTTTCTGATATTCGCCGGGCTGCACGGTCTGTTCATGATTGTCGCGGTGACCCGGACGACCGGTGGTGCGCGG
>JABJKO010000032.1 GCA_018660305.1 Rhodospirillaceae bacterium
GATCAAAGGCCAGCCGGGACGCAGCTGATGCCATTCATCGAAATCGACGGAATTTCAACGCATTACCAGGTGGTTGGTGACGGTCCGCCTTTATTGATGTTCTCGCCCGGTGGCTTCGATGCACGGATCAGCAAGTGGTCCGATCTGGGCGTTTACAAACGCATCAAGCTGCTGGACCACCTGCCCAACCACTTCACCTGCATCCTGTTCGACCGCCGCGAAAACGGCCAGTCGGGCGGTCGGGTGGAGCAGATCACCTGGGACCATTACGTCCGCCAGGGAGCTGGCCTGCTGGATCATCTGGAGATCGGGAATGCCCACATCATGGGCGGCTGCATGGGGTGCTGCCCGGTGGCGGCCTTCGGTGTGGCCCATCCCGAGCGGACGCTCTCCATGGTGCATTACTGGCCGGTGGGCGGCGCCAAATACCGCATCAGCAGCCACCAGCGCTTCGCCCGCCATCTGGCGTTCGTGGACGAAAACGGGCTGCAGGCGGTAATCGATCTGGTGCGCAGCCACGACAAGAATTTCTCCGCCGATCCGCGCGGCGGACCCTGGGGACAACCGATCCGCAATTCCGAGGATTTCGCCAACGCCTATGGGACACTGGACAAGGCACAATATCTGCTGACCGTCACCGCCATGGTCCGCGGCCTGATGGATCGCGACACGGCGCCCGGTGCCGAGCCGGAGGATCTGCTGGACCTTGATATCCCCAGCCTAATCGTGCCGGGGGCCGATGATTTCCACGCCACCTCGGCGGCCCGCTATTTGCACGAATGCCTGAACGGCTCGGAATACTGGGATGTGCCGGTGGATGAACAGACCGAAGACAATGCGCCGCGGAGGGTGCTAGATTTTCTCGGCGGCGTTGGGGGCTAGATCCAAAGCCACGACCCAAGATTCGTCATGACGACAGGGAGCATGAAATTATGATTGGCATCGTTTTTCTGGGAGACCGTCAGGTCGAGCTGAGAGAATTTTCCGACCCCACACCGGGGCCACGCGACGTCATCCTGGAAATCAAGGCGTCCGGCATGTGCGGCACCGATCTGCATGCCTACCGGCGCGCGAATTCGGCGACGGAACATTTTGTCGCCGGTCATGAACCCTGTGGAATTGTCGTCGAGATGGGCGATCAGGTCTCCGGGCGGGAAGCGACCATCGGCGCCCGAATCATGGTGCACCATTATGACGGCTGCGGCATTTGCCGGCACTGCAAGACAGGCTGGACGCAGCTCTGCGACGACGGCTCGGTCGCCTTTGGCTCCGGAAAGGGCCATGGCGGTCACGCGCGATACATGTGTGTACCGGCCCATACGCTGTTACCTTTGCCGGACGATCTGTCCTTTGCGACCGGCGCCGCCATTTCCTGCGGTACGGGCACGGCCTTTGGCGCACTCAAACGGCTCCGCGTCGAAGGGGACCAGACAATCACAATCTTTGGCCAGGGCCCGGTGGGATTGTCGGCGACACAGTTCGGCGCGGCCATGGGCGCGCGGGTGATCGCCATTGAGACCTCACCGGAACGCCGGCAGCTCGCCCTCGAGAAGGGTGCGGATGTGGTGATCGATCCCGCCGAGACCGATCCGGTGGCGGCGATCCTCGAACTGACCCACGGCGAGGGGTCGCACAAGGCCATTGAGACCTCCGGCAACAAGGAAGCCCGCGCCGCCGCGGTCAGGGGGACGCGAACCTGGGGTGAAACCTGTCTCATCGCCGGCGGTGGCCAGATCACGCTGGATGTGGGCCCCGATCTGCAGTTTCGTCAGAAGGTGGTCCTCGGCCACTGGACGTTTTCCAAGACCGGCCAGGCCGACTGCGCCCGCTTCGTCTCCGACCGGAAGATCGATGTGGACAGTGTCTTCACCCACCAATGGACCCTCGACCAGGCGGAAGAGGCCTATCAACTCCTCGATCAGCAAAAAACCGGCAAGGGCGTCTTCCTGCCGAGTTAGCAGCACCCCCCCTCGCCGGTATCCTCCAGCGAGGGGAGCAGCCAGGCGATGGGAAGGTCGCTGCCCGTCACCTCGGCGACCGGCGCAAATATCTTCAGGCGGTATCGCGTTTCGTCCTTGAAGAAAATCACGTTGGTTTCCAGCGGCGGGAAGCCGGGTTTGGTGCCCGGGTCCTGGGACACCAGGGTGATGTCGGTCTCCGGCACCTTGAACCGCGCGCGCACCAGCTCTTCGACCCGGGATATGTCGGCAAGGGTGTCTTTTATGGGGCCAAGGCGTCTGAACATGATCTAAACCGGGCACAACCTTGATAGCGTTTGACCCGCGCCTTATGATGGCGCGCATCAGCGAAAAACTGACCGTATCATAGCACGCGCGGCTTCGTCCTTGCCCGGAAATCGTGGCTTTGCTACATCAAGGTCTATCTGATTCACTAGCGTGAAATCGCGCCGGCCCGCTCCCCCTCCCGGCCACCCATTGCGAGTATCCTGTGGGTGGCCGGGAGGCGGAGCGGGCCGGGTCCGAGAAATATAAGCAGGAGAGATGAGCGTGGCAGAAAAAGTAACAGCAGCCGTCCGGACGGCGCCTCAGGTAACCGAATTCCGTGAATACGACATGCCGGATATTCCGCCGGAGGCCGCTCTTCTCAAGGTCGAAGTCGCCGGTATCTGCGGCACCGATGTGAAGTTTTATTCCAAGCCGCCGTTCGAAGGCCCCTGCATCATGGGCCACGAAAACATCGGCTATATCGCCAAGGCCGGCAAAATCTTTCAGGAACGCCGTGGTCTCAAGGAAGGCGACCTGGTGTTTGCCGAGCATTATGTGGGCTGCATGGATTGCGAATGGTGTCACAAGGGCGAATACCGCCTGTGCATGTTCACCGACTGGCGCAAATTCCCCGACGGGCTGCGGTTTGGTTACACCCTGGCGGAACGGGCGCCGCATCTGTTCGGCGGCTTCGCGGAATATATGTATCTGCCGTGGAACTCGGTGCTGCACAAAGTCCCCGACGGGCTGTCGGCGGAACATGCCGGCGTCGTCACCCCCATGGCCAACGGCATCCAGTGGGCGCTGTTCGATTGCGGGGTCGGCTATGACAGCAAGGTGCTCATTCAGGGCCCGGGCCAGCAGGGTCTGTGCAACACCATCGCCTCCAAAACCGCCGGCGCGTCGCTGATTGTCGTCACCGGCACCAGCAAGGACACCAAGCGCCTGGCCGTGGCCAAGAGCCTTGGCGCCGATGTCGTGATCAACGTGGAAGAGGAAGATCCTCTCGAGAAAATCATGGAAGTCACCAACGGCGAAGGCATGGATGTCTCGCTGGATTGCACGGCGGGCGCCGGCACCATCCCGGTGCTGCTGGGCATCGAGGCCATGAAGCGCAAGGGCGGCACGCTGCAGATTCAGGGCGAGGATGTGCCTGACTTCCCCAACTTCCCCCTGGGCAAGATCGGCAACAAATACATCACCGTCAAAGCGGCGCGCGGCCACAATTACGAGAGCTGTGAGCTGGCCCTGAAACAGCTTAATTCCGACCGCTTCGATATTGGACAGATCACCACCCATAAGTACGGGCTCAAGGACACCCACAACGCCATCAATGCGGTGGGCGGCAGCGGCGAGGTCATCCACGTCTCGCTGATGCCCTGGAGCTAAGCATTGGCCGACGACGTCGGCACCCCTGATCCCCGAATTCCCGTCACCGTGCTGACGGGTTTTCTGGGGGCGGGCAAGACGACCCTGCTCAACCGGATCCTGTCCCATGTCCCCGGTGGGCAGTTCGCGCTCATCGTCAACGAGTTCGGCGACATCGGCATCGATGGCGATCTGATCCAGTCCGGCGAGGAAGAGCTGATCGAGCTCAACAGCGGCTGTATCTGCTGTGTGGTGCGGGGCGATTTGATCCGGGAACTGCGGGCGTTGTTGGGCAAAAAACCGGCGCTTGACGGGATCATCATCGAAACCACGGGGCTGGCCAATCCCGGCCCGGTGATTCAAACCCTGGTGATCGACCAGATCATCGGCGCCCAATGCCGGCTGGATTCGGTTCTGTGCGTGGTGGATGCGGTCCATATACTTGACCAACTAACTGACGGTACCGATGCGGCCGACCAGATCGCGTTCAGTGACCATGTGGTTCTGAACAAGATCGATGATGCAACGGCGCCGCTGGACGCGCTTGAGGCCCAAATTCGGCAGATCAACCCGTTCGCGCCTATCACGCGGGCAAACCGCGCCGATGTTCCCGCCAGCGCGGTCCTGGACCGGCATGGCTTCGATCTGGAGCGGGTGGAGGCGCAGCTGCCACCGGAGGCGGAGGATCATGGTCACGATCACGACCATATCAGTGAGACCGGCATCACCAGCGTGTCCCTGACCTGCCATGGGCCGCTGGATGCTGCGCGCCTGGAAGAATGGCTGCAGGAATTGCTGGCCCGCCGGGGCGCCGATATCCTGAGGACCAAGGGGGTTCTGTCCATCCACGACGAGGATAGAAAACTGGTCCTTCAGGCCGTCAACATGATGCTGGAAGGCGATTTTGTGGGAGTCTGGGGCGACGAGGCGCGCCTGTCCCGGCTGGTCTTTATCGGCCGCAACCTGAAAGCCGATGAGCTGGATGCCGGGTTTCAGAACTGCCGGCCAGGTGTCATCGCCTGAAGATTATGGCATGACTACAGCACAATTCAGACAGGGAGTGACACCATGACCAGAATACCGCCGTTAGAACGCGATGACATGGATGCCGGCCAGCAGGAGATTTTGGACAGAATTACGGCGAAAGGCGGCCGGATCGGTTTCGGGCCGGCCATTGGCTATGCCTATTCGGCGCAGGTCTGGCGGCTGCACAACGAATCCAGCGCGCACCTTCTGGATTGCACCCTGACCAACGTGCAGGTCCGCATCATATCGCTGATGACCGTCCGTCACTGGAATGCCGCCTATCCGTGGAGTGCCCAGGCGAAGACGGCGGTGGGTGCGGGTCTCGACCTTGCGATCATCGAGGCAATCAAGGCCGGCGAGCAACCGGATTTTTCCGATGCGACCGACGCCGCCGTGCATGCGGCGACCCGCGAATTACTGGCCACCGGGAATTTGTCCGACGACGGCTTCAAGGCCGCCGAGGCGACCCTCGGCCACAAGCGGCTGGTGGAGCTGGTCCACACCATCGGGCATTTCTGCACTACCGGCATGATGGCCAACATCGTCGGCGTCGTCCCCCCCGATGACGCGGTCTCCCGTCTCAAGCCGTAGGCCCGTCGCCGTCATAGATCCTTGGCGATTGCGCCGGGCACCGGCGTGAAGCTCTGCGCGCCGAGCTTGTCGTTGAGGACTTTCTTGCGGCCCCCATGGAAATCGACGATGGCGTTCTGGTCGTCCTTGGCCTGACGGTCGGCGGCTTCGGGATCGACGATTTGCCGGAGCAGGGCGTCATATTCGGCGCAGACCGGCGCGTGTGCCGGATCACCGGCGAGATTGTTGGTTTCCCCGGGATCGGCCTCGAGATCGAACAGTTCCGGCGGGTACCCCACATAGTAATGGTATTTGTAGCGCCCCTTGCGCAGCATGAACCCGCCCGACGGCGACGCGCTGGCATGATATTCGCTAAAGACAGTCCGGTTGGGATCGGGCGCCGCGTTGGCGATATGGAACAGCGACGTGCCGGGCAGATCGGCTTCGTCGGCATTGGCCGCGAGGCCGAGCGCGGCGGTGATTGTGGGATACATGTCCACCAGCGAGGTGGGTGTCTCGCATACGGCACCGGCTGCGATGTCGGCGCCGGCCATGATCATGGGAATGCCGGTGCTTTCCTCATACATCACCGATTTGCCCCACAGACCGCGGGCGCCGGCATTTTCGCCATGGTCGCTGGTGTAGATGATGCGGGTGGTATCGGCGAGACCGGCCTGTTCCAACGCCCCCAGCACCCTCCCGATCTGATAATCCACATAGGAACACAGCCCGAGATAGGCGCCATAGGCGATGCGGGATTTTTCCGGCGTCAGACCGTTATTGTGGGGTTGGCGTTCGGCCAGTATTTCGACCCAGGGATGTCGTTGATAACCATCTTCCGGATCGAGCCGGGGGCCGGGCATATGAGCGCCGGGATACATTTGGAAAAATTCATCGGGCACGGTCAGCGGATAATGGGGCGACAGGAAGCTGGCGAACAGCATCCAGGGCGTGTCGTCGTCGGAGGCGCCTCTTTCCTTCAGCCAGTCGCAGGACAGATCGGCGACCTGTGCATCATACTGGGTGTAGCTTGAGCTTCCGGCTTCGGCCTTGGCGGCGAAGCCGGGCTTGGTCCGGGCCTCGTCATCGAGCGCGGGCAGCGGATCGCGCACCGCCGCGGTCACCGATCCCACCCCCTCCTTGATATACATGGGAATGTGCCGGGCATCGAAGCCCAGCGGATCGTCATCCTTACGGTAATGCAGCTTGCCGATGGACTCGACATGGATGCCGGCCTCCTGCAGCCGATGACCCCACCCCTGGATGGCGCCATCATAGGCAATGGCATTGTCCCAGTATCGAATGCGATGGGTGTAATTGCCGGTCTGAAAGGAAGCCCGGGCCGGGACACAGATGGGGCAGTTTGTGTAGGCGCTGGTAAACCGCGTGCCCCGTGCCGCCAGCTTATCCAGGTTGGGCGTCTTGACCAGATCGTGGCCGGCACAGCCCAGCATTTGGCGGTTATGCTCGTCGGCCATGATGAAGAGGAGATTTTGCGGTTTCATCTGTAATCCACGGTTTTCCGTTAGTTTTCGGGTGGTTTTCGGGTGGTTTTCGGGTGGTTTCAACCGGCTCAGGATACGGTTCCGACGTCCGGCCGTCCATGGGGTGATCAATAATTCGGGATTTGGTATATTGTATACCAGAAAGCCGTTGGCGCGGTCGCGCCTTTGGGTTATCACCATGGCAGGAATAAACAGGGGGACAGGATGGCCGAGGTAAAATCAGATCTGGAGATTGCCCGCGCGGCGACAATTCAACCCATCGGGGAGATTGCCGACAAGCTGGGCGTGCCGGCCGAAAACGTGCAGGCCTATGGGCCCACAAAGGCCAAGATCGACACCAGCTACCTCGATGGCAGTACCAAGAACGGCAAGCTGATCCTGGTCACCGGCATCTCGCCGACCCCGGCGGGCGAAGGCAAGAGCACCACCACGGTGGGGCTCGGCGACGCGCTCAACCGCATCGGCAAGAACGCCATGATCTGCCTGCGCGAACCGAGCCTGGGGCCGTGCTTTGGCGTCAAGGGCGGCGCCGCCGGCGGCGGTTATTCCCAGGTCATCCCCATGGAGGATATCAACCTCCATTTCACCGGCGATTTCCA
>JABJKO010000115.1 GCA_018660305.1 Rhodospirillaceae bacterium
AAGAGAAAGGATTAAACGGAAAACGATGGAATCCCGGCGCTTGCAATACCGCAAACACGCCGCTTAATATCTTGAACCAGATGAGCCAGACCCTCCTTTAGATCAGGCCCTTGAGTGTTCCAATTTATATGACGACGGACAGATCGGATATTGCATTTCTTGTGAACGATCTGGCCACTTCCACACTGCCCCCAAGTTCCCTGACCGGATGGCCTGAGGCTATCGAGGGCACTCTCTCGATTGCGCCTGCGAGAACAGACCTTTTAATCCCCTACTACTTCTGGCTTTTGTCACGGGCTCAGGAGACGACATTACTTGAAAGCACGAACAGAATACTTCTCACCCGGCCCGATGACCCCGTTGCGCTTTGGTTTAGCGGACTGGCGCTTCTCAAGGATACCCGGAATAGCCGAACAGGAATTATTCGCTTGCGCCGCGCGTTACAAAATAACGTTGAGAGGCTCTTTCCAATCGACGAGAAAACCCTCCGACAAATCAGGCAGATAAAATTAGACTAAAAAATTAAAATGCCCGACGAGTTGGTCTTGCAGGACACGCATTGTTAGAGGGCAGACTGCTCATGTCCGTCATGAGGGGCAAAACCACAATAGCTGACGAAAATCAGGCCCGGATGCCTCGGAATTGCAGACCGACTTTGCCGCCTTATTTCCCCAGCGTATCCAACCCGAAGAGTTTCGCCGCGTTATAGCCGAGAATGTTGCGCTTGGCCTGCTCGTCGACGAAGGGCAGTTCCGAGATCACGTTGGGTAGGTCAAAATCCCAGTGCGGCCAGTCGGACGCATAAAGAAGCTGGGTTTCCGCGTTGATGGAATCGAACGTTGCCTCCAGCAGCTTCATGTTGGTGCGTTCCATGGGCTGGCAGGTGAAATACATCTCGGCGATATATTCGCTGGGCAGGCGCTTGAGGTTGGGCGCCTCCGATGACCGCATGAGATATTCGTTGTCGAGGCGCTGCTGCATGAACGGCACCCAGGCCAGCCCGGATTCAATCCACAGCACGGGCAATTTGGGGAAGCGTTCGGGCAGGCCGTTGATCACCCAGTTGGTCAGGTGGACAATGTTGCACAGCACGAAGCTCACCGCATGCATGGAGATGAAGCGGTTGAGCTGGCTCACATAGCCATTGTTCTCCCAGTTGGGCCCGGCATGGAAACCCAGCGTCTTGCCGCTTTCCTCGATCATACGGTAGAGCCGCATATACTGGTTGTGATGCACGGGCTTGTAGCGCACAGACGTCACCATGAAGCCCGACACCTTGGGGTGGTCGGCATATTCTTCGACGATGCGCTCGCAGGCTGCCGGGTCAGAGAATGGCAGATAGAGCATGGAATAGATGCGGTCTTCCGAAGACAGCACGTTGTCCACCAGCCATCGGTTGTAGCCCTCGGCCAGCCCCACCTCCACATCGGTTTCCGGATGCAGTCCCAGCGACAGCATGGGGGTAGGAAAGGTGATCTGGTAATCCACCGCCAGGCATTCCATGGCGCGGCGGATCAGCACGATGTCCCGATGCACACCATCCTCGGCCTCGGCGATTTCCTCCAGCCCCTGATCGTGACTGACCCGGCCACCGACACCCTGATTTGCCGGCCAGGCGGACGACTGCATGATGCCGGGATGCTTCACGCCATTGCGTGTGAAGGATTCCGCCACGTGACGCACGATATCGTTGGGAATCAGCTCAACAATCTGGGCCCAGCTTTGGTTCTCGAAATGATGAGCATCCACATCCACCACCAGCCAGTCTTCGAGACCCGCCGCCTGTACCGCCCGCTTGGCCCGTGCCAGCGTGTCACGGGTATCGGAGGCTTTTCCCAACTGGCTGAGATTACGCGAAGACTCGATACCGGTATCCATGAGGATCTCTCCTGTTTGCCGAACGGTTCGAGGCGGCATGAGAACAGCAAAGGAGGCAGGCCGCAAGCCATCCCGGGGCTACTCTAGAATCGAGTAGGGCTTTGCTCCTCGGCGAAGTGGTCGAACATAAGATTGAAGCTGATGCTCATCCGTTGTTCCTGGCTCCTATTGGGATCAACCGAATGACGCAGCCAGGCCGGAAACAGGACCAGGCGCCCCGGCTGCACTTCCACGATAACCGTACTCGAATTCTTGGTGGAGGATTCGGTGACGTGGGGCGCGATCACTTGGGCCTCGGCTCTGGGGTCGTGAAAATTGATTGAATCACCACCCTTGGGCGTCTTCACGTAATAGGCGCCGGAGAGAAAATTATTGGGATGGGAATGTTCTTTATGATGGTCGGACGGCCCGCTTACATTGGCCCAGCAACCGGTGATCTTCAGGGGCGCCGGTTTGTGTTCAAGAAATTCGAGAATTCCCTGCGCCGCGCTCTCGACCCTTTCGCACAAATCTTTGAAATCCGGTTGCTGATGAAGTTTCGTTCCCGACTGAATGGAATGGCCCCGGCCCAGCTGGCCATCGATTGCCAGAGTTGACGTGATATTTTGTTCGATCTTCTTACACAGAGGCTCTACTTCCTCTGGAGACAGATCGAATACCCAAACAAATGTGGGAAAGAAGGAGAGAGCTGACGATTTAGCAAACATCTGACGCTACCTGTTCTGGAATGAGCGCAGTGCATTAGAACACGATCCCTTTCTTCGGAACCAGCCTGCAAACCCGCTCACCAATTCCCGAATTTCGCTTTCCATTCATCCATGGGCTGGAAGGTCGGGTCGGCTTTGCATTTTGCCTCGCAGGCGCCGAGGATTTCATCATCGGACATCGAAAAATCAATCGGCTTGGCGTGCGGCTGCTCGATATACCACGGGGTCGACCAATAGACCTCGAACCGGTTCCCCTCGGGATCCGGGAAATAGACCGACAAGGCCGCGCCGTGATCGATGGGCGCGACGGCCGGAACGCCGGCCTTGGTCACGCGCTTATACATATCTCGCACCTGCGAAAATTCCTGCACCTTGAACGACATCTGGTTGACGGTGCTGGCATTGTCCGCCGGCTTGCCGTCGGCGAGGACGATCTGGTGATGCTCTTCCGGATCCCGGCTGATGAAGGCAAGCTCGCCACCACGCGAGGATTTACCCCGGTCGGTGACGGTAAAGCCAAGCACCTTAGTGTAGAAATCCACCATGGGCTGCATCTCGGTCACATTGATCCCGATATGACCAAATTTCATTTCAGGCAGGTCGGACATGATTTTCTCCAGGATTTCTTATTAGCCGTTAATTCTCAGGGTATATCCCTACGCCTTCCACCGCTAGAGCCCTAAACATCTAAATAGAACCATTTGACCGGGATTATTTTTCCCCGTGGATAGGCGCGCGTCGCATGGCGATGCTCGGCATCGGCAAAGACGCGCAACGACGCCACGGGGTATAAGTACCCGGCCTTCGGTGGGTCGTATGGGCGCCCCGGCTGCGTTGCGGCGCTTGCCCGATGCTTAAGCATCGCTCTGCGCACCGCGCCTAACCGGGAAGCCCATACGACCCATCAAATTGATTCAATTAAGCTGTATAGGGCTCTAGCCTGAGCGACGAACAAAATCCTTCTGCCAGTCCGCGACCGGCTGAAACGTTGGATCGGCCCGGCATTTCGCCTCATTGGCCGCAGCGATCTCTTCATCGGACCGGGAAAAATCCAGCACAGTGCGGTTGGGCTGGGCAACATACCAGGGTGTCGGAATATACACCTCAATGCGGTTGTCCTCCGGGTCCCAGAAATAGACCGACAGCGCATTGCCATGATCCACGGGGTCGATCTTCTCCATCCTGGCGGCGACCAGGAGATCATGGGTGGCCCGCACATCGGCGAAACTGTCCGCCCGAAAGGAAACCTGATTGACGGTGGTGGGCGAGTCCGGCGCCCTACCGGTCATGAAAACGATCTCGTGATGCTCATCGGGATCGCGGGTCATAAACGCGATTTCACCATCGCGGAACGGGCCCCGGTCAGCCACCGTAAAGCCGAGCACGCCTTCATAGAAACCCACCATGCGGTCCATATCGATGACATACATTCCCACATGACGCAGCGTGACATTAGGTAACTTGGGCATGGTTTATCTCCGGACCCTATTTCTTCGAAGCCGCCTGTCGGGAGAGGCGTCTTTCGACATTGGCAATTACGTCGTCGGACAACGTAGATTTTGCCATATCACGCGCCGCCGCCGCATCCGCAATACCCTGATCCGCCGCCAGCGACAACCAGTACAAACTTTCCGACTGTGCCACCGGATCGTCCGTTTTCGCATTCAGCAGAAGACCAAGATTGAATTGAGCCGCGCCCAACCCCTTTTCGGCGGCCTGGAGGTAATATTGCTGCGCCCTGATAATGTCAGATGTGCCGCCGACACCGCGCTCAAACAAATATCCCAAATTCAGGGCAGCCTCGGGCAGGCCCTGTGCCGCGGCGCTGACATACCAGGAAATAGCACCGGCGGGGTCACGTTTCATACCGAGACCATTCTGGTGCATCCAGCCGAGCCGAAACTGCGACAGCACATGCCCCTGTGCCGCCGCCCGGCGATACCAGCGTGTGGATGTGCGCAGATCGCGGGGCTGTCCCCTGCCCACCTCGAGCCTATGGCCGAGCAGATACTGCGCTGTGGGAGATCCCGCCTCGGCGGCCTTTCTGTACCAACGCAGCGCCTCACCGAAATTAGCCGGCGCCGCGACAATTGGTGCCGCGGGTCCCGTCGACTGGGCGACGGCGATCGCGGAGGTGAATGCCCCCATTAATGCGAGAGCGAACACTGCCAGCGTCCGAATCATTAAGATCACCCTCTTTCCCCAAGGAGGGTCATACTATAACGAAAATCCGCTCGAATCGTCAGAAGTCGCCGGGTTCGATCCGTACGGTCTGGCGTCGCATGTCCGTTTTTCTGGGTACCGGATAACAATCGGTATCGCCCAGCGTTTCATAGCAATAGACCGGATCGATTTCGATCCGCCGGCCCTTGAGCCAGCCATCGCTGAGCATTCGGGCTTCGGTCCATCCGAACTCGGTCTTTAGCCTTTTGATATAGGGATTTTCGCACCCTCCCAGAAAGATGAGCGCGCAGACCAACAGGCCTATTTTCAAGGGTGTCTGATATTTCCGATTCATGGCTACCTGCCCAAAATCCGTCATGACATCATGTCATGCACAGAATAGCCCGAATGGCGTTAAGACCTTGTTAAGACGCTGATAATAAATCGAAAACGTCGCCATCACCGCGCAGACCCTCGACGTGATATCGATGCCAGAGGGCGTAAAACAACAACACCCAGGCGGCGAATCCGGCTCTCCGGCGGCCGCTCCGGAATATCCGTTCGACACGGTCCGGACGGCAAATCTCGGCGATGCCTGGCTGACGGGCGACCAGCGGTCCCAGCATATCTCCCTTGCGGATCAGCCACTCGCCCACCGGCACGGTAAAACCACGCTTGCGGGAAAACGGCCGCGCCTCCGGCAGGGCCTCGGCAAGCCATTTGCGCAGGATCCATTTACCGACCCGGCCCCTGATCTTGAGCGAATCCGGCAGGCAGAAAACCGCCTCGGCGACGGCCGGATCGAGCAGCGGCGTGCGGCCCTCGACGCCATGGGCCATCAGGCACCGATCGAGCTTGATCAACAGATCATGGGCCAGCCAATCGGCGCAATCGATCGCCTGCGCCACCTGAAGGGCGCTGCGGCCTTCGATACCGGCCACGGATTCGCTTGCCGCGACACCGCGCCGCCAGTCACGCGATTCCGTCCGCAGGACATCGAGCCCCTCCAGCGCGCCACGGGACCGCATGGCGCGCTTGTAGCGCCACCAGGGTCTGATCATCGAGCGGTACCGGCCATAACCGCCAAACAACTCATCGCCGCCCTCACCGCACAGGATCACCTTCAGGTCTTTCCCCGCCACCGCGGCGAGCTTGTAGGTCGGCAACTCGGCATAGTCTGCAACCGGATCATCCATTGCCTGCGCGACACGCGGCACCGTTGTCCAGAAATCCTCTTCCGTAAAATCGACCTCGATATGTTCGGCACCCACCGCTGACGCGATGGCTCTGGCATGTTCCCGTTCGTCGACCGCGTTTGTATCGGAAAACCCCACCGTGAAGGCACGCACCGGTCGATCATTGAGCCGGGCCATGAGGGCAAGCAGGGCCGAAGAATCGATACCGCCCGACAGAAACATGCCATAGGGCACGTCGCTTCTCTGATGAACGGTGACACTATCGATCAACGCCGTCTCAAGCCTGGCCAGCGCGGTTTCCTCATCCAGTTCCTCGGGCGGCTTCTCGGGCAACGCCGCACGGCGCAGACGATGGGCAATGCGGCCGGATTCGACCACCAGCGTTTCACCG
>JABJKO010000031.1 GCA_018660305.1 Rhodospirillaceae bacterium
CAGCCACCATCGCCGCTGGCGCAGCCGCCATCACGGTCGCCGTAAAGCCGGTCTGTGAACTGGTGGTTAAATGCCGTGCGATGACGGATCAGCATACCGCCTGGCAACAAAGCGCCTGACAGGTCCCGGTTGGGTGACCGCCGGTACGAAGGCGCCGGTCTCAATTTACATGCGGAACGAAGAAGACCTGTCCTGGGTAGATCAGATCGGGATTACGGATCTGCTCACGGTTCGCGTCAAAAATAACGGTGTATTGAACACCGCTGCCATAGACCCGCCGGGCTATCCGCCAAAGGCTGTTGCCGGGCTCGACAAAGACGACCGTCTGCCGTGACGAAGAGTTAGCGGGTTTCGCACGGGTAAACTGAGTTTCGGCCCTGCCCAAAACCTTGCCGTCTTTATCTACCTGATCGACACGCAGCGTATAAAGGCCCGGCGACAGCGCGCCGCCCGGCACCAACCGCCAACGTCCCTGCGGATCCGCTTTTCCCGAACCGGCGAATTTGTTTTCGATATATATGTGAAGACGCTCACCGGCCGTTGCCGACCCGCTGATAGTGACATTGCCTGACTCGTCATAATCCACCGCATCGACGGAGAGCGGTTTGGCCGCCGGATCACCGGAAAAGCCAGCACCGGGCGCCACGGCCTGTCTTGGTTTCTGGATAACCACAGATTCGCCCTTGCCTTCGCGGGGGACAAGAACGGCCAGAGCGCCAACGGTCGGGGCCGCGGCCTTTTTCCTCTCCGGAACGACAATCACTACGTTCTTCCGCGATTGAGCGGCATCGCCGGTGCGGGTTCGCGAAGACAGGGTCAGTTCGCGGCTACCGGCCGCCAACGGCTCTTTTGGAATAACAACCCATTCGCCACGGGAATCCGCTCTTACGGTGCCCACCTCGGTCTTGCCGTCCCTCACCGTCACCTCGGCGTTGGGCGAGGCGCGCCCGGCAATGACAGCATCGCCTCTCGGATTGATCCTGACCACATCAAAAGAGGGGCGGCGAGATGCCGGTGCGGATGCCGGTGCGGATGTCGGTACGGATGTCGGTACGGATGCCAGTGCCGATGCCGGTGCCGGTGCGGATTCCAGTGCGGATGCCGGTGCCGCCGCGGACACCTCATCCCTGGTGGCAATAATTTTTTTGCGCGGTGTGTCGGAAACCGGCACGCCGGCACCGGGCGATGGTGCCGGTGGCTTCAGAACTGCGGCGGTTTCGCTCGGCGGGTCGCCATCGACAAAAAATGTCAAAGCTATTGCTGCGGCACCAATTACCGCACCGATGCTTCCCAGTATAAGAGGCCGGCTCACTGTTATTCTTTCCCTCCCAACCCCGGGCGGTTTCGTAGCGATATGCTGTGGAATAGTCTAGTCGCCGGTCCCGCTCGACGCAATGCAGCGGCAATGGACCGGGCTACCCGTCCAAATGTGGCTTTGCGCTGGAAAACCCTGGCATTGAGGTTCCGCCCGACTTTCAGCGAATCGGTGGCAGCGCTTTCAAATAGGTAGAGATCGCCGACCTGTCGGCATTGGAAAGCTGATCTGTCCCCATATCGACCACATCGAACATGAGTGATCCGGCGTAATCGCCTTCGGGGTCTTCGCCGGATTCGAGATAGATCTCTATCTGTTCCATGGACCAGGCGCGAATACCGTTGCCGTCATCGGACCTGATATTGGGCACCGCCTCACCTTCCGGCCCCTTCCCTTCTTCGGCGCCGACGAACCATTGGGAATGATCGAGGCCACCCAGAAAATTACGCGGAGTATGGCACTCGCCGCAATGGGCCACCGCCCTGGACAGGTAGGCGCCGCGATTCCATTGAGCGGATTTTGTGTCATCCGCCTTGTAGGGACCGCGATCGAAAAACAACCACTTCCAGAATATCTGCCCAAATCGCAGATTGAAGGGAAACCCCACATCATGGGGCCGGTCAGCCTGGGCCACGGGAGGCAGTGTGAAGATATAGGCCTTGAGCGCCCTCATATCGTCGTCCGTCATATTGGTGAAGGACGGATAGGGAAATACCGGGAAATAGTGGCTGCCGTCGGGCGCGATGCCGTCTCTCATGGCGCGGATGAAATCGTCATCCGACCAGGCGCCGATACCATGATCTTTGTCCGGCGTGATATTGGGGGCGTAAAAGGCGCCGAACGGGGTCTTTAACGCGGCACCACCCGCGGCCAGCGGGCCTTTCCGCTTTGTGTCCGTATGACAATTGGCGCAGCCACCCACCGCGAAAAGAACTTTACCTTTCGCAATGACGTCACTGCTCTGTGCAAGAACCGGCGTGCCCCATAAGCAGAGGGCGGCCGCAGCCGCCCTCATTACCCATGATCCCCGCCACACCCTGTGCGACGGTAGTGTCATTTATGACGTTTTTTTCTTCTTCGGCTTGGGACCGCGGAATGTCTTATGACAAGTGCCGCAGGCGGTCTTACCGAAACCCTTCATGGCGGCGGCAATCTTCGCCTTGTCGCCGGTCGCAGCCGCGTTTTCGAGGTCGTTCGACCAGGACACCAGGACCTTCGCCGCTTTGCGGAAATCACCGGATTTGCTCCAGATCGCGGGTTTGGCGCGCGTCTTACCAGGCTTGTCCTTCAGGCTTGTGCCCTTGGGGAACATTGTCAACAAACGTTGGCCAAGACCGGCCATTGCGAGGGCGCGGAATTCCATATCTCCAGCCGTCCCTAGCCGCGCTTCTTTTTTCGGGTTCTTGTGGCCCTTGAGATATTTCTTGATCGCCTTGTTGTGACCAGAAAGCTCTTTCATGATCGCGCGTCGTGTCTTGATCGGATCGGCGTTGGCAATTTCGACCTGCGTGGTCGCGATCAACGCGAAACCCGCGGCAACATAAACCAACGATTTAAGCCATTTCGTCATTCAAACCTCCCTGAGAACCCTATTACGTGACGAAACATCAATGCTTTCCGTCACCTATTCGCCTGTACACCTTCAGATTTCCTACCTTTCAGGCCTCTCGTCAAGTATGAATTGACCCATAATTGCTCCCTGGTTCATCGACGAAAGGCTCCACGGTTTGGCTGACATCAAATCCATCTGCGTGTTCTGCGGCGCGTCCACCGGCAATGACCCACTGTTCGCGGAACAGGCGACGCACCTGGGACGATTAATAGGCACGGCCGGCATCAGACTTGTGTTTGGCGGCGGCAGAATTGGTCTCATGGGGGCCGTTGCCGACGGCGCGCTGGCCGTCGGCGGCGAGGTAATCGGCGTCATTCCCGACTATCTGAAGGATTTGGAACACGGCCATCCCCATGTCACCGATTTGCAGGTCGTCGACAGCATGCATAGCCGTAAACAGCGCATGTTCGAACTGGCCGACGGCTTTGTCACCCTGCCCGGCGGTGTGGGCACGCTGGACGAGACCTTCGAAATCGTCACCTGGAAACAGCTCAGAATGCACGATAAACCGATCGTCATCGTCGATACCGGGGGTTACTGGAAATCTTTTGACACGCTGGTCGCCAATGCCGTGGAGGCCGGCTTTGCCTCTCCACGGACCCGGACCCTCTATAAAGTGGTGCAAAACGTGGAGGACGTCCTGACGACCCTGAGCACCATGCCGGCGGAGCCTATCGAGGCGGATTCTTCGCGGTTTTAGGGGTTCCCGGCGAACCGCCCACAATCCTTATCCGGCGGCCGCCAGCGCCTCTTCGATAGCGGCCAGGGCGGCTTCGGCCTTGCCGGCATCGGGGCCACCCGCCTGTGCCATATCGGGACGGCCACCACCGCCCTTGCCGCCCAGCGCCGCGGCCCCGGCGCGCACCAGCGTCACCGCATCGATGCGGTCCGTCAGGTCTTCGGTAACGCCGACAACCAGCGAGGCCTTTCCATCATCCGTGCCACAGATGGCGACCACGCCCGACCCCACCTGATTTTTAAGATCGTCGGCCATGGATTTGAGTTCGCGTGCCGGGATACCTTCCAGCGCCTTGGCGACGAGCTTGATACCGCCCACCTCCCGCGCGTCATCGCTGCCCGCCGATCCCCCGCCGCCGGTGGCGAGCTTACGCCGCAGGTCCGACAACTCCGTCTCGAGCTTCTTGCGATCGTCAACCAGGGCCTGGACGCGGTCGGGCACCGCTGCCGGCGGCACATTCAACGCACTGGCCGCCTGGTGGAGCAACGCTTCGGTTTCATTCATCTGGGCGATGGCGGCCTGACCGGTCACCGCCTCGATACGCCGGATTCCGGCCGCAACCGCGCTTTCCGAGACGATCTTGAAAAACCCGATATCACCGGTGCGATAAACATGGGTGCCGCCGCAAAGCTCTACCGAATAGGGGCTGTTGTCGCTGCCCCCCATGGTGACCACCCGGACTTCATCGCCGTATTTTTCGCCGAACAGCGCCATGGCGCCGGCCTCTATGGCCTCATCGGGCGTCATCAGCCGCGTGGTGACGCCGGTATTGCGCCGAACCTCGCGATTGACATCCCTGGAAACGGCGGTCAGCTCGTCGGCGGAGACGGCCTTGGGGTGGCTGACGTCGAAACGTAATCGGTCGGCCGCCACCATGGAGCCTTTCTGGGTCACATGCTCGCCGAGATGCTCACGCAGGGCCGCGTGAAGCAGATGGGTCGCCGAATGATGGCCGCGAAGGGCGCCGCGCCTTTCCTGATCGACCCGCGCCTCGACCACATCACCGACCGTGATAGTGCCCTTGGTCACCGATCCCTGATGAATATGCAGGTCACCCAGTCTCTTCTGCGTGCCGCGGATGGCGATCTCGGTACCAGAGGATGTGAACAGCACGCCGGAATCGCCCTGCTGACCACCGGATTCGCCATAGAACGGAGTCTGGTTGGTGACGATGGACACGTCTTCGCCGGCGGACGCACTGGAAACTTCCTGACCCTTACCATCGACGATGGCTTTGACCTGGCCCTCGGCTACCTCGGTGGTGTAACCGAGAAATTCCGTGGCGCCGTGCCGTTCGCGGATGTCGAACCAGATGCCCTCCTCAGCCGCCTCGCCGGACCCCGACCAGGCCTTGCGGGCATCCTCGCGCTGGCGCTGCATGGCGCTGTTGAAACCGTCGGTGTCCACCGAGCGTCCCTGCCCGCGCAGAACATCCTCGGTCAGGTCCAGCGGGAAGCCAAAGGTGTCATAAAGGCGAAAGGCGATATCGCCGGCCAGGGCCTCGCCCTCTCCCAGCTTGTCGGTTTCCTCGAACAGCAGCTTGAGGCCCCGATCAAGGGTCTGTTTGAAGCGGGTTTCCTCCAGCTCCAAAGTCTCGGTGATCAGCGCTTCGGCCCGCCCCAGCTCCGGATAGGCCTTGCCCATCTGGTCGATCAGGGCCGGCACCAGCCGGTGCACCATGGGATCGCGGCTGCCCATCATATGGGCGTGACGCATGGCCCGGCGCATGATGCGGCGCAACACATAGCCGCGGCCTTCATTGGACGGCAGCACGCCATCGGCCATGAGGAACGATGACGCCCGCAGATGATCGGCGATCACCCGGTTGGAGACGTTATGCTCACCATCCACGGCGACACCGGCGATCTCGGCCGAGGCGACCACCAGGGCGCGCAGCGTGTCGGTGTCGTAATTGTCATGGACGCCCTGCATGAGCGCCGCGATGCGTTCCAGCCCCATGCCGGTATCGATGCTGGGGCGCGGCAGATCGTTGCGGGTGGCGGAATCGATCTGCTCATACTGCATGAACACCAGGTTCCAGATCTCGATAAACCGGTCGCCGTCCTCATTGGGACTGCCGGGCGGTCCGCCTTCGATATGATCGCCATGATCGTAGAAAATCTCTGAACACGGCCCACACGGGCCGGTATCGCCCATGGCCCAGAAATTATCGCTGGTGGCGATGCGGATAATGCGCTCGTCGGGCAGCCCGGCGATCTTGCGCCACAGATCGAAGGCGTCGTCGTCCTCGTGATAGACGGTGACCAGCAGACGGTCCTTATCTATGCCAAATTCTTTGGTGATGAGGTTCCAGGCCAGCTCGATGGCGTGTTCCTTGAAATAATCGCCAAAGGAGAAATTACCGAGCATCTCGAAGAAGGTGTGATGGCGCGCCGTGTAGCCGACATTCTCCAGATCGTTGTGCTTGCCGCCGGCGCGGACGCATTTCTGCGATGTGGTGGCCCGGCTGTAGGGCCGTTTCTCCAACCCGGTAAAGACGTTCTTGAACTGCACCATTCCGGCATTGGTGAACAGCAGGGTCGGATCGTTATGGGGCACCAGTGGTGACGACGGCTGGATCGAATGATCGTTTTTCCCGAAAAATTCGAGGAACGCCGCGCGGATATCATTGGTGCTGCTCATGGGGTCCTATTGGCTGCGCAGTGGGCAACATGGTGCGATCTTGTCGACTGGGCCGAAGTATTACCGGGAGTACCGGGGCCTGTCCAGAAGCGCCGCCTCGGGAGCGGACTGTCTGGCGGCACAAAAGAAACGGGCGTGCAATCGGTATGATGCACGCCCAGTGTTTCGATCCGGGGGACGGATCGGGGGGAGATAAAGCCTAGAGTAGTATCCCGCTAAATTGACCCCCCTGCGTTGTGCGCAGATGAGTCGATCCGCGAGGCGCGGTTCGCAGGGCGATGCCGTCGCATCGGACAAGGATCGCAACGACGCGGGCGGCCGTCTGCGCGCAACCCTTCGGGCCGGGGCCTTTTGCGCCAGGGATGCGTCGCGCGGCTTGCCCGTAGCATGGCTACGCGCTGCACCACGCTCCTACCCCTGGCACAAAATGCCCGCGGCGCAGGGCGGCCAATTTAGCGGGATACTACTCTAGCTGGCCTGTTCTTCGATTCCTTCAACTTCGTCGGTTTCTTCCGGGCCCATGGCGTCGCCTTTCATGGCCGCATCGGAGATCAGACCGGCATTTTCGCGGATGCCCCGTTCGATGGCGGCGGCTACTTCGGGATTATCGCGCAGGAACTGCTTGGAGTTTTCGCGCCCCTGCCCGACACGCTGGCTGTCATAGGAGAACCAGGCGCCGGATTTCTCGACGATGCCGGATTTGACCCCGAGATCGATGAGCTCACCCATCTTGGAGATGCCTTCGCCATACATGATGTCGAATTC
>JABJKO010000269.1 GCA_018660305.1 Rhodospirillaceae bacterium
GGCGCCACCATGGCCTCGGCCGAGTTCGATGACGATTCAGAAGAAAAGCGCCCCACCGTCCAGGTCGGCGATCCGTTTACCGAGAAACTGCTTATCGAGGCCTGTCTCGAACTGATGGCGACCGATGCCATCGTCGCCATCCAGGATATGGGGGCCGCGGGCCTGACATCTTCATCGGTGGAGATGTCCTCGAAAGGCGGGGTAGGTATCGAACTGGAGATCGACCGGATCCCGGTGCGCGAAGAACAGATGACGCCCTATGAGATCATGCTGAGCGAAAGCCAGGAACGCATGCTCATGGTTCTCAAACCGGGGCGCGAGCCGGAAGCCCAGGCCATTTTCGAAAAATGGGAGCTGGATTTCGCCGTGATCGGCCGGGTAACCGATACCGAACGGCTGGTTTTGCGCGAGAATGGTACTGTCGTTGCCGATATCCCGGTCCCGCCGCTGGTCTCCGAGGCGCCGGTCTATGACCGACCGCGCTCGGCGCCGCCGAGCCCCCCTGCCCTGTCCGATAGAACCGATGCGGATACTGTCCCGGTCGCCGACGCGCTTCTGGCGCTTATGGGCTCGCCCGATCTCTGTTCCCGGCGGTGGATCTGGGAGCAGTACGACCACATGGTCATGGCCGATACCGTGGAGCGCCCCGGCGGCGATGCCGCGGTGGTCCGGGTTCACAATTCACAGAAAGCACTGGCCATCACCGCCGACTGCACGCCGCGCTACTGCTTTGCCGACCCGATGGAGGGCGGCCGTCAAGTGGTCGCCGAGGCGTGGCGCAACCTCACCGCCGTGGGGGCGAAGCCGCTGGCGGTGACCGACAATCTCAATTTCGGCAATCCGGAACGGCCGGAGATCATGGCGCAGTTCGCCGGCTGTATCGAAGGCATGGCCGAAGCCTGCCGCACCCTCGACTTCCCCGTCGTCTCGGGCAACGTGTCGCTCTACAACGAGACCAACGGCAAGGCGATCCTGCCGACGCCGGTGATCGGTGCGGTGGGGGTGATCGATGATCTGGCAAAGCGCATGACTCTGGGCTTCCGCGGTGAACACCAGACCATCATTGTTCTGGGCGACACAAAGGGTCATGTGGGTGCGTCCCTGTGGCTGCGCGAGATCGGGGGCCTGGAAGCCGGCCCTCCCCCGCCGGTGGATCTGGTAAATGAACGAAACAATGGCGATCTGGTCCGGGCTCTCATTGGCGACCGCATGATCGGCGCCTGCCACGATGTGTCCGACGGGGGCCTGCTGGTCGCCATCGCCGAAATGGCGCTGGCCGGCAACATAGGCGCACGGATTGACCTGCCCGAGGGTCTGCCGTCATCGGCCCATTGGCTGTTTGGCGAGGATCAGGGCCGTTATGTGGTGGCGACCACGACACCGGAGAAAGTGCTGGAGCGGGCCCAATCCGCCAATGTCCCCGCCATGACCCTCGGACAAACCGGTGGGACATCGTTGACTGTGACCGGCGAGAGACCTATATCCTTGAACGAACTGCGCGACATTCATGAAGGCTGGCTGCCGCGCTATATGGCCGGTCCGTGATCAGAGCGGACGGCGGAGGAATTTAAGCATGCCCATGGATCCCGGCGAAATCGAGCGCCTGATCAAGGAAGCCATACCCGACGCGCAGGTCGCGCTGGAGGATCTGGTGGGAGACGGCGATCACTGGTCGGCGACCGTGGTGTCATCGGCCTTTGAAGGAAAAACACGGGTCCAGCAGCATCAGCTAATTTATCAGGCCCTCCAGGGTCGAATGGGCGGCGAGCTCCATGCGCTGGCGCTACAGACCTCGGCCCCGGAAAACTGAACCCCATCTCATAGATCAGGAAATCAAGATGAGCGACAACCCCACAATCGATCGTATCAAGCAGGATCTTTCCGCCAACGACGTGGTGCTTTTCATGAAAGGGACCCCGGTCTTCCCGCAATGCGGATTTTCCGCCGCTGTCGTCCAGGTACTGAGCCATATCGGCGTGCCGTTCAAAGGCATCGACATTCTTGCCGATCCCGAACTGCGCGAAGGCATCAAAGTCTTCAGCAACTGGCCGACTATTCCGCAGCTCTATGTCAAAGGCGAATTTGTCGGCGGTTGTGACATCATCCGCGAGATGTTCGAAACCGGCGAACTGATGGAATACATGAACACCAACGGCATCAACGTACAGGCGGGTGCCACCGAATAGATCGCAAGCCCCGGTAATTCCGAAAAGGCGGGCCATTTGGACCCGCCTTTTTTGATTCAGGTCATCTCTGTTCGCCATACCACAATGTGCGCTAAAGTCGGACAAACATCGCGATATTCAGGGAGGATCCGATGCCATTGGTAAAAACTAAAGGGCTGGCCCATTTCAGCATTCCGGTCACCGATACGGAACGCAGCCAGAAATTCTATGAAGATGTGCTCGGCATGAAGTCGGTCCAGGTCAATCATGAGCGCGGCATGGTATTCCTCGATTCCGGGGGCGACTGCGTCATTCTCTGCCGGGTGGACAAACAGGCCTCGACCGCCCACGTGCAGGACATTCATCACGCCTGGGTCGTCGAGCATGACGATTACGAAAGGGCGCTCAAGGAAGTCCAGGAACGCGACGATATCGAATTCATGTTCGACGAGGACCGGCAGGGCGGCGCCGTCAACGGCCCCCGCGCCTATTTCAAGGACCCGGACGGCAACGTTCTCGAGATCATCGATCTGACCAGTTACAAAGGCGACTGATACCGCCTTTGCATTCTTAGACACCTACCAGCCTTCTCCCCCACCCGGCCACCCACAGAATACTGGCGCTGGGTGGCCGGGTGGGGGAGAGGGCTGGCCCCGAAGCTAATCAAGGAGAACTGATCATGCCGGCTCCGGATATTCAAGGCCTCGCCCATTTCAGTATTCCGGTCAGCAACGTCGAAGCGAGCGAGAAATTCTACACCGACATTGTCGGCTGCAAGCATCTGTTCACCACGCCGCCCAAGACCATGTCGTTCCTCGATGCCGGCGGTGCCTGCATCATCCTGTGCCAGCACGAGGCCCCCATAAATCCGGTGCTGGACGACCATAATGGCGTGCATCATTCCTTTAAACTCAGGAAAGAGGATTTCGATGCTGCGCTGGATAATCTGAGAGCGAACGGCGTCGAGATCTTTTTCGAAGAGGACCGCCAGGGCGGCGTGGTCAACGGCCCGCGCTGCTACTTCCGCGACCCCGACGGCACCGTGCTGGAATATATCGATCTCACCGGTTATATGGGCTCCGATTAAGCCTTTTAATTTCGTCATCCTCGGACTTGTTCCGAGGATCTTTATCGTAGTGAGACTCAATCGTCGGGAGATCCTCGGGTCAAGCCCGAGGATGACAATTGGTGCAACGAAAAGGGCGGGTCCTGGACCCGCCCCTACGAAGGCTCTTAAAAATTTATGCGGTAATCAGCGCGAATAGAACTCGATCACCAGATTGGGTTCCATCTGCACCGGATAGGGCACATCGGCCAGCACCGGAGTGCGGACGAAGGTGCCCTTCATGGAGCGGTGATCCACTTCGATATAATCGGGAATTTCGCGCTCCGAGGAATCCGCCGCTTCAAGCACCAGCGGCATTTCGCGCGACTTCTCCTTGACCTCGATCACATCGCCTTCCTTGACCCGGTAGGACGGGATATTGACCTTCTTGCCGTTGACCCGCACATGGCCGTGATTAACGAACTGGCGTGACGAAAAGACGGTGGGCA
>JABJKO010000030.1 GCA_018660305.1 Rhodospirillaceae bacterium
CGCGCGGACAGGGCGAGCGCTGGATGGATTGGCAATTGAGCATACTGGGACCCGCCACGCAGGCCGCTTTCTGGGGACTGGTGCGGACCGCGCCGGAAGACCGCGATATGGACGCCATTATGGAGTCGCGGCAAAACTCCGCCGATGCCATGGCGATCCTCGACCGCTATCTGGGACAGACCGACTTCGTCGCCGGCTCGGAATTTTCCATCTGCGACATTCCGGTCGGCGTTTTCACCTTCAGATGGTTCAATATGGACATCGAACGGGAGGACTATCCCAATCTCCGCCGCTGGTATGACCGGCTGAGAGAACGCCCCGCCTACCAGGAGCACATAATGAATCCGCTTACCTGACAATAGTGATTAGGGGGGACAGGGCATGGCGACACAGACACAGAGCTACACCACCGACGATATGGAGTATCTGCGTCACGGCGACCGGCCGTTGTTGCTTCGGCTGTACCGGCCGGCGGGCAGCGGGCCGTTTCCGGCGGTGATCGATCTCCATGGCGGTGCCTGGAACAATGGCGACCGGCTGCTTTGTCACGACCGCGCGGTGGTTTTCGCCGAATCCGGGCTGGCCACTGCCGCGCTGGACTTCCGTCAGGCGGAGGATGCCTATCCGTCCTCGCTGGTCGATATCAATTACGCGGTGCGCTGGCTCAAGGCCCATGCCAGTGACCTGCGCATCGATCCCTCCCGTATCGGGCTGGAGGGCCAGTCGAGCGGCGGCCACCTCGCCATGCTGGCGGCAATGCGGCCCCATGACCCGCGCTACGCGGCGGTGCCGCTCGGCCCCGGGACGAATGAGGGGAACGACGCAGCGCCGATCGATGCCAGTGTCCGCTGCGTCGGCATGTCCTGGCCGGTGATCAACCCGCTGTCGCGCTACCGTCACGCGCTGCTCGGGCGGAAACAGCCGGTTGTCCCGGACTGGATCGAAGACATTCCGGAACGTCAGGACACCTACTGGAAGACCGAAGAATCCATGGCGGAAGGCAATCCGCTGCTGGCGCTGGTGCGCGGCGAGAAATTGCTGACGCCGCCGGCGCTATGGGTCAACGGCACGCCGGACCCGATGCATGCCTATCCCGACCCCGACGGCGATGGCAAAGTCAACGAACCTGAACGGTTCGCGCAGCTTTACCGCGCGGCGGGCGGCGAGATCGACATTGTCTATGTTGAGCAGGCGGCACGATCGACAAACGCGTCGTTCGATCCGCTGGCCGCGTTCTTCCGCAAACATCTGGCATAGGGGCGGCGTCGCAGGAAACGCCGATGCTCAAAGCACTTGTTTTGCGGGGATCCGCTTCAATCCCCCCACACTTCCCGCGAGACCTCCACGACGAGCGCCAGCTTATCGGCCTGCAGTTTAAGCGCCGCCGGGTTGGCCATGTCGGCGCCGGTGGCGAAGCCGCATTGCGGGCTGAGCGCCAGCTGGTCGAGGCTGATGTATTGGGTGGCTTCTTCGATGCGGCTCTTCACGTAGTCGGCGGTTTCCAGTTCCGGCTTGTGTGAGCCCACAATCCCCAGCACCACGCGCTTGCCCTTGGGCACATGGGCCAGCGGCTCGAACGAACCGGCCCGTTCGTTGTCGTATTCGAGAAAATAGAAATCCAAATTCATGTCATTGAAGAGCGCCGGCGCGATGGGGTCGTAGCCCGTATCTGCCTGCCATTGGGGGTTCTGGCTGCGGCAGATATGAATACCCACGCTGAGACCCTCCGGCGCCCCGGCGACCACCGCATTGACCACCTCGATATAGGTCTTGAGCAGACCGTTCCATGTATCGCCGCGCTCCACCAGCAATTGGCGTACCCGCGGATCGCCGAGCTTGACCAGCGAGGTTTCGTCGATCTGCAAGTAAGTACAGCCGGCCTCTGCCAGGGCCTGCATTTCGGCGTGATAGGCGCTGACCATATCGGCCCAGAAATTATCGAGATCGGGATAAATATCGCTGCTGATATTGGCGCGCCCGGCGCGGTAATGGACATAGGCCGGCCCCGGTATGGTGACCTTGGGCGTCCGGCTGGTCAGGGATTTGAGATAGGCGAAGTTCTTGGCGTTTTGCGGCCCGGCCCACTGGATCCTGTCGACCACACAGGGGATGTTCCGGGCGGTCCGGTGACCATGGGTTTCCGATTTCGACCAGCCGGTGTCCTCGGTCTCGCGGACCGACACGCCGGTAATGCCGGATTTTGTAAAGGAATCCGAGTAGGTGCCGCGGCGGAATTCACCATCGGTTACGACCTCAAGGCCCACCTTTTCCTGAAACGCGACCACCTCGCGAATGGCCTCGTCCTCGATGGCGCGCAACTCCTGTTCGGTGATGTCGCCCGCGTCGCGCCGTTGCCGCGCGTCGAGCAATGCCGCCGGTCTCAGCAGGCTGCCGATGTGTTCGGCCCTGAACGGCGGGTTCGCGGGGGCTGCATGGTCGGGCATGGCTACTCTATCCTTCTATGTGATCGTTTCAGGCCACGGAATTTCGGCGTTGGCAGGTGAACGGTATTTTATCAGCCGTCCCATCCGGCCTTGCGGAGACCGTCGCGGAAGTGCTCGTTGTCTGCGTCATGTTTGTACCAGAACCAGTTGGCAAACTCGGCGAGATAGGTCGGCCGTAGGGACTTACACGCCTCAAGACTATCCTGGGCGCGCTCGGTCTCGCCGAGGTGACCCAACGTTGCGGCGAGCACGAGATGGAATTCCGGAATATCCGGATTGCGCGCGATGGCTTTGAGCGTCCACTCACGGGCTTGGTCGTAACGCCGAGCCGTGAAATGTGCCCGGCCCATATAGGCGACAGTCATCTGCAACCTTGTGTCCTGGGGATTGAGTCGAACTCCTGTTTGAATGAAATCGATCGCATCGTCCGCTCGGCCCACCAGCAAATTGGCGAGCCCACAAAGCGTGTAGCCATGGGCGTTGGTTGGATTCAACTCTAACGACCGAAGCGCTTCGGAAAATCCGAGATCGTGTTCTTCCGCCATTAAATAGCCAATTGCCAACTCCCAATGTCCGAGATAATCGGCGTTGTCGAGCTGCACCGCACGGCGCGCGTTCTCCAGCAAGCTGGCCAACGATTCTTTCCGCGATGCACCAAATCCCAGCATGATGTCGCGGTGATAAGTAAAGGCGAGACCGGCGTAGGCCCGGCTGTAATCGGGATCGAGCGCAACCGCACGTTCGAAACTGTCACGAGCATTCCGATTGCTGGCTTCGCTGAAATCATCGAGGAGTTTCGTGCCCTGCAGCACAAGGTCCCAGGCCCCCAAATTCTGCGGCTTGGTCACCACCAGTCGTTTGTGTTCGGCGCGGTCGATTTCCGGCGCGACGACGGCGGCGATGCCCTGGGTCAGCTCGTCCTGCAGCGCAAAGATATCCTCGAGCTCACGGTCATAGCGCTCGGCCCAGACATGATGCCCGGTTTCCGCGTCGATGAGCTGGGCGGTGACCCGCACCCGGCTGGCCGCCTTGCGCACGCTGCCTTCGAGCACGTAGCGGGCGCCGAGCGCTTTTCCGACTTCACGGATGTCGGGGGACTGGCCCTTATAGGCGAAAGTGGAATTGCGGGCGATCACCGGGAACGACCGCCAGATGGAGAGCGCGGTAATGATGTCCTCGGTCAACCCGTCGGCGAAATATTCCTGTTCCGCGTCACCGCTGAGATTTTCAAACGGCAAGACCGCGACGGCCAGCCGGTCGGGAAGTGCGGGCGCGGTGTCTTGATCCGGCGACGTATCGGTCTTGCCGGGTTCCAAAAGAACACGATAGCACCGTACCGGCTGAACGATGTTCTTGACCGACTGATCTCCCATATCCTCGAAGATCACGTCGAGGGACCGGCCGATATGCTCATGGACATTACCCGAGACGCAGATGCCGCCGGGTTCCGCGAGACCTTCCATGCGGGATGCGACGTTGACGCTGTTACCATAAAGATCGCTGCCCTCGACGATGACGTCGCCGAGGCTGATGCCGATGCGCAGCAGAATTTTCTGGTCATCGTCGGCGCCGGCATTGCGTGCCGCCAGCGCTTCCTGGATGTCCACCGCGCTCTTGACGGCATCCACCGCGCTGTTGAATTCGACGAGCGCGCCGTCGCCGGTGGTCTTGAAGGTCCGCCCGCCATATTGCTTTGTCTTGGGCTCGAAGATTTCCTGCCGCAGCGTCTTCAGGCGCGACAGGGTGCCGCCCTCGTCAAGGCCCATCATACGGCTATAGCCGACCACATCGGCCGCCAATATAGCCGCCAGTCGTCTCTGGACGCGTTCTTCGGCCACGTGCCCTCCCAGACACCTCTTATTGGCGAAATACTATGCGGTGGCGGCGAACGAGTCTATCGAGGGCGCATGCCCCCCGGGGGCGGAGTTCACCGCCATCGGCCTCCGTTCCTCCGCATCCCCAAGGCGTAACCCGGCCTGATTATTTCCGCCCGATGGCCTTTTTCGCCGCCGAAATGACCGATTTTGGCATGCCGTAGAAGCTTCCGAACAGGGCGGCCAGCTCTTCACCGCTGCTGGGAACCACCGTCAGCCGTGTCTTTTTGGCGTCCG
>JABJKO010000321.1 GCA_018660305.1 Rhodospirillaceae bacterium
GGTTTTAGCGCATGGCCGCGCGTTCAATTGAACGCGACTGCGCTAACATTCACCGGCATCTGGGCGATATGAATTAGAAAATTCTATAAGTACGTTCCTGGCACGAAGCAGAAGGAATGCAGCTTCACGCCCATGTCTGCTTAGCCCCCAGCAGCGAGTGTTATAATAGATAATTCTAATAATATGGTTTTGACCTAAAGCGGCCCTCGCCCGAAGATCGCCTTCGTCTCGTCCCGTGTGCGCGAAGGACGGTCTCCAGGCATGGCGCAGAATCCACTGTGTCCGCGGAGTCTGGTGCCGCAACATCACCGGCGCGACCATATACCTATGGGGAATTTTCGTCCCTCGCGTACAGCCACAACAACAACAAAACAAACAGGCCTTCCAACGACATCACGAATAACGCCGTCGGCGCGCCCCAGAGGTCGGCCATCCAACCAACGTTGAGAAAGCCGATGGGGCCTGAGCCGATGCACAGGGTCAGCACGCCAAGGACGCGGCTGCGGTATTCGGGCGAGGCGCCCAGATAAGTCAGGGTACTCTGCATCGCCGCGAAACAGGCGCCGGCAATGCCGGTCATCATCAATACGATCGAAACCACGAACAGGGAATGATACGGCCCGCCGGCGACGTAAGACAAAATACTGAGGTAGAAAATCAGCGAAATATAACTGACCGTCCCCCAGAGATAGAGCTGGAAATAGTTTGCCGGCCGCGCCAGCCAGGCCACCATCAAGGCGCCCGCGAACGCGCCCATCCCTTCCAGGCTGGACAGCATCCCAACCATGAACGCATCGAGGCCCAAATGATCGCGCCCCAGCACCGGGATCATCGAGGTGAAGGGAAAGCCGAAAACATTGAAGGCAACGGTAATGGCGAGGATGCGGCGCAGTGCCTTGTCACCGCGCACATAGCGTATTCCCGCCAGCAGATCGCTGATCAGGGTGAAAGACCCCAGGGGAGATGCGCGGCCCGGCACCCGGACCATGACAACCATGACGAAGCAAACGGCGAAGGTAGCGGCGGAGAAGAAGAAAACGCCGAACAGGCCCACGGACTGCAGGGTCAGGCCGCCCAGGAGAGGCCCCAGCATACGCGTCGCATTGCCGGTCGCGGCATCAAGGCTCATGGCCGTGGACACCGCCCCGCCGGACAGATCGCCCAGCAGACGCCGCCGCACCGGCATGTCCGTCGCCCAGAAAATGCCACTCAGGACGGATGCAATCGCTATATGCTGGAATTCCGGTTCCCCGGCCCAGGCCAATGCAGCCATGGCGCCCGATACCAAAGTGATCGTGGCGAGAGAGCCGGCGAGCAGCACCTTGCGGTTCAGTTTATCGGCAATGGCGCCGACGAACGGCCCGCACAACGCCAGGGGCAGCATCCACAATAGCGTCACGATGGAGACCAGCAGCGGTGAATTCGTCGTCTCGAGGGTATAGACACCAAGGGCCAGCAGCTGAAACCAGCGGATCACGCCGGTAAATCCACCAACCAGCCAGAACGACAAAAAATTCGGGTCGCTCAGTAGCGCCCGCGTGGCGGATTCCGCGGGACGGGGATCAGATGTGGAACTCAAGCAACGACACCGCGATCGCCCGCGCGCACGGCGGGAAACGGCAAATGGAATTGCCGGGAGTGGGGGCTTTGCTGAAAACGTGTCATCGCTGTATTGGAGCAGACCGTATTAAAACGAGGTTGTTGCCATTCCGGCGGAGAGCGGTTGAACTTTTCGCATGGCGGTCGCCCGCCATACCGGGTAGTTAGGTATTATTGATTTCGGTCACAGAGCATATCTTTTGAATCTAAAGCAAAAAATAAAAACCGCCATTGCGATCCTCCTGGTCGGTGCCTTTCTGACCGTCAGCTACGAGGCTTTCCACTGGTTTACGCATGTCTATGAGGATAATGCGCGCATCCGGACGGACATTACAAATATTTCCGCGCAAGTCGACGGCAAGATCGAAAGTGTCATGGTGGAAGAAGGCGTGGCGGTTAAAAAGGGCCAGCTGCTGCTTATTCTCCATCATGAGGATATCAAGCTGAATATCAGGTCGTTACAGACCGACCTGTCCCTTGAGCGGGCCAAGCGCGCCGGCCTGGAGGCGGAAAAAGCTGTTTTCAAGACCGACCTCGCCTCCAAGATCAAAACCCAGCAGGTAAAGATCCGTTCGA
>JABJKO010000073.1 GCA_018660305.1 Rhodospirillaceae bacterium
GGGGCGAAATATGATCCCGGGCTCGCTGAACGGGGACGCTGCGATTTCGCCCTTCGTGCCGACATTCTGTCGACCGTGCTCGGTGATCGCGATTTTCTGCTGGGCGCCAATTTTTCCGGGGCCGATATTCTGGTAGGCCATAGTTGTTTTATGGCCCGCTTCATGGATTTACTTGCCGACTTTCCGGTCCTTGCGGCGTATTACGACCGGCTCCGGCAACGGCCGGCCCATCAGCGGGCTTATGGCGGCTAAAGCGCCGTTTGCAACGTCATTTCATCGTTGGCCCGATCGCCGCCTGTGTTCCGATGCACCATGGATGGTGACGGACCGGATGGCGTAGCGACCGCCGCGGTTGGTGATCACAAAACGGTCGAACGCATCACGGAAGGACCGGTCGCGCACCCGCATCCTGGTCTTGCCATCGATCACAACCGTCATATCACCGGTCCGGTCGCGGGTCATGAGTAATGTATGCCATTTTCCGCCTTCCAGGCTGAAGGGCTCGCTGACCGACTCGATGACGGCGCGGCCCCTGCTGCTTTTCTGGACCAAAGACAGGGCGGGCGATGCGCCGGGATTATACTGGAGGTAATAGCCGACCGACCTATTACCCTGCCCGACGCCGAATTCGAAACGGTCGCCGGGTGAGGTTCGTGCCCGCAATTTAACATTTATGGCGAACCGGTTGGGGATGCGCTGGTTGAGGAAAATCCTGCTCCGCCTGGGCTGGTTTTGGACGGGCTTGTTGCTTTTTTCGCGGCTAAAATCCTGAAGTAATCCGCCCAATATCTGCCTGGCCAGATCGTCTGACTGACGGGGCTTCGGATTGTCTGATCGGGTAGGGTGGAGTCTCTCGGCGGTGGAAATCAGGCCCCTTCGTCCGACGGTGAAGGATCCTGAGCGGATCTTCCAGGACGGATTATGGGATAGATCGCCATCACGGAAATCGTCCATGACAATGAGCTTTTTCCACGGCCAGGAATAGCGTCGCGCCAGATTTTTCAGGTCGGCCAGAAAGGTCGGATCGGCGGCGCGATGTCTTTCAGCATCCCGGGTCAGTTTTCTGAGTTCCCGGATAAGCGCGTCGAGGGCGGCCGGCCGCTCCGGCGTCGCCCGGTGTTTGACTTCGTCAGGGTTGCCCCAATCGCTCGAGTAGCGCGGCTCCTGTGCCTGAGTGGCCAAGGGAGAAAGGAACAACAGCAGGACAAGGGGTGAGAGTGCGTCGCGAATATTTCGGTGCTTCATCATTTTTTCTGCTCGGTTAATTGGCATACTGCCTGAAGGCCCAGCCGGTAAACGTCCAGCCCGAGACCGCAGATGATGCCGCGCGCCACATGACTGAGATAGGACGGCGGACGATAGGCTTCCTTATTATAGATGTTGGTGATGTGAACTTCGATCACCGGTGTGCTCACCGATTTTACCGCGGTGTGGATGGCCAGGGATGTCCGGGCGTAGGCGCCGGCGTTTATCACCACGCCGAGGGCCTTGTCATGGGATTCCTGGATCCAGTCCACCAGATAGCCTTCATGGTTGGTTTGGCGGCAATCGACCTCTACACCGAGACGGTCCGCCTCCTCATGGCACAGTGCCTCAACGTCGGCGAGGGTCTTCGTGCCGTAGAGTTCCGGTTCGCGAATGCCCAGCATGTTTAGGTTGGGCCCGTTGAGAACCATTACCAGCGGTTTAGCCATCGATGTAATCCTCCAGTTTAATCCGGTCCCAGGCTTCCTTGGGCGGCACGATGCGGGTCTCGAAGGGTAACGTCGCCGGGCGGGTGGCGTCGATAATGACTTTAGTGTTCATGGGGCCTGATTCCGTGCGCACTTCGCCATAGGCAGACGGGTTGAGGTGCGAACCCATGGCGCCCGGGATCATGGCGAGGTCGCGATCGGCTTCAAACGTGGTGCCGATGGCCCACAGCACCTGCTGCTCGTTATAGATGTCGATATCGTCATCCACCACGATGGCCATCTTGATGTTGGGATTGGCGGTCAGGGCCGCCATGCCGGCGGATTTTCCTTCGCCGGGGACGCGCTTCTTGATGGAGACATAAACCGTAAAGCGGCACGAGCCCGAAACCGGCATATAGACACCGGTAACGCTGGGCGTCAGATGTTTGACGCTCTCATAGACGGTGCTCTCCAGGGTCAGCGCGCCGGCCAGATTGTGTTCCTGGTGGGCCGGGTCGAGGTCGTGATAGAGGGCATCGTCGCGCATGGTAATGGCGGTCACATGCATCAGCCCCACCGGGTCCTTGGCGGGTCCGTAATAGCCGGTGAATTCGGCGAACGGGCCGTCGCCGGTTTCATTGGCCGGATCGAGATAGCCTTCGATGGCGATCTCGGCAAAGGCCGGCACGGGAAGGTCGACAGTCTCGCCATCGGCTACTTCCAGTGGCTCGCCCAGCAGGCCGCCCATCACTTCGAGCTCGCTGAGATCCATGGGGCCTTCGCACAGCGTGCCGATCAGGGCGGCGGGATGGTGGCCGATGAACAGCACCGCCTCCATCCGTTTGTTGAGCTCCTTGTATCGGCGATAGATATAGCCGCCATGATGGGCCGGGTTGAACATGCAGCCGAGCAAATCCTTGCCCTGGACTTCGTGACGGTACATGCCCGCATTGAGCACGCCGGAATCCGGGTCGCGGACCACCAGCACACCGACGGTGATATACTTGCCGGAATCTTTTTCCGCGTGATGCACGATGGGCAGTTCGCCAAGATCGATGTCGTCGCCGGTGATCACCTTCTGTTTGACCGGGGCGTCCTTGGCGTCGATGGTCTGCGTCGGCAGGGGATTCTGTTCGCGTTCGATGAAACGCTTCAGGATCTCGCCCTTGGGCTGGCCCGGGTCGACGCCGAGCGCCAGGCCGAGAAGCTCGTAGCTGCCGAACATGTTGGTCGCCAGCGGCAGTCTGGATCCCTTGATGTCATTGCACCGGATTACCGGGTAGCGCCCCTCGGCGGCGAGTTTCTGCTGGATAACACAGGGTTCGAAAACCGGATCAACCTGTTTTGATACATTGGCGAAATAAGCCGGGCCAAGCTGGCGCGCCTCGCCGATGAAGGTCCTGAGATCTTTGTTCATGGTTCTTGTCCTCAGCTACTCTTGTAAACGCTGTCGTGGAAAAGCCGGTCGATACCCACATCCTCGGCCCAGATACGCCGGTGGGCTTCCTGCAGATAGGGTTGCAGCTTCTCGACCCTTGCCTTGATTTCTTTGAAGTCTTTCTGAAACTGCGGGACCACGTCGAGAATCTGCTTTAACAGCGCCGCCTCGTCCATGGTGGTCAGCCGCCCGTCATCGATCACCACCCGCCCGCCGACAATGACCGTCTTCACGCCGCGCCCACCTTCCGTATAGACAAGCTGCCGAAGGGCGCTGTTGAGAGGCAGGAAGGAGGGGTCGGTGAGGTCGATCAGAACCATGTCCGCCTTGTGACCGACAGCAATCTGACCCAAATCGTCATCGCGCCCCACCGCATGGGCCCCGCCCGTTGTGGCCGCCTTGAATGCCTGTGGCGCCTGCGCCGGGCCACCGTCAATATGGCTCACCGCGGTCATCAGGCAGAACAGCTTCATGGCCTGGAACATGTTCTGGGCGTCGCTGCACGAACAATTGTCGCAGCCCAGTCCGAGGCTGACGCCGGCATCCTGCAACGCGCGGATGGGCGGGATACCGCTTTTTAGTTTTAGATTGCTCAGCGGGTTGATCACCACGTTGGTGTTTGTCTCCGCCAGAAGATCGATTTCTTCGGCGGTCAGCCAGACGCTGTGGGCCAGATTGAGACGTGGGCCCAGCAGCCCTTCTTCCTTGAGCCGCCGGATCAGCGATCCGCCATGCTGCGGATATTCCATGCGCGCCTGCAGGGCCATGCCCTTGGATTCGTATATGTGGGAAAAGATTGGCAGATCGTATTTTTTTGACAGCGCTACGGTGCGCTCTATCAGGGCAGGGGAGCAGCGCTCCGGTGCTGATGGACCCAACGCCCAGCCGATGCGGTCGCTGGTCGATTCCGCTTCCAGATAGGTGTCGGTGAAATAGGCGAGCTGATCGAAACCCGGGTCGGGCTCGGCGGCGGTGGACAGGCTGCCGTGCAGTTCCTCGGGAAATATTTCGCGCCAGAACGGAATGGTGTCGATGCCCTTGATGTCGCCATATTGCAGGGCGACGACTGCACGGATGCCAATCTCTTCATAGGCCTCGACAACCACGTCGAGATGCTCCGGATCAAACGGATAGAGCGTCACCATGTCCTGCACGGTGGTCATGCCCGAGCGCAGGCATTCCAGCGCGCCCAGGAGAGTCCGCGCCTTGATTTCCTCGCGGCTGCGTTTGGGATAGGCCGGCGGCAGGGCCAGCAGACGCCATGTCTCCAGCGGTGTTTCTTCCATAACGCCTTTTGCCAGCGTGTCGTGGGAATGGTAATGGGCGTTGATGAAACCGGGGACGACCAGCCGGTCGGTGGCATCGAGGATGGTCGCACCGTCCGGGTCGAGACTGTGTCCGATCTCGGCGATTTTGGTTCCGGTGATCAGGACATCCTGAATGTCCGGTACATGCGGATCGGCGGAACCGGTCAGGACCCGCCCACCCTTGATCAACAATGAATTTTCTGACGCCATTATCCGTTTTCCAAATTCGCTTTCGCCAAGTGTACTTTACCGTCACCGGTGCTGTCTTCACCGGGGTTGCGGGTGACGGGTTGTCGATGTTCGATTAGGGTCAGGGACATAGAAATTTGGGAGTAGAATTGTGCAGGATGTCTTTGCTTACAACCCCGTTCCGCCCCGGGTCCTATTCGGTTACGGCGCCTTGCAGTCACTGCGCGGCGAGGTCGAACGGCTGTCTCTCAGCCGGCCCATCGTAATTTGTTCGCCGGGTCGCATCGCGTTGGGACAACAGCTTGCCGAGCAGGTCAAGCCGGCCGAGGCGCATGTGTGCGATGCCGGACTGACCGCCATGCCGGAGGAAGCCTTTCATCGCATCATGGCGGAACTCAAGGCGGAAGATTGCGATGGCATTATCGCCATCGGTGGAGGCTCACCGGTGGGGTTGCTCAAGGCCGCCGCCGCTCATACCAAACTCCCCGCCATAGCGGTGGTGACCAGCTATTCGGGATCGGAGATGGCGGCAAACTGGTACACCCGGAAGGGGTGGGAGCAGACCGGCGGACACACACCTGACGCGCTGCCCAAGACCGTCATCTATGACCCGGAACTGACTCTCGGGTTTCCTGTGCAGATGTCCGCGGCGAGCGGTATGAATTCCATGAACCATGCGGTGGAGTCGCTCTACAGCGCCGAGACCAATCCGGTGGTGCAGGATTTGTCCGAGGAGGCCATCCGGCGTTTGGGAAGAAGCCTGCCGCGGATCGTTGATGATCCCACCGACCGCGAGGCTCGCTATGACGCAATGTATGGCGCGTGGCATTCCGCCATGTTCCGCGCCAAGCAGGGGCTTTCGCACGCCATCGCACAGCGTTGCCGCAGTCTGTTTGATCTCACCCATGCGGAATCCCATGCTGTTTCGGTGCCTTACGGCGTGGCCTTCAACAGGGAGGCCGCACCCGAGGCAATGAAGCGTATCGAGCGCGCGCTGGGCGTCGATGATGCGGCCCGGGGACTCTACGATTTGAATGCCCGGATCGGTCTGGCAACCGGCTACAAGGCGCTCGGTGTACCCGATGACGGGCTGGAAAAGGCTGTCGAGGCGGTCATGGGGGTAGGCGCGTCCAATCCGCGTCCGTATTCCAGGGATGATCTCAAAGGACTTCTTGGCCAGGCCTTCGGCGGCGCACCTCCCACAAATTGATAAATTCCTGAGTCTGTCTCCGGACCATTCTGACCGCGGGGACGCGTCGTAAAGCGCGTTTGCCCATAATATCGGTTACGCCGAAATTTCCGCCGTTAATCTTTTATATGTCGGTAGATTTTACAACTGGGCCCGAGGCGTCAGTCCCTTAACCATCGTCAGCCGCGGAATAGGCCAAGTTAACCCGGTTGGCATGAATCTTGCATGCTGTTGTATGCGACGTTTTGCACGCGCGTAGTTGAACTAGGTAGGAACCGGAGTAGTAGGACGTGAAGAATATTTTTGCGATGCAGCGAGGGTTTAACAACCAGTACAACTATATTAACAGATACTATTACGTGCATATCGTTATATTCTCTGTATTGAATGTATTCTTTTTTTATTCATTCCCCCCCGGCCTGGAAATTATTTTGTATTACCTGCCAGGGTTAATTTTGTTTATCTCGCCGAAATTTAGTCTTATCTGCCTGTCATTCATATATTTCCTCGCGGTAACAATTTTTAACTTTGGCTGGCAGACGGTGCCGTGGGGTCTGGCGATGATTTTGGCATCCCTTCCCACCACCCTCATCGTTTCTACTTTTCTGCATAACGCCGCCCACAAGAATTTTTTTAACAACGGATTGGTGTCCCGCATTATGGGAGAAGCCTGTGCGGTCTTTCAGCTTGTAGGATTTCCCGACTGGCACATTGTCCACAACATGCATCACCGGTATTCGGACGAGGTGGAAAACGACCCGCATCCGACACAGGGTCTCACCTTCTGGCAGTTCCTGAACAGCTTCAAGACAACCATCGGACAGACCCTCCGGAGAAACTATTTCGAGCGGCATGGCGAAAACGAAAAGACCAGAAAGACGTGGGCGCAACTGTCCTATGTGTTGCCCGTAAATCAGCTTCTCAAGGCCCTGTTCTGGTTTCTGGTCTTGGGGCCGGTGGTGTTCTCGTTCTTCTTCGTCGCGACCATCGTGAACAAGAATCTTCTATATGCGGATTTCAATTACAGCACCCATGCTTCGGATGACGATACGGTGGAGATCAAGAACCTGGATAACAATCTGTTCTACAGGATCGTCAACAAGACCTGTTTCGGGCTCTATTTTCATAAGAACCACCATCTAAACCCGAACCTGTTCGATCCTCGGAAATACGTGGCGGCTGAGGATCGCGTGATCCCGTCCTATCAGGACGCGGCGGAATAACGCTTTAATTGCTCCGCAAACGTGTTTGGATCACTCCGCGGCACTGGCGATGATGTCCGGGCTGCCGAGCGCTTCGTTGACCCGCGGCATGACCTCTTCCGCCAGGAGTTGCAGGGACCGTTTGGTCAGGCTCTCGTCGACCCAATCCATGCCGGCGACCACGAGTTCGCCAAAATCGCCGACTTCCTCACGGAACGCGAGGATCTGATCCACCACGTTGTTGACCGTTCCGCTGATCACCAGATCATCGCAGATGCGGTCGAGGGTGACCGCTTCGTCCGGCTCGTCCCGTTCGTACTTGAAAACCGTATGGCGGCCGCTTTTCTTCAGCTTGGTATAGAGTTGGTGGTAATAGAAGCGGTAGGGGCTGTTCTCGTCCGTTTTACCATAGGCCGTGGCGACCTTGTCATCGTCGGCGACAAAGATGGTGCGGGCGATCCGCCATTCCTTGGGATCGGGTGTCTTTCCGATGTTGCCACAACCCTGGCTGTAATTGCCCCAGTGCGACCCCACCCATTTATTGAGCAGGAAATTGGCCGATAGGGGATGGAAGTTCCGTTCGCCCATGGCGATCACGCCCTTGGAAAACGGCGCGACCACGGTGCCGACGATCTCGGGATGCGGTTTCTGATAAGGTTTATGCATGACGCCGACGCCGAACTCGGCATCGAAGCTTTCCTCGGTGGTGACCTTGAAACGATTGTCGGGGAAATCGATCTTGTAAGGGGCTTCGCGTTCCCAGATAGCGAGGATCACTTCGATCGCGTCGGCGAAGATCTTGTTGTGATCGTCATTCAGGATGCCCACCGCTTCGCGATCCGATTTCAACGTGCCGGGACTGATGCCGAAGATGAACCGCCCTTCGGTGAGATGATCGAACATGGCGGCATGGGTCGCGACCAGAACCGGGTGATTATGGGACAGGTTCGTCGTACCGGTTGCCAGCTTGATCCGCTCCGTCGAATGGATCAGGGTCGCCAGAAACAACATGGAGTTGGTGATGGTTTCGGCCGCGTCGGCGAGATGTTCGCCGACGAAAGCGTCATAGAAGCCGAGCTTGTCGCATAGAATGATGGTTTCGCGATCTTCCTTCAATGTCTGGGTGTAGTTCCGGTCCAGCGGATGGATCGGCATGGTGAAAAACCCGAGTTTCATTCCCAGCTCCCGACGATGACCCTGTGCATATCAATAACTAAATTGCATATAGGGTAGCACGCTGGGGGGATCATAACAATCTGGGTTTGCAGTACGCCGGCCTTTAAGTCAGGGATTAAATGAGACCCTCCAATTCGTTGCCCTTGTTCTCCCGGAGACGGAATGTAAGGATCTGCGACCAGGGAGTGAGCGAAACCGATTAAACCAAGGGGCGCGCTATGACGACTTTTGTTCTGGTTCATGGTGCCTGGTGCGGCGGATGGATCTGGCGGGCGGTTGCGGATCATCTCCGCGATGCGGGACATGTTGTCTACACCCCGACTTTCAGCGGCATGGGTGAACGGGCGCATCTTTTGAGTAAGGACATCACCTTGCAGACCCATATTCAGGATCTCGTAAATGTCATCGAATATGAGGGTCTTGAGGACGTCGCGCTGGTGGCACACAGCTACGGCGGTATGGTTGCCACAGGTGTGGCGGACCGGATAACGGACAAGCTGGGCGCCCTGATCTATCTGGATGCGGCGCTGCCGGAAGACGGTCAGGCCATGCTTGACCTGGTCCCGCCCGACCGCAAGGCAACGGTCATCAAACTTGCGGAGGAAGAAGGGGGCGGGCTGGGTATCCCGTCGTCCCTGTTGCTGGATACCGGTATCGAAGATGCGGCGGAACGGGAGGCTTTTATTGCCCGCACCTGTCTGCACCCGTTGGCACCGCAACTGGAAGCCATTCGGCTTGAAGGCAACTTCAATCGCGTTCCAAAGAAGGCCTATGTGCTCGCCGGTATCAGCAATTCGCATCACTTCAGAAGCTACATGGAATGGGCGCAAGCCGAACCGGGCTGGATCGGTGAGGAGATCCCCAGTCTTCATTTCCCGATGGCCACCATGCCCCGGGAGACGGCTGATCTATTGATTCGCCTGACCGCCTGATCGTCTGCGCCGGGGAGAAACAGCATGGCACGGGTTACATATGTGGAGGGGACCGATGATCCGGATCTCACCGGGCTGGTGGACAAGATCCGAAGCGGACGCCGCGGGTCTCTGATCAATGTCTACCGGCTATTGCTGAACAGCCCGCCGTTGGCCGATAGCTGGTTTGAACATCTCGGTGCGGTTCGATGGAAGACGCAGCTGGATGGGCGGTTACGGGAAATCGTCATCATCCGCATCGCCTATCTCAATGACGTGCCCTATGTCATCCGCCAGCATGTGCCGCAACTGGCCGAGGCGGAGGGGGTGACCCCTGAAGAATGGGAGGCGCTGAAGGATTGGGAAAATTCCCCTCTGTTCGATGCGCGGGAGCGGGCCGCCCTGGCCTTTGCCGACAGCATGACAAGGGACGTGCACGTCGCCAATTCTGTTTTTGATGTTCTGCCGGATCATTTCGATGATCGGCGGATCGTCGAGCTAGCCGTGCTGATTGGCGCCTACAATATGCATAACCGGGTTATGACGGCTCTCCAGATCGATTTGGAGCCCTAGGGCAGTATCCGTAGACTATTCTGCGCTCGTATTTACCCCATTCCTAGTTGATGCTTGTTTCGCTGCGATTGGCGTCCGATCAGCCGGACCCACCGGCTGCGAACCGCAGTTTTTCGGGCAAAATAGCCGTTTCTGCTTATAAATTTAAGCCTTTCTTTAGCCTAAGCAGCGTAAGGCTAAGGGACCTGTATTATCGCTTGTCGGCGACCACGAAACCGCAAAGAGTTCATCAATATGTTCAAATATTTCAGTGCCTTAGATGGCCGCCCGAAAAAGCTCGGAATTGCCGTGGCGGCTGTGCTGATCGCATCGCTCATGATCTCAGCCTGTGATGAGGCAGAGAACTCGGACGATTTCCTGACGCGTGCTCAGGAATATCGGGACAAGGGCGACCTACAGGCAAGCATCATCGAGGCGAAGAACGCCTTGCGGATCAATCGGGACAATCAGGACGCGCGCTTCATTCTGGGTAGCAACTATCTTGATCTGGGGGATTGGCTTTCCGCTGAAACGACCCTCGAGACCGCGATTGGACAGGGCGGTACGCTGGAATATGCGATCATTCCGCTGCTGGCGCGGGCGAAGCTGAGCGTCGGGAAACTTCACGACGTGCTCAAAATTGCCGGCGTCAGATCCGACATGAGCGACGATCTCAGGGCGCGGATCATGGTCGTGCGTGGGCGCGCCCATTCGGGGCTCAAAAACCACACCGAAGCAAATAAGAGCTTTAACGACGCGCTGGCGGCAGACCCAAAGGCGTTTGGCGCATTTCTGGGATTAGCCGGTTTATCCATCGCAAGCGATGATCGTGCAAAGGGTAAGGAACTTCTGGACAAGGCGATTGCGATTGCGCCGGAGAATATCGATGTTCTGGAGTTTCAGGCGCGTTTTCATTTTCTGAAGAAGGATTTTGCGGAGACCGAGAAGTTTTACCGGGCTCTTATCGCCCAACGCCCCACGCGTGTCGCATTTCACGCCGGCCTGATAAACGCCCTGATTTCCTCAAAAAATTATAAGGGGGCGATTTCCAATTTGAAACCGCTTCTCGCGCGGAGCCCAAAAAACATCCAGCTCAATTATCTGCGTGCCTTGGCCGCCTTCCGCTCCGGGGATTTCATCACCGCCTACAATACCAGCAGCACCGTGCTGGGGGTTTACAAGAGGCACACCCAGAGCATGCTGATCGCGGGCGCTTCGGCCTTTGCCAAGAAAGAATACGAACAGGCCGCACAGTATCTTCAGCAATATGTTCAGGCCAACCCGTCCCACAATGAAGCGAAGATGCTATTGAGTGAGGTTCAGCTCCGGCAAAACAGAGTATCCGAAGCGACAAAAACCCTTGAATCCGCTGCTAAAGACCAGCCGGACAACGTCAACCTTCTACTCGCCATTGGCCGGGCCAGTAATATGGCCGGAGATTTACAAAAGAGCGGCGACTATTTTCAAAAGGCGGTCAAGCTCAATCCGGAAAATACCCGGGCCCGTGCCGCATTGGGCGCTTCGCAAATAGCGCTGGGTCAGACTGACCTCGGAATTGAAGAACTAAAAAGAGCCGTGGAAAAAGATACCGATCTCGCTCGCGCTGAAATCGCTCTCATTCTCAATCTGGCTGGGCAGAAAAGATACGACGAAGCTTTAGAAGCCGTCGAACGGTTACAGGAACGACACCCGGAAAGGGCGCTGGGGTATACTGTGGAAGGGTTGCTTCAGTTTTCGAAGGGTGATCCGGCGAGCGCCAAGGTCGCATTTCGACGAGCCTTGCAACTAAAGCCCGACGCTGCGGACGCCGCGGCCAATCTCGCCGCTGTCGCGATCGTATCGAAGAAGCCCGAAGAGGCAAAAGAAGTTTTGCTGGCCGTCCTCAAGCATCGCCCCAAGCATACCC
>JABJKO010000317.1 GCA_018660305.1 Rhodospirillaceae bacterium
ATTTCGTCAAAGTCATCTACGAGAAGTTCACCAAGCCGCACCGCCGCAAGTACGAAGGCGGCGTTGACGCGGTAATCAACTTTACCGGTGGCGATACCTGGGTGCCGTCCTTCAAGGTGACGCGGCGCGGCGGCAAGATCATGACCTGTGGTGCGACCGCCGGGTTCGATCCCAAGACCGATCTGCGTTACGTCTGGACGTTCGAACTCAAGATCCTGGGCTCAAATAGCTGGCTGCCGGAAGATCTCTCGACCCTGATGGATCTGATCCAGGAAGGTAAGCTGAAGCCGGTGATCGACACCGTGCTGCCGCTCGATCAGACAGCCGAAGGTGTGCGTCTGCTGGAAGACCGCGAAGTCATCGGGAAAATCGTCATCACGCCATGAAGGAAGACAGCGGCAATTTAGGAGACGTTTTTGCCGCCTATGGGGATAGCGAGCGCATCGCAATCGTCGATCTCTATGATGAACATAACCCCCAGGAAATATCTTTTCGTGAGCTGAACGCGCGCTGTGATGCGGTCGCGCGGGGTCTGGTCAAGGCCGGTCTCGGCAAGGACGACCGGGTTGCCATCATCGCCCTGAACCGGGTGGAGTTCGTCGAGGTGATGTTCGGCGCCATGCGTGCCGGTTGCGTGCCGGTTATGATCAACGCCAAGCTGCCGGCCGACCAGGTCCAGTTCATTGTCGCCGACGCAAATGCACGGATCGTGTTCTGCGATCCCGAATTCGAAGCGCTATGCGCAGCCGGCACGAAGACGGTGGTGTTCGGCGATGCCTACAGGAATTTCGGCGATCCCGGCCCGTTCGAGACCTTCCGGCCCGGCCCGGCGGATATCGCCGAGCAGCCCTATACGTCCGGCTCCACCGGACGGCCCAAGGGCGTGTTGCTGCATCATGAAGGCCAGCGCTGGGAGATCGCCCAGCTGGTTTCCAGCCGCGACATGACGGCGGACGATTGCGGCGTGATCTCGGCGCCGCTGTATCATAAGAACGCGCTTCTGGCGGTGAAATCGGCCCTGGCGGCGGGTGGCCGGGTGGTGCTTCTGGCGCGGTTCGACGCCGAACAATATATCCGCGCCATCGAGCGCTACCGCCTGACCATGCTGACCGGCGTGCCCACCATGTACGCGCTGATGCTGCAGCAGGAAGAGCTGCTGGCGAAAACCGACCGCGGCTCGGTGCGGGCCATCAGCATGGGCTCGGCGCCGGCCTCCGAGGTCCTGCTCGACAATGTGCAGGCGGCCTTTCCCCAGGCCCGTATCAACCTTAATTACGGCATCACCGAAGGCGGTCCCGTGCTGCTGTCGTGGAAGCATCCCGATGGGCTGGAACGGCCGCGCAATACGGTGGGTTGCGCGCTGCCCGACGTGGAAATTCGCTTCACCGGCGGGCCGAACGACAATCAGGGCGTGCTCCATACCAGGAACCCCGGCGTCATGCTGGGTTATCACAATTTGTCCGAGGAGACCGCCAAATGTCTGAAAGACGGCTGGCTCGATACCGGCGATATTCTGCGGCGCGATGAAAACGGCTGGCTGTATTTCATCGGCCGGGCCGACGACATGTTCGTCACCGGCGGTGAGAATATCTATCCCGGCGATGTGGAAACCATGCTGGAGCGCCATCCGGATATCATGCAGGCCGTGGTCGTTCCGGCGCCCAATATGCTAAAGGCTCACGTGCCCCATGCCTTCGTGGTGCCCAAGGCCGGCCGCGACATCACGGAAGAGGCGGTCAAGCAGCACGCGCTGGCCAATGCGCCGGCATATGCCCACCCCCGCCGGGTGTTTTTCATGGATGTGCTGCCCCTGGCCGGAACCAATAAGATCGACCGCAAACTGCTCAAGGAGCAGGCCGCCGATGCGGCGCGCGCGGATGGCACGGCGTAGCCGACAATTTATCGGATTGACGGCCCTCCTGCTGGTGCTGGTTGCGGGCGCCACCGCCAACGCGGCGGAGACCGAAGCTTTCGCCGCCGCCATCGCCAAAATCAATCAGTACCGAAGCGATCATGACCGGGGAACCGTCACCGTGGATGCGCGGCTGACCAAGGCGGCGCGGCGTCATGCGCGGGCCATGGCAGACCGGGATTTCTTCAGCCATGTGGGCGCCGATGGCTCTAACATGGGAAAGCGGGTCATCGAGGCCGGCTATATCTGGCGTCTGGCGGCGGAGAATATCGCTGCCGGCATGGTGGGTCCCGCCGATGCCATCGAGAGCTGGATCGATAGCCCCGGTCACCGCCAGAACCTGCTGCTCAAAGGTGCAACCCATATGGGGCTGGCCCATGTGCGCGTCGACCCTGATCCCGGGTCGGTCAATTTCAAGGATTACTGGGTCCTGCTGCTCGCCGCGCCGCAGTAGGCCCTAATAGGAGGGGCTAACGATCTAGCGGCCGGTCCCATCGAGAAGGTCATCGAGATCGCCCATCAGGTCTTTGATTTCTTCCTCTGCGTCGGATTTGCCCGTGTTGCCTGATCCGCCGGCGTCCATCTCGGCGGAGAGCGCCGCCTCATCGAATTCCGGCATGGTGATATCCGCGAGACGGGTAATGGTCTCCAGGAGCTTCCGCTGGTCGATGGGCTTGGAGACATAATCGGTCATCCCCGCCTTCAGGTAGTTTTCCGCATCGCCCTGCATGGCGTTCGCCGTCAGGGCGATGATCGGAATGTCCTTATGGGGGCCGTCGACCGCGCGGATTTTCCGGGTCGCTGTAATGCCGTCCATACCCGGCATCTGAACATCCATGAGGACCACATCGTAGCGGGACCGCGCCACGGCGGCGACCGCTTCAAGGCCGTCGCCCACAATATCGAACTGGCAATTTAACGGCGTCAGCATCCACGAAATTATCCTCTGATTGAGCTCGTTGTCTTCGGCCACCAGGATGTGAAGCGGTCTGTCATTGCGGACGGCGCTTTGCGACGGGGAGGGCGTCGGACCGTTGTTGCGAGGCTGTCCGGCCATCGCCCGTTTGGCCGTGATGGTAAACCAGAAATTGGAGCCTTCGCCCAGTGTGCTCTCGATGCCGATGTCGCCGCCCAGCATTTCGGCAAGGTTTTTACAGATCGTCAGCCCAAGCCCGGTGCCACCGAAAGTCCGCGTTGTGGAACTGTCCGCCTGGGTAAACGGCTCGAAGATTTTTTCCATATGGTCTTCTGATATGCCGATGCCGGTATCGCGGATTTCGAAGCGGAGTTGAACGGTTTCGTCATCGACAAGGGTGTCGCTCGCGGTGATCTCCACCCGCCCTTCGGAGGTGAATTTGATCGCATTGCCAATCAGATTATTGAGGATCTGTCTGAGGCGGTTTCTGTCGCTCAGGATGGCCTTGCAGTCGGAAATCTGATTGTGAATTGAGAAATCCAGGCCTTTGTCCCTTGCGGGCTGTGCCCAGAGATTATTGGTGGCCTTGATCAGCTCCTCAATATAAAAATCCCGCTCTTCCAACTCGACCCCACCGGCTTCGATCTTGGAGAGATCCAGGATGTCGTTGAGCAGATCCAGCAGGGATTTTCCCGATTCCTTCATCATATCGACCAGCTCGCGCTGATCTTCTGAAAGGGCCGTATGGGCCAACAGATCAGCAGTGCCAAGAACGCCGTTCATGGGCGTCCGAATTTCATGGCTCATGGTTGCCAGAAACGTCGACTTGCTTCGATTCGCGGCATCGGCCTCGTAAGCCGCCTTTTCCGCGGTTGCCTTGGCTTCCCGGAGTTCCTGCTCGCGTTCGTGCAGTTCGTTTACGTCGGTGTTGATGCCGCCGATTCCAGTGACGTCGCCATTTGCGCCATAGACGGGAAATTTAGTCATATAGAACTGGCGTGTCTTACCGGAACTCAACAATATGGGAACGGTATCGTTCACGGTTATTTCCTGGTCCATCACCCTGCGGTCATTTTCTTCGACCTTTGTTCGTTGCGCCGTGGTCAGCTTTGATCCGCCCCTCTGGCCAATCACTTCGCTGGCCTCTGCGCCATACAGGGCGAGGTACTGCGCGTTGACAAAGGTCAGCCTGTGTTGGCGGTCCTTGACATACATCATTGATGGCGAGTTATCGAAAAACGCTCTGAACCTGGCGTCGCTTTCCCGCAGGGAAATTTCGGCATGCCGGCGCCGACGGGTGTTCAGGGTAAGGAGAACGATAAAGGCGGTCTGGAGGGCAATGAGGACGGCCGCCCCGGAAATCCAGTAGATGTACTTTTCGACGGTCGATTGCGGCGCACCGATAATTTGTGAGTCCGGCGGCAACATCGAATGGTTAATTCCCAGCCGGTTAAGTTCGGCATAATCGAACATATAGACATTGGGGCTACGCATGACGACGCGAAGCGTCTCGCTGGCGACCCCGTGCATCAATTTCGACGCGAGCCCGGCGGCGGCCCTGCCCTGTTCGAAGTGGCTGACGATTTTTCCTCCAAGAGCGCCTTTGCCAATGGCGTCCCGTTGAACCGTGAAGACGGGACCTGAAAATACTTTTCGAAGCCGGGCCATGAAATCTCTGATATCGAGATTCTGACCGTAGGCATCGCGATGGACGGAGTTCAGGAATATGGGTGTGGAAGCCGGCAATGATGCGAGCCGGCCCAAGAGCTCGTCGTAGGTCAGCTCACTCAATGAAAGCTGGTTGACGGCCAGGTCCGGGCGGGCCTTAAGCACATTGTTTAGCTGCCGCCGGTTGATCCGACCCGTCGGCGTATCGTCATGGATGACCTGTACCGGCCCGTACCGATTAAAGAGCTGCGCCGCCAGGGACAGCGTGTCGCCAAGGGATGTTTGCTCGACGACACCCACAATATTCGGGTTCGCATTCTGTGCCGATGCGAGATTGCGATTATTGACACCCAGGAAGACGATGGGTGAGCCTTCAAGAAGCGTGTCCTGCCTGCTTTTCGCGAAATTCAGCGCATTGTCGTCGGCTGTAACGACGACGTCATAACGCGGAAGCTGATTGAGTTTATAGACCAGGGTCTGGTGAAGCTCCTGTTCCCTGAGCCCCAGGGGAAACCGTTTACTGTCGAGGAACTCGATATCCAGAACGTATTTGTTCTCCTGGTGACCGGCTTCCGCCAGCCCGGCCTTTAGACCGTCGATCTGTTTGAAAAAGGAATGGAAGGATGGGCTATAGGACGCAATAAACAGGATTCTCGAGTGATTTGCCGCGCTCGCAGTCTGGCCACCGGTCGCGAGGAGCCCTGACATCGTACACAGCCAGAGGCCGCAGAACGCTGTGAGCGTTTTCTGGCCCAAGAAACAGGTTATGTCTCTGAAGAGTGAGGTTGCAAAACCCACTATTCAATTCCATTGCTGGTTATCATAAAGCGCGGCTAATCTCCCGCGATTGTGGTTAAGGAAGTCTTTATAAAAATCAATGGGTTGGTACCATTATATGGTCCCATAGGACGAATTCGGCCCATTCGGGCCGTCAGGAATACTATCCTTTTGGGGCGGAGCGTGATCCTAGTCGCGTATCAGAATTTCCACATAACCGGGCAACGCAAAGCCGGCAGTGTGGATTGCGGGAGAGTAATAGCGGGTTTTCAGATCGAGTTGGGCCACGCGGCGTGTGATTTCGTCCACCGGCGTGCGGCGCGGCTCAATACTATGGCAGCCCCAGCCGAAGGTCATAAAACCTGCCGCATAGGTGGGCACCTGGGTGATGTAAAGGCTGGCATCGGTGAACAGTGATTTCATGCGCTGATAGGTTCCCGCGGCCTCTCCATCCTGCATGAAGGTCACGCCGCTCTGGGTGACCAGTATGCCCTTTTCAGTCAGGCAGCGGGCGCAATCGCCATAGAATTCCGGGGTAAACAGCACTTCGCCGGGGCCGATGGGGTCGGTGGAATCGACGATGATCACATCAAAGCGCTCGTCGGTTTCGGCGACGAACTTGATACCGTCCATGAAGCGGAGATCGGCGCGGGGATGGTCGAAGGCACCGGCGCTCAGGGTCGGCATATGTTCGCGGCAGATATTCACCACCGTTTCGTCGAGCTCGATCATCACCGCCGCCTCCAGCGGATGTTTTAACGCCTCGCGCAGGACACCGCCATCGCCACCGCCGATGATCAGCACGCGTCGGGCCGCGCCATGGGCCACCATGGGCACATGGGCGATCATCTCGTGATAGCAGAACTCGTCCTTTTCCGTGGTCTGGACAACGCCATCCAGCGTCAGCACCCGGCCGAAGCGCGGGTTGCGAAAAATCACTGCATCCTGAAAGGCCGTGCGGCCCTCGAACAGGATTTCTTCGATGTAAAGGGACTGTCGGAAATCAGGGTAGAGCGTTTCGTGGAACCAGCGCTCCGTCACGCCACGATGCCCCGCCGGTGCAGATTGACCTGCATGTCGGTGGGCTGAAAATGCGCCCGCAGGACACGCAGCGCTTTTTCCGGATCGCACCCGCCGCACATGAATATATCGAACGCGGCGAATTGGCGTTCCGGCCATGTGTGGACGCTGATATGGGATTCGGCCAGAACCGCGACCCCGGAGACACCGCCGCCTTCGGTGAAGGTGTGAAGATTGATATGAAGCAGGGTGGCGCCACAGGCCTCGATAGCCGCCCGCAGGGCTCGTTCGATCAATTCCTGATTGTCGAGATTCTGGGCGCCCCACAAATCCGCCAGGACGTGACTGCCGGCGAAGAGCATGCCGTCTCGCTGGACGAAATAGTCCTTTGGCTGGGGGACCGGCTGGACCAGGGCGATCTCGTCAGGTGTGGCGATCACGTTATTGGAATTCGCGAAATCAATCTCAGGAAGAATTGCTTCCTGTGCCAGGGACGTCTTCTGCGCCATCCGACCTGTACTCCAAATTGAGGTGAGAAATTCCACTAATTGCGGGCCGGGTTCTTTCGCTTATTCCGTGAATTTTTGCAAGCAAAAATACTCGTTCGGCTCGCTGTTTTTTGCTAACAGAATCTTACCGTGCTACCGGCCCGTTGCGGTCTGCTGAGTTTTCCTAAAATTCCCGTTCATTTATGCCAAAAACAGCGGCGGCGCCGCCCGTTGCCGCTTGTTCCAGTGCCAGCGCCCGGGGCAGGATGGCCGAGGCGTAATATTCGGCGGTGGCTAACTTGGTGGCGTAAAATCCGTCGGAATCCCCACCAGCCGCCATTTGAGCATTGGCGAGAACCGCGGCCCGCGCCATGAGATAGCCGCCCAGCACGGTGCCAAACAGATCGAGATAGGGCACGGCGCCGGCATCGGCGAGATCGGGCTCATTATGGGCGGCATCCAGCAGGCGGTGGGTGGTGCGGGCCAGTGCCGCACCGGCCTCGGCCAGGCGGCCGCGGATGACCACCAGCGCCGGGCTGTCGGTTTCCGCCTGCAGAATCCCGTCGAACTGACGCATTTCCTCGATTATGGCACCGATGGTCTGACCGGCATCACCGGCCAGCTTGCGCCGGACCAGATCGAGCGCCTGTATTCCGTTGGTACCCTCATAGATGGGCGTGATTCGAGCATCCCGGAGATGCTGGGCGATGCCGGTTTCCTCGATAAACCCCGCCCCGCCGTGGATCTGAAGGGCGGTGGACGCTATCTCCACCGCGCCGTCGGTGCACCAGGCCTTGACGATGGGCGTATAGACACCGACGCGGGCGGCCTGAAGGGTGCGGATTTCCGCTTCCGGATGGCGTGCGGCGAGATCCACCGATAGGGCCGCCTCCAGCGCGATGGCGCGCATGGCCTCAAGCCGTGCCTTCATGGACAGCAGCATGCGGCGCACATCGGCATGGCGGATGATCGCCATCTGGCTGCCGCTTTCGGAGTCAGGGTCGGGGCCCTGAAGCCGTTCCCCGGCATAGGCCCTTGCCTGCTGATAGGCGCGCTCGGCGACGCCGATTCCTTCGTGACCCACCGCCATGCGGGCCGCGTTCATCATGGTGAACATGGCGAGAAGCCCCTTGTTCTCCTCACCCACCAGCCAGCCCACGGCACCGTCATTTTCGCCATAGGCCATGACACAGGTGGGGCTGGCATGGATCCCCAGCTTTTCCTCCACCGCGATGGCCCGCATATCGTTGCGGGCGCCGGGCTGGCCGTCGTCACCCGGCAGGAATTTGGGCACCAGGAACAGCGACAGGCCGCGATTGCCCGCCGGTGCGCCTTCGATGCGGGCCAGCACCAGATGGACGATATTGTCCGTCATGTCGTGCTCGCCCCAGCTGATAAATGTTTTTTGGCCGTGCAGCTTGTACTGGTCGCCATCGGGGACCGCCTTACAGGCAATGGCGCCTACGTTGGAGCCGGCCTGCGGTTCGGTGATGACCATGGCACCGGTCCACTCGCCGGTGACCAGTTTGGGCAGCCAATAGTCTTTTTGCCCGTCATCGCCATGCTCGGCGAGCAGCGCGGCGGCGCCTTCGGTCAGGAGCGGGCACAGGGTGAAGGCCATATTGGCCGAGTTCCACATCTCCCAGACCGCGGTGGCGACAAGCCTGGGCAGCCCCATCCCGCCGTGATCTTCCTCATGGGCGATGGTGCACCAGCCGCCCTCCACAAAGGCGGCATAGGCTTCCTTGAATCCGGCCGGGGTGGAGACCACGCCGTTCTCCAGCCGGCTGCCCTCCAGATCGCCAACACGGTTGAGCGGCGCCAACTCCTCCGCCGCGAACTTTCCCGCCTGGTCGAAAATGGCGGCCACGTCTTCGGCGGCGATGGCATCCCAGCCGGGAAGGGTGGTGAGGGCATCGATCCCGACAAGCTCTTCCACGACAAACTGTAAATCCCGGAGGGGAGGGGTGTAATCGGTCATCTCAAGCCACGCCGTCTGAAGGGGCCAAAATCATAGGCCGGAGGATGGGGCTGGGAAGGATAACAAAGTGTTATCGGGCGCGGGTGATAAATTTTGTTCGAAATATTTCTCACCTGTCACCCGCCGCTAAACCCCTCTTCATCTTCGGGTTTGACGCAGTGGTGTCCGGTTTAAGTCCACCGGATACTTTCAGCGCGCCGGACGGCGCGCG